>NZ_JBVJGT010000053.1:0-46780 GCF_055587185.1 Micromonospora sp. NPDC048040 | reverse complement strand
GTCGAGTTCAACGGCGAGAACAACCACGTGCATCTGCTGGTCAACTACCCGCCCAAAGTGGCCGTGGCCCGGCTGGTCAACAGCCTCAAAGGCGTGTCGTCGCGCCGCCTGCGGCAGGAGTTCCCCGACCTCGTACGCCACTACTACCGGGCCAACAAACTCTGGTCGGGCTCGTACTTCGCGGGCTCCGTCGCAGGGGCACCGCTGAGTGCCGTGAAGCAGTACATCGAGCAGCAGAACCGTCCGGCTTAAGGCACTGCTCGGGCCTGACGGCCCTCCCAGCGCGGGCCTTCACCCCCGCCCTGAAGGACGGAGCACTGGCCCGCATTCCGGTAGCCGCTGACAAAGCACGGCATCCGTGAGCGCGCCATGGGCCGTATCCGCGGTGCCCGATCGGCGACGAGAGTGACGAGCGGGGTGGCGGCGTCAACCCGGCCGGTGTAGCCAGGCCTCCTCGCCGCCGACACCCGCGCCTGATCGTCCAGGTCACGCAACGCCAGAACCAGCGCGCGGAGTAGTCCCGAGGATCGAGAAGAACACCCCCTGTGGATCGGTGAGCACCGCGAACCGGCCCCGCGTCAGGTCCGTCGGCTGGACGGCGACCGTCGCGCCCATCCCGAGCGCCTCGGCGACGAACCTGTCGGTGTCGGTGACCGCGAAGTAGACCATCCAGTGGGACGGGAGGTCACCCCAGTCCTCGCCGATCATGGGCATCATCCCGGCGACGGGACGACCGTCCAGCTGCCAGGTGGTGTAGGTGATCGAGCCCATCGGTTGGTCGTCCGCCGCCCAGCCGAACACCGACCCGTAGAACTCCTTGGCCCGGTCCCACTCCCGCGTGGTCAGCTCGGCCCAGGTCAGCGAGCCGGGCACGTCGAACACCTCGGCCCCCGGCATGCCGAGCGACTGCCACACCCCGAACGGCGCCCCGGCCGGGTCGGCGAAGAGCGCCGTCCGCCGGGAGCCGGGGACGTCGAAGGGCTCGGTCAGGATCCGGCCGCCGGCGGCGGTCACCCGCTGGCAGGCCCCCTCGGCGTCGTCGGTCGCCAGGTAGGGCATCCAGGCAGGCGGCCGTTGCGGGCCGGCCCCCAGCCCGGCACCGGCCACCGGTTTGCCCTGCTGGTGGAAGACGAGGTGACCGTCAGCCGCGGGTTGCCGGTCCGCCTCGGCGACGGCCCAGCCGAACAAGGGCGCGTAGAAGCGCGCCGCGCCGGGGAGGTCGGTGGTGACCAGGTCAACCCAGGCGGGTGCTCCCGGTGGGATATCTGTCATGGCTTCGGCTTCGCTTCCTCTGCTCGGGCAACTCTCGGCGGAATGGCGGCGGGCGGGCCCGACGGCCGACAGCCGACGGCCGTCAGCCGGCACCGGTGCGGGCGAGGGCGATGACGTTGAAGAGGGCGCCCTGCGGGTCGCGGAGGCCGGCGGAGCGGCAGGCCGGGCTGTCCCGAGACGGGACCAGGATGGTGCCACCCAGCTCGCCGGCGCGGGCGGCCGCCGCGTCCGCGTCGACCACGGAGAAGTGCACCGACCAGTAGGCGGACGAATTCTCCGGAAAGTCGTCGCCGAGCGGCATCAGCCCCGCCACGATCTGCGCGCCGTGCCGCCAGCCGGTGTTGGTGATCGTTCCCATCGGCTGGTCGTCCGGGTGCCAGCCGAGGACCAGCTCGTAGAAGCCCTTCGCGCCCTCCGGGTCGGGGGTGACCAGCTCGTTCCAGGCCATCGCGCCGGGGATGTGGAACACTTCGGCGAGATCCGGGTGGCCAGGTCGGCCCAGCAGGGCGTGCCCGGCGGGACGGTGCTCACGTCGACCCCTCTCGACTGGGGGGCGGCCACCGCCGGCACGCCCTGCCGGCATCGTGGCACCGTTCGGCGTCGTACGGGGCGGATCGGGCGAATCGTCAGCTGAACCGTCGTCCGGATCAGCCGCGATGCGAGCGCCGCCGTGACGACGACGGATGTCCGGGCTCGGGCTTTCGAGGCGGCTTTCTATCCTCTGTTCACCGATCCGCCGCGGCAGGTAGGCGTCCCCCGCGAGGCTGCCGGAGGACAGGGCGAAGGCCAGCGGGAGGAACAAGTCCCACCGGGGGTGGACGGACTACGGCGGAAAGGGCCGCGCGGGCGATCGGCGCGTGGTCGACGCCGACCCCGCCCCTGTGCTCGGCACCAGGACAAAAATTGGTGGCCTCGCCAGCCCGTCCCGCCCTACCTTGCAACTGGATCTTCTTCTCCGACCCACTCACGAGAGGACTTCACCCCGCGTGACGCCGCCTGCTCTTTAGACCTGACACCATCCCCGCGCATCGGTCGCCGACGTCGCCGTCGGCTCTTTCCCATGCCCTCCGTCAGGTCTTAAGAGAGATCATGTCTACGCGTCCTCATATCGTTCTGTCCTGGGCCGTTCGGCTCACGCGCCTTCCCCTGCTCGCATTCCGCTGCGTTCACTGCCATTCCGGCCTCGTCAGCACCGGCGACGGGAAGTTCCGCGTCAATGTCAACGGCAAATTCCTCGACATCTGGTGCCTGGTCGCCTGCGTTTCCTGCGACCGCGCCAGCAAGGTCACCGTTCATGATCGCGTCCCGGTCCGGTACCTGGATCCGATCCTTCTGGGGGGCCACTCCGGTACCTTCCCTGCCCTCGTCGCCCGCATCCTTCTCGACCGTCCTGCTCTGAGCCGCCGCCGTGGGCCTGAGCCAGGGCGAGAGGCAAGGTGGCCTTGCCCCGGACTGCATCACGCGGCGGTCCACGCGCGGTCGCTCGCGACCGGGCGCGAACGAGGGTCAGGGCCGGCCCGATACCGGCGACGAAGGTGAACGCCCGGGTGCACCCATCCGGGCGCGCCGATGAGCGGACATCCGATCTTCGAGGGCAGGAGGGTCTGTCAGGGCGAGGCCGGCTGCGTTGCGCGTTGTCCATCTGCGGGTGCCGGCTCGGCGGGCCGCGGCGTGAAGAAGCGGATGATGTCGTCGGCTGCGGTGGGGGAGAGCATCATTGCTTGTACTCGTGCGGACATTTCGGCGATCGGCTGGATCCTGGTGAACATCGCCTCCTCGTACGTCTGGATCGCCGAGTCGGGGTCGGCGCGGTCGGCGGCGAGTTCGGCGGCGAGTTCGGCGGCGTCGAGCATGGCTTGGTTGGCGCCCTCGCCGACCGGCGGCATGAGGTGCGCGGCGTCACCGATGAGGGTGATGCCCGGTTGGTGGGCCCAGCGTGTACCGGTGGGCATCGCCTCGATCCTGCGTGGGGTCGGCGGGCTGTCGCCGGCCTCGATGAGTGCGGTGAGGCTGGGGTCCCAGCCGTCGAACATGTCCAGCAGAGCACGCTTGCTGCGGTAGGTGTCGAGGTGGCGATCGTCCGCGGGTAGGGAGATGCCGACTCGGATGCTGCCGTTGCCGAGGCGTTGTGCTGCCAGGATCTGGTTCACGCCGATGCACCAGAGGTTTCCGGGGCCGACCAGATCGGCGAGATCCGGGTGGCGCCGGTCGACGTCGCTGATGGTGAGCTCGGCCAAGGTGGCCACGGAGGACAGTGTCGCGTCGGTCAGCAGCGACCGGACGACCGAGCGTGCGCCGTCCGCGCCGATGAGGACGTCGCAGTCGGCGCTGCGGCCGCCATCGAACGTCAGTCCGAAGCCTCCGTCGGGTCGTGGCGTCGCCGCGACGAGCCGGTGCTGCCAGGCCACCGCGTCGCCGGGGAGCGAATCGAGCAGAAGATCACGCAGTGCGCTGCGGTCGATCTCGGGGCGCCCGGAGTATGAGCCGGGTTGTGGCTTGTGGTGCACGAGGGTGCGTCCGGCCGGGTCGAGGATGCGATGTTCCTCGCCCTCCGGCCGTGCCTCGGACCGGAACCGGCCGGCGAGACCTGCCGCGGCCAGGGCCTGTTGCCCGGACTCCGGGTGCAGGTCGAGCGATCCGCCCTGTGATCGCGCGGACCGGCTTGCCTCGCGTTCGTACACCACCGCCTCGATGCCGTGCCGGTGCAGGATCCGGGCCAGCGTCAGGCCGCCGAGGCCACCACCGGCGATCGCAATTCGCATCACCATCTCCGTTACCGTACGCTGTATCTTATGGATACGCCGTACGGTAGCGCACCGCTGCCCGTCTGGGAACGGCCCGAGCCTCAGCCGCGGGCGGCACCGGTGCCGCTGAGCCGCGCGAAGATCGCCGCCACGGCAATCCGGATCGCCGACGCACACGGCCTCGAGGAGCTGTCGGTACGCAAGATCGCCAAAGAGCTCGGTGTCGGTCCGATGCGGCTCTACGACTACGTGATCAACAGATCCGAACTTCTCGACCTGATGGTCGACGCCGTGTATGCCCAGATCGCCGAGGCCGGCCAGCACTCCGAGTGGCGCGCCACGGTACTGGCCATCGTTCACCGGACCCGCGACGCCGCTCTTGATCATGAGTGGTTCGTCGACCTGCTCGGCGCAAGGCCACACTTGGGTCCTCACGCGCTCGCCGTGGGCGAAGCCACCGCGGCGGCGCTCAGCCAGGCCCCTGGCGTGCGCGGTATCGACGATCTCCAGCGGGCCGTGGGCGCCCTCAACGCGTTCATCGTCGGAGCACTCCGCAGGGAGATCACCGAGCGACGCACCGCCCGGTCAACCGGCACCGACGTGTCCGCTTGGCAGGCCGCCCTCGGGCCCTACCTGACACGCATGCTCGAAACGGGCCGCTACCCCACCATCGCCCGGCTCGTCATCGACGGCGCCCACCTCAACGCCGAGGAAACCTTCCACCACAACCTGATCACCATCCTGGACGGCATCACCAGCCATCCCCGCACGTGACCTACTGCTCGCAGGCCAGTGCCGGCTCACTACACCTTGATCAGAGATCCGGATCCGCCGCCGGCCGTGCGCGGGGACGTTGCCCCTAACGGCATGCTGATCTTCAAAGGCAGATCGAGTTTGCGGTACGGTGCCGCCTGACGAAGGCCGCCGACCGTGTGACGGTGCCGGCGATCGAGAAGCTGCCACATCCGCCGCACGATAGCCGGTCCCTGACTCGACGGCGATGTCGCTCAGCGACCGATCCAAGGAGTTCCGATGCCTCTGACGCCGGCCGACATTCACAACGTGGCCTTCAAGAAGCCCTCGCTCGGCAAGCGGGGATACGACGAGGAAGAGGTGGATGCCTTCCTCGACGAGGTCGAACGTGAGATCCAACGGCTTGCGGACGACAACAGTGCTCTGCGGGCGCAGGTGGAGACCGGCGACGGCGGCCACGGCCGGCTGGGCCTGGAGTTGCAGGAAGTGCATGCGCAGTTGGCCCGGCTGCTACGAGAGCGGGCGATCGCCGAGGAGGCCGCGCAGGACGCGCAGCGACAGTTGGAGTTGGCGCGCGCTCAGGCCAGGGAGGTCGCGCCTGATGACGAGGGCAGAAGCCTGCCGGTGCTCATGATGGCGCAGCGTACCGCCGACGATTATTTGAGCAAGGCGCGTGCGGAAGCCGATGAACTGCTGTCGGGGACCCGAGCGACAATCGAGAGAATAGCTCAGGAATCGCAGGCCGAGGCACGGGAGACGGAGATGCAGGCCGTTGGCCGCCACAAGGAGGCCATTGAGGGCCTCGACGTCGAGGTGGCGGAGACGCAGCGGCACATCACCACTCTCAATCATTTTGCCCAGGACTACCGCAAGCGCCTCCAGGAGCATCTGTCGAGCTTGATGAACGACATGGGTGGTGACGGCAGCAGGGACAACGACTGCGGTGCCGCTGAGCTGCCCGCCCAGCTTAGGCCCGAGATCTGAGGCACCGTCACGACCGCGGGTGGTTGTTTCGGTCGGTCCGCCGGCTGACGGCGGGGGACAGGGGCGCGGGTGGTCCGCTCCGATGTAGCTCTGCGCGAGGGCCGCTCGTAACGACGACGTTGTCTATGCGCTGCCATCCCTCTGCGCCGGCCGGGGTAGTCTGTCCGGCGCGACGCCGTGACCGCGGGCAAACTCCAGGGAGCCAAGATGCCACTAACTCCGGCCGACATCCACAACGTCGCTTTCAAGAAGCCTCCGATCGGCAAGAGGGGCTATGACGAGGAGGAAGTCGACGCTTTCCTCGACGGAATCGAACGTGAAATCATCCGGCTGATCGAGGAAAACGAATCGCTGCGCCGAAGGGTCGTGCAGGGCCCGTCGAACCACGAGGCTGACGGGCTCAGCGCAGCCGGCTACGCCGAGCTGTCAGAACTGCGGTCGAGGCTCCAGCGGGTGATCAGTGAGAAGGCGGACACCGAACGGGTCCGGGATCTGCTCCAGGCTGACCTGGAGCGCGCCCGCGCGCAGGCCGGGGCGCGCGCCGAAGGGGGCGCGCAGGACGGCCAGGTGGCCCGCGTGCTGGAAATGGCGCAGCAGACCGCGGATGGCCACATCGAGGACGCTCGACGCGAGGCGGACCGGCTGGTCGGGAGCGCCCTGGGTGAGGCGCAGTCGCTGGTGGAGGAGGCCCAGGCGACCGCCGGACAGGCGGAGGAGGCGGCCCTCCAGCGCTACCACGATGCCATCCTCTCGTTGGAGAACGAGCGCGACGCCCTACAGCGGAGGATTGAAGAGCTCACCGGCTTCGGGCGCGACTACCAGGAGCTCCTGCGACTCGAAGTGACGCGCCGGATGGACAACATGGAGGACATCCCCAAAGCCGGTCCGGTCCCGGTGTTCGATGAGAACGCCTGGCTCCGCTACCGGCTTCCGGGTCGGCAGAACGTCAGTGGCGACGTCCGCTGACACGCCGTGCGGCAGGTGCTGCTCGGCTCTCCGGTGAAGCCCACAGCGGCTGGTTCTGCCAGGTGTCCCCGATCGGCGCCCGCACCTGAGCCGGCGGTGGACAGCGGGCGCCCCGCATCGCGGACCGGCCTGGCCCAAGGGAGGGGCGCTCGGCGGTTCCTGGCGTCGCTGGTCGTGCCTGCTCCCACCTGCCGGTCTCACCGAGCCGGCACGAGCCAGCGCCGACCTGTGACGACCGGGCGGAGGCTGCCGCCCCGGGCCGAGCATCCCGGGTCGGGGCTGCGCGACGGGGGTGGTGTCGGTGGAGCACCGGGTCGTGCTGGCCCCGGTCCAACAGGCCGTCTTCAACCCGGACGGCCGGCTGCGCCGTGACGAGCTGCCCGAGCCGCTAGCCGCCCTGTACGCCCTGCTCCGGCTGCACCCGGCGCAGGAAGGAGGATCCTTCTACCTCACCCCATCCGGGAGTGGTATGCCCGGGTGGACCCGCGACCGTCGCACGCCCTCTCGTCGGACGGCCGGGTCAGGAGGTAGATCACCGGGTGCCTGGCGGGCGTACCTGTGCATGTGGCGAGCCCAGAGCGGCCACGATGATGGCAAAGTGGAAGTCTGTCGGCCTGGTGATGATTACCCTGTCGTAGGAGGTGAGCCATCATGTTGACAGACGCACCGGTGCAGGCGGCCATTCCCGCAAACGACATGGAGCGGGCCAAGCGTTTCTATCGCGATACCCTGGGCCTGACCATGTCGCAGGAAGCCGAGGACGCAGTCCATTTCGACTCCGGCGGAACGCGGTTCTTCATCTATCCCACATCGAATGCCGGGCAGGCGCCCCACACGTTGGCGGCCTGGCTGGTCGCCGACCTCGACGCCGAGATGGCGGACCTCCGGAGGCGCGGCGTGACGTTCGAAGAATACGATCTCCCTGGCCTCAAGACAGTCAACGGCGTCGCAGAGTTTCCGACGATGCGCGGCGCCTGGTTCAAGGACAGCGAAGGCAACATCCTCGGCGTGAGCCAGCCCCGCGAAGGTTGACCCTGTAGTCGCCAGCCATTCTGGTGCGGTCGGCGCTGGCGGAAGCTGGTGGCGGAGCGGCCCGGAAGCGAAGCCCATCACTTGGGCTCAAGGGCAGACCCGGTCGCCCAGACCCCACGGCGCCAGACATCGGCTGATGCGGCTGTCTGGGCGTGAGTCGCAGTCCGCCATGAATAACGACCATAATTCTGGTCGATTTTGCCCCCGGCGCACACCCAAGCCCCCAACACTTCAGGTCAGGCCCGGTTGCCACAACGACAGCCAGGAGCTGCATCGATGCGGGGCCTGAAGCAGCTGTTCGATCCGCGTGGGCTGATGAATCGCGGCAGGGTGCTGCCGGGGCGATCGCCTGTAGGGAGCGGTCACGGGCGGGTCGCGGCCACCACGGTGTCCAGGGCGTCGACCGTCTCGTCCCCCACCCGGACCGGACGCCGGGCCGTCTCGGCCCGGCTGATCTGCATGCCGGGCAGCTCGGCGACCACCATCTCCGGCGTCGGCAACACCGCGGGATCCTGCGGGCCGCCGGTGCCGGCGGTGAGGTTGGCCAGGTCGTGGGCGACGAGGACGAACGACCCGCCGGGGCGTACGGAGGTGGCCGCGTGCCGCAGGACGGTGGCCAGGTCGGGGCGGGGCAGGTGCAGGTAGGCGATGAGCACCAGATCGTAGGCGCCGGCTTCGGGCCGGTAGGTGGTGACGTCGGCGACCTGCCAGTCGATGTCGACGCCCCGTTCGCGGGCAAGGTCCTGGCCGCGTCGCACGGCCACGGCGGAGAAGTCGACGGCGGTGACCCGCCATCCGCGTTCGGCCAGCCAGACCGCGTTGCGACCTTCGCCCGCGGCCAGGTCGAGCGCCCGGCCCGGCGGCAGGTCGGCGGTCTCCTCGACGACGAACCGGTTCGGCTCGGCGGTCCAGACAAGTTCGGGGGCGTCGGCGTAGCGGGCATCCCAGTCCGCACTGTCCACGTTTCGGCTTCCTTTCGGTTTGGCGGCGTCATGACCAGGTTGACCAGGGTGGTCTTGCCGGCCCCGGTCGGCCTTCCGCCTCTCAGCATCGGCCGGCAGGTGAGGTGTGAGCGGGTCTTTCCCAGGCTCAGCCGCGGGCGGAGGTCTGTGAGTGTGAGCAGGTGGTCTCGTGCACGGCGATCCCCGCGGCTGTCGCGGTCGTGACCAGGGGAAACATTAGGAGCAGGGTGACGGCGGCGGCACCGAGCAGACCCCGTGCCGCCGACCTGGGTGGGGCGGGGGTGAGTAGTCGGCGCACCCGGTCCACGGCGGTGCCGCCGGCGCCGAGGGCGTGACCGGGGGTGGTGTCGGCGAGTCGGACGATGGCGGCGGCCACGGTGTGGCGGCCGTGCTGTGCGCCGGCCCGGTCGTCGGCGAGGTGCTCGACGAGGCGGCGGATCTCGTTCTCGGCGGCGCGGGCCAGGGGCAGCCCGGGCAGGGCCCGGTGGAAGGCCGCCGCGACGGCCACGAGCAGGTGGTGGCGACCGCGTAGATGAGCGCGTTCGTGCCGCAGCACCGCATCGAGTTGCTGCGGGGTCAACGCGTCGAGCGCGCCACGGGTGACGACAACGTGTCCGGGTCTGCCGGGCAGGCAGTAGACCATCGGCGTGGCGTGCTCCACGACGGTGCAACCGCCCGTCGGTCCTGGTCGGGCCACGGGGGACAGCGCCGCCAGGTGATGCCGCCGCCACCGTCGGGCCGCGTGGAGGGTGGCGACCGCGCTGATCGCGAGGCGGGCGGCGAGTACGGCGGTGGCGGCCAGGGCGAGTGCGGCGAGGGTCCCGTTGGGAGCGCCGAGGCGGGCCAGCGCGCGGGCACAGGCCTCGACGACGCCGTCAAGGCCGGCGGCGAGCGCGGCTGGCGGCACGGCGACGAGCAGCCCGGCTCCGGTTGCCGAAGCCAGGGCGCCGAGCCACAGGCCGACTGCGACCCGTGGGGCGGCCCGACTCCAGGACCGGGCGGCGATGGCGCGGGGCGCAGCCACGGCGACGGCAGTTGCCCAGACGAGCAGGAGGAGACTGATCATGTCGACTCCTGCCGGTCGTGCAGGATGGCGCGCAGCAGGGCCGCCTCCTCGGGGCTCATGGTGTCGACGAACCGGGCGAGGGCGGCGTGCTGGTCGCTGGCGGAGGAGAGCGCGTCGGCCATCACCTGGCTGATGTGTTCCTCTCGGCCGATGCGGGGCCGGTAGCGGTAGGCGCGGCCGACGAGGTCCCGCTCCGCCCAGCCCTTGCGGTGAAGATTGTCCAGGACCGTCATCACCGTCGTGTAGGCCAGGCCCTTGTCGGCGAGCGAGTCGACCATCTGCCGGACCGTGAGCGGGGCATCCGCTGCCCAGAGCCGGTTCATCACCTCGGACTCCAAGGGGCCGAGGGAGCGTTCCGCGCCGCGGTCACGGCGCCCGGGCCTGATCACCGCTCGACCCTTCCGCCCGACGCGGGCACCGGGCACTGCCGTTCACCGAGCAGCCGCCGCCGCAGCGCCCAGCCGAGCAGGCCGATCGAGGCGGCGGCCAGTAGCGGTTGGGCCGGCGCGAACCAGGTCATCGCGCCGCTGGTGCCGAGCGCGAGCAGCACCAACTTGTTGCAGACCGGGCAGCCCACCGCCAGCAGTGACAGCACACCGCCCACCGCGCCCACCTGTTGCTCCGCCCGAGGGGACCGCGTGGCGCCCGCAGGCCGGACGTAGGTGGCCAGCAGCAGGCCCGACAGCGTCGCCGTGACGACCAGGACCGGCCAGGCCCACCAGGTCACCGGAACGCTGCGGCCGAACAGGGGCGTGTCGAGCAGGTCGGTCGGCACGGCGATCACCACTGCGGTGACGACGCCACCGACCACCGCGGCGGCCAGCCGGCGCGGCGTCCAGCTCCGCATGGTGCTCCTCCTCAGCTTCGTACGAATCATCATAGTACTAGAGTGGATAGTACTAAGACGGATAGTAGAAGTGTCCAGGGAGCCACCATGAAGCCCTCCGCCCGTTCCGCTCCGCGTCGGCCCGTACGCCGCGCAAGTGGGCCGCACGCCATCCGGCGCACCGCCGGATGGCTCGGTCCCGTGCTGGTCATCGCCGTGGTCGCCGTGCTGATCGTGCTCGGCCGGCCGTCCTCCGACGCAACGCCGGCCGTGCCCGGCGGGCAGGCGGCAGGCCCTGGGGAGGAACGGGCGAACCCATTCGCCGGCCTGGCCCGACGGACACCGGGAGACCCGGTGGCACTGGGTGAGCCGGACGCGCCCGTCGTGATGCTGGAATACTCCGACTTCCAGTGCCCGTTCTGCCGACGGCACGCCCGGCAGGTCGAACCCCGGCTGATCCGCGAATACGTCGACAAGGGTCTGGTCCGCATCGAGTGGCGGGACCTGCCGTACCTCGGGCCGGAGTCCCGGGACGCCGCAGCCGCCGCCCGCGCCGCCGGCGCGCAAGGCAAGTTCTGGAAGTACCACCACGCGCTGTACGCCGAGGAACGGCGGGTCAACAGCGGGGCCCTGGACGACGAGGCGCTGCGCGCCGCCGCCCGCGAACTCGGGCTGGACCTGGCGCGCTTCGACGCCGACCGTGCCTCCGCGGTCACCACAGCCGCAGTCGACCGGGACGAGCAGGAGGCCACCTCGATGGGGATCACCGGCACGCCGGCGTTCATCGTCGGCGGCACCCCGATCATCGGCGCCCAGCCGTTCGAGGCGTTCAAGCAGGCCATCGACAAGGAGTTGGAGCTGGCGCGATGACCGACGTCGGCTACCTGGCCGCGCTGCTCGGCGGGACGCTCGCCTTGCTGAGCCCGTGCAGCGCGATGCTGTTGCCGTCGTTCTTTGCGTACGCGTTCGGCAGCCCCGGCCGCCTCGTGGCGCGCACCGGCGTGTTCTACCTCGGGCTCGCCGCGGTCCTGGTGCCCCTCGGCGTCGGTTCCTCGGCCATCGCCGGCGTGTTCTTCCGCAACCGCGACACCCTGATCCTGGTCGCCGGTTGGGCGATCATCGCGTTGGGTGTCGTACAACTGGCCGGACGCGGTTTCGCCTTCGGGCCCGCGCAGCGCTGGCTGGGCCGGCTGACCGGAGACTCCCCGGCTTCGGTGTTCGCCCTCGGCGCGGTCTCCGGGCTCGCCGGTTTCTGCTCCGGGCCGATCCTCGGCGCGATCCTCACGGTCGCCGCCACATCCGGTCAGCCCGCTTCCGGCGGGGCGCTGCTCGCCGTCTACGCCCTCGGCATGACCGCGCCGTTGCTGCTGCTCGCCCTGGTCTGGGACCGGTGGCGCATCGGACAGCGGCGGTGGCTACGGGGCCGGGGCCTGACGGTGGGCAGGTTCCAGGTGCACAGCACCTCCCTCGTCTCCGGGCTGCTGTTCATCGCGCTCGGCGCGTTCTTCCTGGCCTTCGACGGCACCGCTGGGCTGGCCGGCGGCCTGGGCCTGACCGACGTCGAGGGCGCGGCACAGGAGTGGGTGGCCCGCACCCTCGGGTCCGTGCCGGACGAGGCGACATTGCTGCTCGTCGCCGCCGCCGCGCTGGCCGTCCTGCTCCGCCGCAGACGGCGGAACGTCTCGGGCCAGGCCGCCCGGCAGGAGACCCCGACGAGGCCCCGCTCGTGACGTACGGGGGCTTCCGGGGCCGATTCCTCGCACTGAAGTCCGCGAGGTCCCAGCGGCCTGCGACCGCCACGGCCTGTGGGACCGGGGGAGCGGCCGTCAGCTCAGGTCACGGAACCGCTGAAGGATGATGATGACGAACGCGACGAGTACCGGTGCGGCGACCATGTCGAGGATCCGCAGGGTCTTCCGCCGCGCCGGCCGCCCGGTGAGCTGCACCACGATCCGGGAGCTGAGCGTCAGCACCAGCAGGGCGAGCACGGCCGCCTGGACGGGCCCGGCCCGGGCCGCGGTGAGGGCGAAGTCCATCATTCCGCCTCCATCCGTCGCCTCCGGCGGTGCTGCAGCCCGCACCGGGCCAGCTCGATCATGGCGGCCAGCGACGCGATCGCGGTGACGACGGCGAGCCCGAGCGGCGGTGACCATCGGTGCAGATGGATCATCCCCTGCGCGACCAGGACGCCGAGGGCGAGGCTGAGCGCGACGCCGACGACGAACCGGCTGGGGCCGTCCGGTATCCGGATCAGACGCGCGAAAGCCAGTCCCGGCGCCACGGCGAGATAGCCGAGGACGACGACCGCCCGCAAGATGCCCGGCACGTCCCAGAGAACGACGTTGAGAACGCCGGCACTGGCGAGAAGTGTCACCAACGCCGGCCAAGGCGAGAGCGGGAGATCCCTCACTGAGGAAGCAGCCGGTTGCTCGGAGAGACGCCGATCGGCGGTCGCGCAGGACTCAACGATCTCCGTCACCACCGCCCCTTTCGCCATTGCTGAGGACATAGACCCGCGCCTCGGAGTTGGTGTAGACAAGCCTGAACCGTCCTGAGTCGACGACCTGGCGTTCCAGGTTTTCGCCCCAGCCGCGCGGCTTGCCCAGGAACGACTCCGCGAAGACGAACTGCCCCTTCGTCATGATCAGGTACGCGCCCTTCGGGTTGCGCCGCATCTCTTCCTCGATCGCCATGACGCTCGTCGGCCCGAGGTCCTCGCCGAGGGGCCGGTACCGGTACCGTTCGACGCCCTGCGCCCGCCAGGGGACGTTGGACGTCACCGAGACGAACGAGACGCCCTCCGGAGCGTGTGCGTAGAGCCACTCGACGGCTTGGTGGTCGGCCGGGCGTACCTGCTCGAACGCCTCATTCCCGTATCGGGCGACGAAGAACGCGCCGATGAGCACGGTACTCAGCGCGCCCGCGATGAGGGCCGAGGTGACGCGACGCCGCGCCGGCCACACCGGGACCAGCAACGCGGCCAGCAGGATCGCCATGAACGGCAGGGCGAAGGCGTAGACCCGAAGGAAGATCTCGCCGCCGTAGCTCTGCATCCCCAGGAGGAGGAACGGTGCCCCGGCGAGTGCCAGCAGACCCAGGTCGGCATCACCCCGGCGCATTCGTCGCCACGCGCCGGCCGCGGCCAGCCCCCAGACCGACACCGCGAGGACGAGTCGCAGCAGCACGACCACCTGGTGCCCCTCGTCGCCCCGCACCCGTTCGACCGCCCCGTCGTTGATGGTGCCGCCGACCTGTCCGAAGTTGCCGAACATGTCGTCCAGGTGCCCCGCCCAGTACACGACGGCCCCGTAGCTGATGTAGGCCATGAGCACGACGGCGAGCAGGACCGGCAGCGTGCGGAGCGTGCACCGGCGGACCAGCGCCAGCGCACCGACGGCAACCACGATCGCGATCGGGGTGAGCTGGTGGCTGACGGTGCTGGCCGCGAAGAGGGCGAGGATCACCGCCACCAGACCGACCAGCGACGCCGGGCTGGCCTGATGGGCCACGGGTTCGAGCAGCAGCGGCCTCGGCGGCAGCCGGAGCAGGCGCAGCAGCAGACCGACCGGGCTTCGCCGGGGCCGCGTGCGCTGCCGGCCGCCGTACCGGACGGGCCGGAACCAACGGAGCAGCAGCATCAGCAGGACGAGGTAGAAGAGGTAGTTCAGCGCCTGGGGGCCGAAGTAGTCCTGCCCGACCCAGTTGGCGGGAAAGAACAGCCAGAGGGCGAGCCACGCCGTCCGCGCGTCAGCCGACGTCACCCGGGCCAGCCGGAACGCCGCAGCGCCGTAGAGCAGGTTGAACGCCACGGGCGCCCAGGCGAGCAGCGGCATGGCGTCCGGCATCCCGGCCGCCCGCGTGGCCATGGCCGCCAGTGCGAAGAATCCGGGCCAGCTGAAGCGGGCGTCCAGCTCCGGCAGCGTCTCCCCGGTACGGGCGATGTAGTCGGCGAAGCCGACGTGCAGCCAGCCCGGGATCATGCGCGGCAGTGGTTCGATGATCGGCGCCGCACCGAAGAGCAGGACGACGAGCACCCCCACGTGTGCGGCGAGCAGGGTGTCCGAGGCCCTGCGGGTGCGGAAGACGCCCTGCAGGAAACTCGCGGTCAGCACGGCCAGTGCGGCGTACAGCTCGGGCCGGAGCGCGGTGACCAGGCCGAGCGACCCGATGTCGGCGACGTCCCCCCGCCGCAGGGCCCAGACCCCGAGCGCGAGCGCCGCCGCGGGCGCGGCCCACTCGACGCCAGCAAGCAGGCCCTCCCGGATCCGCTGACCGGCGGTGGCCGCCGGGGCGGCCAGCAGTGCGCCGTCACCGCTCACGACGCGCGCCGTAGCAGCTGGATCATCGACGGCAGGACGGCGCCCGCCACCACGACCTGTCCGGCGAGGTAGGCGACGCCGACCCCGACGACCCCGATCTCGGCCATCGCGACCAGCGCCAGCGACAGGACCAGCGTGCTCGTGGCCGCGTGCACGGCGATGATCCGCCCCACCCGGCGTTGCACACGGGACGCCGCGACGAAGACGGTCAGCACCAGCTTGGGCAGCACCGCGATGGCGAAGAGCCGCAGCGTGCCGGAGCCGGTCGCGGCGTAGTCGCTGCCGAACAGGGTCAGCAGCAGCGGCGCCGACACGCAGAGCAGGATGACCGCCGGTACGAAGAGGAGCAGGCCCCGTCGCAGCACCTGCCGCGCGTACGCCGCGAGGCGCGACTCGTCGGCGGCGGCCTCCACGGTCAGCGAGGTGCCGAAGTGGTACGCCACCAGTTCCAGGGAGCCGCCGAGCAGCCAGGCCACGTAGAAGACGCCGTTGGCTTCGGCGCCCAGCCGGGCGGTCACGATCAACGGCAGCGCGTTCGTGCCGGCCTGCATGAACAGATATCCGACGTAGTCCAGCGCCACGAACCGGGCGAGCACCCGGCGGGCCGGCAGCGCCGCTTCGGTGCGGCGGGCCCGCTGCCTGGGCAGCAGCCGGCGGAAGACCAGCACGTTGACGGGGACGAGCGCCGCGACAACCGCCAGGTTCCACGAGACGAAGATGCCCAGGGTCGGTACGGCGCCGGCGAGCAGCACCAGCAGCGCGATCTTGACGAGCCCGAAAATGGTGTTCTCGATCGGGACCCAGACGACACCGCGCAGGGCGGTCAGCACGCTGTCCTGCAGGGTGAAGACGCACCAGGCGGCGACGGAGAGGGCGAACGCCACAGCGAGCAGGGGAGTGCGGTCCAGGAAATCGAGCCGGTCGGTGACCCGGGGGGCGAGCAGCAGGAAACCGCCGCTCAGGGCGAGCGCCGCGAGACAGGTGAGCCCGTAGGAGTACCCGACCAGCCGACTGCCCTGACCGGCGGCGGCCGGTAGGAAGCGGGCGAGCGCTCCGTTCAGATTGAGCTGCGCGAGGTTGCTGAGAAATGTCATCGTGGACACCATCGCCGCCCCGACGCCGAGTTCGACCGGCGAGTAGAGGCGGGCGGCGAGAGCCCAGTACGCGATGCCGAGCAGTGAGCTCACCGCCGTGTTGAGCATCAGCGCGTAGACGTTGCCGTTCAGCGGGTCGCGCAGGTGCTGCCGCAGCCGTACGCCGATCGGCTCGGCGACGGTGCCGACGCCGGGAGTCGCGCGACCCACCGACGGGTCCGCCGTCCCAGCTCGCTGGGCACTCACGACATCAGCCCTCCTCCCGTCCCCGGGCTCTCCCCGCGGTCACGACGTCGGCCGGCTCAGCCGCGGATCCGCACCGTGCACCAGGTGGCGGGCCCGCCGGTACGCGCGCCAGCCCCTGGTGAGCAACCGCTCGCCGTGCCACGCCAGCGGCCAGCCGGTGCCGTCGAGCAGGGCCCCGATGCCGGCGACACCGGTGTCCCGCTCGATCAGCACCCGGGCGATGGCGAAGACGTCATCGCCCGGGTGGCTCAGCGCGTTCTTGACGCCACAGGCGGAGGAGTAACCGGCGGCGCGCACCGCGGTCCGCACGGCGTCGCTGTGGTAGCCGTACGGATAGGCGAAGGACCGGATCGGCGTCCCCAACCCGTCCTCCAGCACCTGCCGGCTCCCGGCGACCTCCTGCCGCAGCTCGGCCCGGCGGAGGCAGTCGAGGGCGCGGTGGCTCTGGCTGTGCGACCCGATCTCCACCCCGTGCGAGCGCAGATCACGCAGCTGGTCCCAGTCGAGTGACGGATCCCCGTCCGGCGGCGGCGTCGCGCCCACTCGCGCGGCGATGACGAACGCCGTCGCCGTGAGCCGGTACCGGCGGAGCACCGGCAGTGCGGTTTCGGCGAGGTCGGGAAAGCCGTCGTCGAAGGTGACCAGCACTGGTCGCGGCGGCAGCGGGGCCAGCCCGCGCAGCACGGCCGCGTAGTCGCCGACGGTCATCGGCGTACGCTCGCGCGCCCGGATCAGCGCCATCTGCTCGTCGAAGTCGCCCGGCGACACCGACCAGCGCAACGTGCCGTCGCGGCGCAGGTCGCCGACGCTGTGATAGCAGAGGACGGGGACGACGATCTCCGCTGCCGGGTTCATCGGCGGCTCCTCGCGAATCGGACCGCGGCGGCGGCGTAATGGACCGGCCCGAGCGCCAGCCCGCAGAGTTCAACGGCCGTCAGCCAGGCGGGGTAGCCCTTCTGCTTGCGGCCGTTCTTTGCCGAGCCGGGCCGCAGGGCGTAGGCGACGCCGCGGGGCAGCCGCGCCAGCAGCTCCCGTCGGGTGGTGGGGTCGTTCGCCAGGCATTTCGTCAGCACCGCGCCGAGGCCGACCCCGTACTGGTACATGGTCCGTCGTAGCGCCCGCACCTCACGTCGGTGGGTGTGCCAGACAATGGCCCCCGGCTCGTACGCCAGCACGTGACCGGCCAGCACCGTACGCAGCAGGACGTCGATGTCCTCCCCGCTGCGCAGCCGCGGATCGAAGCCGCCCAGCCGCAGCAGCGCGTCCCTGCGCAACGCCATGTTGGCGCCGGAGCCGTACGAGCCGGGCAGGTACGGGTGCAGCGACCGCGGTGGAAGGTCCACCCGACGGGCGGCTCCCGCCTCGAGCGTGGCGAACCCGGCCCGGTCGAACCGCCGCCGCTGGCAGCCCTTGCCGTAGCCGCCGTACTGCTCCAGCCAGATCTGCGACGGCGTGTCGAGTTCCCGGGCGAGGACCTGACCGGTCACCGCGGCGACGTCGTCGTCGGTGAAGCCGTCGACGAGGCTGCGTAGCCACCCCCGGTCGAGGATCACGTCGTCGTCGGCGTAGGCCACGATCGCGCCCCGAGCCTCGGCCAACCCCCGGTTGCGGGCGTGCGCGACGCCGGGTCGCGGCTCCCCGGCGTAGCGGAACCGGGGATCGTCGGCGGCGCGCCGGGCGACGATCCGCGCCGTTTCGGTGACCTGCGGCGCGTTGTCCACAACGATGATCTCGTAGTCGGGGTAGTCGAGCGCGGCGAGCGAGTCGAGGGTGGACTCGAGCAGCGGCGTGCGTCCACAGGTGGGCACCACCACGCTGACGAAGGCGGACTGCTCCACCGCCCGTCGACGGGAAGGACACGACCCGGCGTCGCCGGTTGCGGCCGCGTCGGAAAGGTGCGCCTCCCCGGGGCCGCCGCTCTCCTCGGCCGGCTCGGAGTCGAGGCGGTCGAACGTGGGCAGGCCGTCGTGCCGCCGGTGCGCGTCGATCGCCGCGGACAGCCGGGACCGGATGGTGGCGGTGAGCGCCGGCGCAGCCAGCCCGCCGGCCGGCAGCGGGACATCGACCAGCCCGAGCGGCTGCCCGTGCAGCCGGACCAGGACCTGCGCGGCGCCGTACCGGATGTCGTCCGGCCCGCCGGTGTCGGGTACGTCGGGCACCCCCTCGGACAGCTCGACGGTGACCACCCGCACGGGTGCCGGACCCGTCCGGCGCCGGGGGACCGGCGTGCTCACCGCCTGGGAGGCGCGAAGGGCGTGGGCCGAGACGTAGCCGGCGGTGGTGACCAGCAGCCCGACGACGATCGCCGCGGAGCGCAGCAGCCCGGCAGGGTCACCGTGCCGGAGCTGGCGCACGCCGCGGCGCACCCCGGCGGGCAGCGTGCGGCGGGTGTACGTGCGCTCGGTGGCGAGTCCGGCGTCGCTGCCGACCAGCCGGGCGACCACGGCCTTGGACCGCCCCTCCGAGAAGCACCGCTGCCGGAAGTAGCGCCACTTCGCCCGGTCCGTGGTCACTCGATGCCGCACCCGGGCCGCCGGCTCGTAGAGCACCACGCCGTCCGGTTCGAGCTGCCGGATACGGATGCAGAGTTCCGTCTCCTCGCAGCCGACCGGCGTCCGGCCGACTCGGCCGAGCGCCGGGTCGAAGCCCGCGGTGCGATCCAGGATCGACCGCCGGAAGGACATGTTGCAGCCGATGACGTTCCGCACGGGCGCGACCTCGGTGGGCTGGCCGGTGAAGCTGCACCCGACCACCCAGTCGAACTCGGACGGCAGCCACCGTGGCCGTTCCCCCTCCCAGTCCGGCAGGGCGTGGCCGCCGACCGCCAGCACCCGCTCGTCCTGGTAGTGCGGCAGCAGCCGGGCCAGCCAGTCGGGTTCCGCCGCGGCGTCGTCGTCGAGGAAGGCGACGATCTCACCGGTCGCCCGGGCCAGCCCGGTGTTGCGGGCCGCCGAGAGGCCGCGCGGGCCGCTGCTCGGAACGACGGTCAGCTCGGGGAACGTGGCGCGCGCCCGCTCCAGCAGCGCCGGGTTGTGGTCGACGACCACGACGACCTGCGCCGGCGGTACCTCCTGCGCCAACGCGGAGCCGACCGCCCGGACGATCTGGTGCCACCGCCGCTCCGTGTAGACGCAGATGACCACGGTCGCGGTCGGGGCCGAGCCGGACCCGGCCGGCGCCTCCGGAACGAGGACGGTGATCGGCTCAGACGTTGACGAGGACGCGCTCGACGTTGCTGCGGACCCAGCGTGGATCGTCATGGTCACCTTCCGAGTCGAGGAAGAGCAGGATGTGGCGTAGCCAATAGAGGAGGAGGGCCGGGCGCGGTGGGATGCCGTCCAGCCAGTCGGCCACCTCGCCGGCGGGGACGTAGAGCGTCCGGTCGATGCCGTGGCGCAGCGCGTGGACGACGATCTCGCCGAGTTCGTCGCCGCGGGCCAGCCGACGGGCGAGGACGTGCAGGTGCAGCAGATCGTGCAGAGGGAGTTGCCTGTCCGCGGCCTGGTCCCAGTCGACGATTCCGGTCACCTGGCCGTCCATCGAGCTGGCCAGTAGGTTGCCGGGCCAGAAGTCGCCGTGGATCCAGGAGGTGTGAACGGTGCGGCCGACGAGGGCGACCATGAGCTCCTCCCGTAGCCGCCGGACCGTGTCGAGGAGCCGACCGCCACGCGGGTGGCGAGCGAAGAACTCCTCCAGCCGCCGGAGCGGGGCGTCCACCCACCCCGTCACGGCGGCCCGGTCGAGCAGGGTCCGTTCCCGGGTCTGCGCGTGGAGGTCGTGGATGACCCGGCTGGCGGAGGCGAGCAGCGCGCCCCGCCGGGCACGCCGCAGCATCATCCCGCTCGCAGGAGCGCCGCGCAGCGCCACTTCCACGCAGTAGTAGCGCCCGTCGATCTCTCCTTGCGCCGCACAGTGCGGCAGGACCGGGCGCAGGGCGGGCAGGCGCGGGTCTGCCCGCAGAAGGTCGAGTATCTCGGTCTGGCGCCGCAGCCCCTCGATGGCCCGGCCGGTCCAGGGCACCTTGACCATGTAGCGGCCGCCGGTGCCGCGGCCCCGTACCGCCGCCACGGCGACGGACGTGCTGGTGAAGGCGACGGTCTCGGTCCGCCACCAGGTGTCGTCGGTGGCGGTCGCCCGGGCGACCAGGCGGGGAGCGACCGTGGCGGTCCAGCTCCGTTCGGGCCGGTGCAGCCAGGAGGCGAGCCGGTCGCGCAGGACCGGCTGCGCCCACTGGACCGCGCCCCTCACCGTGTCCTCCGCTCGACGTAGTGCCGCCAGATCCGGCCGAGCGCGTCGGCGAGCACCACTTCCGGTGCCCGGTCGGCGTCCACGCGCTCCAGGTGCGGAATCCGTCGGCGCAGCCGCCGGTACTGCTCGCGTTCCCGCTCGAGGTGCGCCGGGTCGTACTCCCCGGAGCGGCGGTACATGACCGACCCCGGGACGTCCAGCAGCAGCACCACGTCGGGTGCCGGGCAGAGCCGGCTCAGCAGCTGGAAGTACGGCCACTTGAGCCACACCAGCGGCCCGCGCGGCGGGAGCAGCGCGTCGTAGACGTACCGGTCGTAGACCACCATCCGGCCCAGGGCCCGGTGGCACGTGGCCATCAGGTACCGGCGCCACACGGTGAACGGGCGCAGCGAAATGCGTACGGCCTGCTCGGCAACGCTGCGCGGCGCCTCGGTCGACGGCCAGAGCCCCATGTAGACCCGGCGTACCGGAAAGTAGAACGTCGACTCGATGCCCTGCGCCAGGGTGGATTTCCCGGACCCGTCGGGGCCGAGGAGGGCGACGTCCGCGCCCCGGCGACTCCACGCCTGCAAGGGCCGCTCGATCGCGCGCAGGGTGGCCGAGCCGACGACACGGCGCGCCGCGCTGGCCGGATGGGCCCGCCACCAGCCGGCGAGCAGTTGCCGGCGGACGGCCGGCAGCGCCGCCGGACGACCGACCCGCCAGTACGCCAGAAGCATCCGGGCCGCCCGGTCCGGCAGCGCCCGGGGGAGTGGACCGTCGAGCGTGGCGTGGTCCTCCAGGTGCCGCAGACGACGGAGGTGGTGGCCGGCGACGGTGCCCTTGTCGAGCACGCAGTGCAGCAGCAGCGACCAGAACTCGTCCCCTGGCGCGAGTACCCACACGTCGTCCTGGCGGGCGCGGCGGTCCAGGCACTGTCCGGCGACCAGGGTGCGCACCTCGAAGTGACGGCCGTAGGCGAGTTCGGTCACCAGGTCGAGTTCGACCCACGAGCTGGTGGCGTCGTCGAGCCCCAGGAAGAACCGGTGACTGCCCCGGCCGTGACCTGCCAGGCGGATCAGGCCGTGGGTCTCGATGACGGCCACCGTCCGCGCGAGATCGGCCGGCGCGATCAGGAGGTCCAGGTCTCCGGGGCCGGTGAGCGCCTCCGGACCGCCCCGCAGCAGGCACCAGCGCACGCCGGCCTCGTCGAGGCCGGCCAGCACCGCCCGGGCGAGCCCGCGCGCGGCCCTCGCCGGTTCGGCCGGCCGTGGCGGCACCGCATCCCCCGCGGCCGCGGTCCTCGTCGGCGTGGTCACGTCATCGCCGCTCATCGTGTCTCCGACGAGGGTGCGGCCGCGTCGGTCAGGCGAAGGCATCGACCCGCCGGTACGGTCGGCGCCGACGGCCAGGGGACCGCGAATTCCACCGGTGTGTCGGCCCGCAGTGGGAGATACCGGACCTCGTACGGCCCGAGGTTCAGCGGCCGTCCCTGAATCTGCAGGTCGATCCGGTCGCCGTCGTTGTGCACCAGGAGGACGCCCGCCCGGCCCCAGGCCAGGCCCAGCTCGGGTGCCGGCCAGGCGACGGCGTCGGGTCCGGCGCGGTCAGCGAGCACCTGCTGCAGCCGGGCGACCGCCTCCCCGTACGCCAGGGGCCGTCCCCCGTCGTCGCCGTTCGTCGAGCTCCAGAGCGCGGGCCCGTGCGGCTGCCCGGTGTCGCCCTGGGGTTCCCAGATCAGTGCCGCCGTCGCGCCCTGGTCGGCCATGTGCAGAAGGGCAGCGACGGCCCGGGCGGTCAGTTGCTGCTGCCCGGCGGCATAGGCCCGGCCCACGTGGAACTCGCTCCACCAGATCGGCAGGGACGTCCGCTGACGCAGCCATCGGGTGAGCGCGCCGAAGAGTTCGCCGCTGGTGGTGGTCGCCGTGATCGTGCCCTGGTCACGGGTCGACAGGCCGGCGTCGACGGCGACGAAGTCCGCGCCGCGCTTGTGCCGGAGCCAGTAGTCCAGCGCGTCGAGTCCGCGCTGGTCGACCACGCCACAGGCGCCGGCGAGCGCCGACGGGTGACTGGCGGTCTTCGCGTTCGCCCAGATGTCGATGACGACGTACGGGCCACCGACGGCGATGGTGGAGTCCACCGCCTTGAGCGCGTCGTACACCGCGTTGTAGAGCCTGGTGTAGGACTCGTAGTCCCAGCGGTTCCCGGCTGCGTTCCAGAAGCCCTTCATCTCGTTCCAGACCTGGAAGTGCCGCACGTCCCGATAGCGTCTGGCGACTGCCGCGGCGAGCGCCGCGAAGTCGGCGTAGTGCTCAGGACGGGGCGCGACCTCCAGCCGTTTCCAGTTGGTCTCCCCGGGTCGTCCACCCTTCATCCAGTCCGGGGCGCAGCAGAGCGTGATGACCGGGGTGCCGCGGGTCGACCTGATCAGGTTCACCCGCCGGTCCAGGGAGGACCAGTCGAACGTGCCCGGGCTCGGCTGCGGATTCTCCGCCCCCCAGCCGAGGATGTGCTGATTCTGGTAGCTGGCGGTCGCCGTCAGGACGGCCTTGGCGGAAATGGTGGCGGGTGCGCTGCCCCAGTCGTCGATCGAGTAGCGAGTGTGGGTGACGCCCAGGGAAAGGGTGCGCGGGTCGGGACGGTGGCTCTGTGGCGCCGACCAGTCGTATCCGGCCGCGTCCGAGCCGATCGGGAGGCCTTCGGCGTCGTCCGGCGGGTTCGAGGCGGGGCGGTCGAAAGTCACGAGCAGAGCGATCGCGGTCAGGGCCGCGGCAAGGACCAGCCACCGGTGGCCAGCAGGCCGGGACAGGCCTGGCCGGCGACGTGGGGTACGGCTCATCACTACTCCCGCACCTGCCGGAGCGCCAGGATTCGGCGTACGCCACCGCGGGCGCGCTGGACCAGCGGAGTGATCGGCAACCGCTCGATCCGGTAGCTGGCGTAGTCCTGGCTGACAGCGCCGAAGCGGCTCTTGAACAACTCCAACGAGGAGACCCGGGCGGAGTCGCCCATGTTGTAGGACGTGCACCCCGCCGCGACCGCGTCCGCGATCGCGGTCTTGTGCAGCAGGTAGTTGGCGTAGACCGGGCCGGCGAGCTTCTCCAGCATCGCACCGCGCCAGTACATGGCCGTCCTCGCGCCGAGCAGCACGACGATCGCGGCGACCGGTCGTCCCTCGTGGTACGCGGCGTACACCCGGCACCGGGAACCGAGCACGGCCGCGACGGTGCTCAACTTCCGGGGCGGTTCCCGCCGGGCCGCCAGCCGTCGGGCGAGCGGCAGCGGGAGACCGTCGCGTCGCGCCCATCGGTCGACGGACTCCCGGTAGAGCTGCTGGAAGACCCGGACCAGATCGCCCCTGTCGTCACACTCGACGAGGACGCCGGCCCGCTCCGCGCGCCGGATGCGGTTGCGGGTGTCGCTGCGGAACCGCTTGCGCCAGACCTCGTCGAAGCCGCCGTCGAGGGGGAGCGTCTGCGTCATCCGCTCCTCGCGCAGCACGCTCGCGGGCACCGCCGCGTCCCAGGTCGCGGCCGTCGCCGGGTCGGGACGGACCAGGGTGCTCAGCACGTACCGCTGTCCCAGGTCGTTGACCACCATCCGGACGTCCTCCGGACGGAGTACGCCACCGTCGCAGACCAGCCCGCCCGGTCCCCAGCCCACAGGGAGTCCGAAGTCCGTGGCGAGGATCGGACCGAGTCCCGGGCGCCGTACCAGCGGAAGGACAAGTCGCCGCCTGTCGGCCGTCTCGTAGAGCCGGGAGACGTCCTCGTAGCCTTCGACCATGCAGACGCAGCGGAGCCACGTCGGCGTCTGGCTGGGCAGGGCGTTCGGCGCGGAGGCGAGCACCTGCTCCCACGCGTCGACCGGTGCCGGACTCGTCACCCGCAGCGGTCGCAGGTCGCCGGACGCCCCCCGGAGGCCGGGCTCGAGGCTGGTTCCGACGCTCACAACGAGCCCAGCTGGAGGTCGGCGTGCCAGTAGCGCTGGGTGGCGTCGTTGCTGGCCATGACCACCATGCCGGTGGTGCTGGTGACGCTCTGCTTGGTGGCCGTCACATTGTTCATGTTGGGCGAGAGGGCGTCCCTGATGACCGGCGTACCGCGGCCGTCGGGGAAGGCGATGCCATCCATCGGGGAGCTCTTCATGAAGATCGTTCCCGGGTAGCCCGTGTAGGGACACCCACTGTCCGGCGCGGTCATGAAGACGTACAGCGTCTGGTGTTCGGAGTCGATCAGCAGTACCGGCCGGGTGTGGCAGTCCTTGATCCGCCCGACCCGGTGGCTGGACCACTCGCCGGTCGACGGGTCCCGGGCGAGGAGCATGATCAGGGGTGCCGACATCGCGGCGCCGGCGTCGTCGAGTCCGGTCTTGACGACCGCGAAGACCCGTCCGGAGGCGTCGGCCTGGAGTGCCTTGAGGTTGATGTGGTCGTCGGCGCTGTTCGGACCCTGGATCGCCGTACGCGTGACGTTCCACGTATCACGCGGCGCACCGTCGATGTGCTCGGCGAAGTAGACCGCGGACTTCACCTGGTTGCTCCACATCACGCCGGTCCGGCTGCCGCCGAAGGTCACCACCGACGAGATGTCGTCGCTGGACAGGTCGGTGGCGGCGGCGACCGGGAGCACGAACGGCGTGCCCCAGACCGGGTCCCCGCCCGTGGTGTTGTTCACGTAGACCTTCGAGCCCTGCGTCCAGGTCGCCCAGAGCACACCCGTCGAGTCCTTGTCGATGGTGAGGGTCTCGCTGGAGTAGTTGGTGATCTGCACCGGGAAGCCGGGGTCGCGGGAGTAGGTCTTCGTTGCGGCGTCGTAGCTGAAGCGGTAGAGCCGGGCCGGGTTCCCGGAGGCCGCGCCCGCGGAGGAACTGGCCCGGACGTGCGAGGAGACGTAGAGCTTGGTGCCGTCCCACAGCACGTCGGACCGGGTTTTCGGCCGGTTGTCGACGACGGTCCCGGTGTCCACCCACTGCTGGCTGGAGCGGTCCAGCCGGAAGGCGTGGTGGGTCTGGCTGCTGGTGTGGAAGAGCACCGCCCACCAGGTGCCGTCGTTCCACCACAGCTTGCTTTCCGGCTTCTCGCCGGTCGCCGCGGAGCCGGCACCCGCAGTGGAGGGACCGACGTAGCCGATGTCGCCGGTCGCCGCCCTGGCTGGTGCGGCGAGCCCACCGGTCACCGTTGCGGCGCCGATCAGCACGCCGAACACCAGGGCCAGGGCGTAGGACGTGCGCGCCGGCCGGGCACGGCGCAGGGGACGGGTCATCATCGCGGCAGCTCGCTCAGCGTCGGGCTGCTCGGCTCGGCGGCCAGGGGCTGCCATTGGTGCAGCACGCGGTGGTCGATCGGGTCCACCACCGGCCGGGGGCGCCGTACGATCCGCTCCCGGATGAGCGTCCGGAGCACCCGCTGACCGTCCCGGAAGGTACGCAGGTTGGAGGTGCCGTAGCGGCGGGCGAGTTCGTTGCTCGGCACCTCGGCGATACGCAGGTTCGCCTTCAGCGCGTGGAGCACGAGCTCGGTCTCGATCTCGAAGCCGTGCGCGGTCAGAGCGAGTGCCGGCAGGCAGTCGCGGCGGAACGAACAGAAGCCGTAGCACAGGTCGGTGAAGCGGACGAGGAACAGGGTGTTCGTCAGCCGCACCAACATCTGGTTCCCGGTCCGGCGCAGCGCCGTCAGGTCGGTCGATCCGCCGGCGGCCAGAAACCGGGAACCCTTGACGAAGTCGTAGCCGTTCATGAGCGGGGTGACGAAGCGGTGGATCTCGGCGGGATCCATGCTGCCGTCGGCGTCGATCATCACGATCAGGTCGCCGGTGGCGGCGGCGAACGCCACCCGCGCCGCGTCGCCCTTGCCCCGGCAGTGCTGCGTCAGCACCACGACGTCCGGCCGGATGGCGCGGGCGACCTCGACCGTACGGTCCGACGAGTGCCCGTCGACGAGGACCACCTCGTCGACCATCGACGGTAGGCGCTCGAGCACCCACGCGATGTTCTGCTCCTCATTGAGCGTCGGGATGACCACGCTCACGGTCTGTCGCTCGTCGCGGCCGTTGACGACTCCGGCGTCGTCCTCGGGCCGTTCCCGCATCCGCAGGATGCTCAGTGGCCGGTCACCGTGCCCGGACGGTGCGGAGAGCGGCGGCTCGGACAGCAGATCGGGCACCTGCGCATCGACGTCCCGGTTCAGGGTCATCTGATCCCCTCCCCGACGGGCCCCGTCAGGTCGTTCCGCGGTGCGAGATCCGTCTCCGGCCTACCACCGGCGGCGACCTTCGATGTCCTTCTCATCAGCTCCACTTCCCCCGTGATACCGGCGCAGCATCGAACCGTTTATTGCCTATTGTCCGGTTTGTTCCGATTTGGCCAATTTGGGCCAAGATGGACAGGGGAAAGCTAACACCGCGCAAAGGAGAACATGCGGGATTTATATGACGGGGCTGGTTGAATGTGGACGAACTGTCGAGTGACGTGTGCCCGCCCCGGCTGAGCCGGGCCGGACCGGTCGGCTGACCTCTTCCGTGGTCGCGTCCGCAACGTCCGAGAAGGCGCATCGATGCGTGGACGGGAAAGGGGAAAACGGCGGTGAAGCGCGGCGGCAGGTGCCGACAAGTAGATTGCAGTGACCGACTGTAATCACCCGGATTGACGGTTTCCGCCTCCGCGCAGGTCCACTCCGCGTTCTGCGTTTCCGCTGGTCAGCTGACTGCATGCGTGCCGACTCGCACAAGCGCCCGTCAACGGAGCTCTATATTCCCTATTTAAGGAGGTGCGTGGGTCAGCACGATCAGTGACCAGCCGCTGCGAGAGCGCGCTTTCGAGGCGGATCTTGCGTGCGCCACGGGCGGAGAGTCCCTGTCACCGAGACCGCGCCGGCCCCGGGGCAACGGTGAGGGAGCGCAGACAACGCGCGGAAGGCCGTAGGACGCCATGAGCTCGGCACGATCACCTTCAGGGCCGCTGTACTTCGCCGAGCGCGGATCGGGGTCGCCCCCCTGCTCATACACGGGTTGATGGTCACCGGGGAGATGTTCGAGCCGGTGATAGAGCACCTCGCCATCCGGCATCGCGTGATCGTTCCCGACATGCGCGGTCATGGGCGGAGTCGGGGACTTCCGCCGCCGTACTCGACGACGCGGCTGGCAGCTGACCTGTCGCAGCTGCTCGACCAGTTGGGCGTCGGCTCCACGGCCGTGCTCGGCTACTCGCAGGGCGGTGCGATCGCTCAACAACTGGTCCTCGACCACCCCGACCGATGTGATCGCCTCGTGCTCGCCTGCACTTTCGCGTTCAACATGGCGACCCTTCGAGAGAAGGTCGAGGGCCACGTACTGCCGCTGGTGTTGCAGGTCGTCGGCATGCGGCTGTTGGCGAAGCTGGTCGTCGCACAGGCGGCGCCGCAGCTCGGCCGGGAACGCGCCGACTGGCTCGCCGGTCTCATGGCAGACCAGGACCGCACGTTGATGATGTCCGCCTGGAAGGAGACGATGGCGTTCGACAGCAGGCGCCGGCTGGGGGAGATCGCGTGTCCGACGCTCGTCATCGCCGCTTCGAATGATCAAGCGGTACCGATCCACCACGCGATGATGCTCCACGACGGTGTCGCTGGTTCCCAGCTCGTCGTCATCGACGATGCTGACCATGCGCTCATCTGGACGCACGCCGACGAGTTCGAGCGTGTGACAGACGATTTCCTCGGGGTCTGATCGGGCATGGCCCGTAGTCGGACGGGGTGCCTGATCGAGGATGGAGCGATCGGCCTCCAGGTGGTCCGGATGATGTTGCGGATCTGGTTGGACAGGTCCAGGGCCGCCACCCTGTACGCCTCGGCCAGCGTCGGGTAGGGGTTCCCCGGTGGGCGCTTCAGCCTCCGGCATCAGCCTTGGTGACCATCTACAGTGGATATGTCCTACACTCCGCCGGTGATCAACAAGAAACGATCGGCCGCCGTCCTCATCGGACTGCTGGCGGCGACCGTGATGACCGGGCCGGCGCCAGCCCTCGCGGACGAGGAGACACCGGTCGAACCGCCGAAGGTCGAGCTGGTGCTCGACGTCAGCGGCTCGATGCGGGCCAAGGACATCGACGGCCGTAGCCGGATCTCCGTCGCCCAGCAGGCCTTCAACGAGGTGGTCGACGCGCTGCCCGAGGAGACCCAGCTCGGTATCCGAGTGCTCGGCGCGACCTACCATGGCAAGGACAAGAAGCTGGGTTGCCTGGACACCCAGCAGATCGTGCCGGTCGGCCCGGTCGATCGGGCGCAGGCCAAGGCCGCGGTGGCGACCCTGCGGCCGACCGGGTTCACCCCGGTCGGGTTGGCTCTGCGCTCGGCCGCCCAGGACCTCGGCACCGGCACGACCGCCCGGCGGATCGTGCTGATCACCGACGGCGAGGACACCTGCGCCCCGCCGGACCCCTGCGAGGTCGCCCGGGAGCTGGCCGCTCAGGGTACGAAGTTGGTGGTCGACACGCTCGGGCTGGCCCCGGACGAGAAGGTGCGTCGGCAACTGCTCTGCATCGCTGGCGCCACCGGCGGCACGTACACCGCCGCACAGAGCGCCGACGAGCTGACCAGCCGGATCAAGCAGCTGGTCGACCGGGCGAAGGACACCTACACGGCGGCCCCGGCCGTGGTCGCCGGGAAGTCGGCGTGCGACGATGCGCCGCTACTCGGCCCCGGCGTCTACAGCGACCGGGAGGCGTTCTCGGAACATCGGTGGTACCGGGTGCCGGTCCGCCCCGGGCAGGAGCTGCGTGTCTCGGTCAGCATGGCGTTGGACCGCCCGGTGAACCGCGACTACGGAGTGCTGCTGCGGGCCACGGCCACCGACGGCCGGGAACTGGTCCGCGGGGTGGACGCGGGCAGCGGCCGCACCGACGTGGTCTCCGCCGGCCTGCGCTGGTCAGCGAGCGAGAAGCAGGCGGACGGGGCGCCACCGACGCCGGACGCCACAACCGCCGTCCCGGCCACCACGGTCTGCCTGGTCGTCAGCAACGCCTTCGCGCCCCGGCCGGGCACCCAGGCGACGCCCGGAATGCCGGTCGAGCTGACCGTGGACGTGGTCGCGTCCTCGCCCGCCCCGGTCGCCCCGGACCTCGGTCGGGGCTGGATGCTGCTGGTGCTGCTGACCGTGGCCGGCCTGCTCACCGGACTGGTCACCGGCCTCCTCACCCGCTGGTGGGTGGCCACCTGGAGGGAGAACTGATGAGTACCCGGACGATCCGGAGCGGAGCGGCGCTGGCCGCCGCCGGCCTGGCCCTGCTGGCCGTCCCCGCACCGGTCCAGGCCGCGCCCACACCCTCGCCGGGCGCCACCCCGGTCACCCGGGCTGGGACCTCCTTTCTGACCGCCGCCAGCATCGCCGGCGGACAGCCGGTCCGGGTCGCCGCCTCCACCGGCGACTACCTGTACTGGTCGTTCCCGGCTGCGGCCGGTGAACGGCACGAGATCGCCGCGACCGTGTCGTTCCCGAAGTCGCGCAGCGGCGCGTCGACCTGGACGATGGAGGTCTTCGACGGGCTACGGCGACGCCAGTCGTGCACGGCCGGCGCGCAGACCCCCACCGTCGCGGCCTCTGCCGGCAGCGTGTCCCTCGGTTGCACCCTGCGACAGGTACGGACCTGGTCCGAGCCCTGGTCGGCCGACCCGCTGCCCGGGACGTACTACGTCCGCCTGTCGGTGGCCGAGCTGCCGGAGGCCGACCTCGGGCTCCCGATCGACGTGGAGCTGCTGGTCAGCGCGGACCGACAGGACTCCCGCGACGACGGCGAGCTCAAGGCGCCGCTGGTGCCGCCCACGCAGGCCGGCACGATACTCAGCGCCGAACCGGCGGCACAACCGGTCGATGAGGACGAGAGCGGGTACCTCGACTGGTTGCCCGGCCTCGGCTCGCGTTGGATCTGGAGCACGGTGGGCGGCGTACTCGCCGCCGTGGCCGGCGTCGCTGGCTTCGCCCTCACCCGCCGTCCCCGCCGGCCGTGACCGGTGCCGGTGGCCGCTCCCCGGGGCGGGGAGCGGCCACCGGCCGGCGCAGGAGAGGAGCCGAAAGCTCGCGGAGCAGGTGCGCCGAGGACGCCGCGCTGTGGTCAGTTTCCTCTCACGCAGAACTCGTTGCCGTCGGGATCGGCCAGCACGACGGTGCCGTCCGCACCGACCTCGAGCCGGGTCGCCCCGAGGGCGACCAGCCGGTCGACTTCCGCTTGCTGGTCGCCGCCGGCCGGGGCGAGTTCGAAGCGCTGCGGGTTCCTCACCGCTTTCGGGGCCACGGGTGGGCCTCCCCACGCGACCTTCGTGCCGCCGAGCGGTGACTGGATCGCAGTCTCCTGGTCCTGGTCCCACACCAGCGGCCAGCCCAGCGCCTCGCTCCAGAAGAGGCCGACCTCCCGGGTGCCGTCGCAGGCGAGTTCTCCGAGCAGGCCGCATCCGGCGAGGAAGCCGTTGCCCGGCTCGATCACGCAGAACTCGTTGCCCTCGGGGTCGGCCAGGACGACGTGCCCCTCCTCGGGGCGCTGCCCGACGTCGAGGTGGCTTCCGCCGAGCCTCAGCGCCGTGGCCACCGTGTGCTGCTGGTCGTCGGGGCTGGCGCTGGTCAGGTGAAGGTGCATGCGGCGGTTCTGCCGCCCCACCTCTTCCGCGCGGCTCGCGACGAACCGGAGACCGAGCTGGCCGTCCTCGCCGGGCAGGAGCGCGCCATCGGCGTCCTCGACGACCTGGCGGCCGAGCATGCCGGCCCAGAACTGCGCCAGGCGGGCCGCGTTGTGCGCATCGAAGGTCACCGTTAGTAGCCGCGAGATCATCGCCTCAGAGTAGGCAGTGGCCAGCAGGGCGACAAGGCGATTATCCGGCCGGCGTATCGCGAGTGGCGCGGGGCGCGTGCCGTCTCAACGGGCGCGTCGAGCGGCTACGGTGTACCCGATGATCACTCCCGCCCAGACGACGAGTCGGCTGAACAAGGACATCGGCGCCGTTGTGCGGCCGCTGGGCTTCCACGGCACTCGCGGGAACTGGTCGGTCGTCACGACCGACGGCGTCGCACAGATCAGTGTCGGACGGAGTGTGATGCGCAGCGCCGGCGGCGGCACGATCTTCGTCAGCGTGGGCATCGGTGTGGTGCCGGTCGCATGGTGGGAGTACCTGAACTGGCGCGCCGCCCGCTGGGGCCAGCCTCCGATACCGTTGGACAAGAACGCTACGTCCTACCGGATCGGGTTCGTCGAGACCCGCCAATGCCCGGAGGATAGTTACCACCACCTGCGCCTGGACCCTGGCAGGTACCCGGCGACCGTGACGACGACCGAGGAGCTGGACCACGCTGCGGCGCTGCTGGTCGGTGCGGCCGACAAGCTCGTCCACACCGCGCTCGACCTGCTCCGGCCGGGCCGTTACCTCGAGGCGCTGCGCGGCATACCCGATCTCGGCGGCGCGATGTGGGAGCCGCTGGTGGTGCTGCTCGCCGAGGGCGGCCCGTCGGCCGAACTCGATGCCGCGATCGAGGACATGCGGGCCGACTACGCCAACTACGGCTTCGGCCCACCCGACATGGAGGTCGAGTACGCCCGCATGCGGGCCGCGGCGGCGGGGGAGCGGCAAGGTGCGTGAGGAGATCATCTAGTGCGGTAACCAGGTACGCCGGATTCTGGTTCGGCGACAAGAACATTCCCGAACCGGCCTCCTACTCCTACACGCGCCCGAGCAGACCGTCGGCCGGCCAGGTGGGACGGCCACCGCGAACGTTCGCGAGGATGGGATGACGGCCGAGGCGGGAGGATACGGTGGAGCGCGGCGACGACCGGTCGCCGCGCTCGCTCGCTGAGAAGAGGTGACTTCGATGGCCGATGCGCCGATCTTGGTGCTCGGGGCGACCGGCGGTCAGGGCAGTGCCGTTGTCGAGGCGTTGTTGGGCCGCGGAACCCGGGTGCGGGCGCTGGTGCGCGACCCGAAGCGGGCGGCGGCTCGCCGGCTGGCCGACCGGGGCGTCGAGGTGGTCGCCGGTTCGCTGGATGATCCCAGCTCGCTGGCCACGGCGATGGCGGGCGCGGGGTCCACCTTCGCGCTCACGACTCCGTTCGAGGCGGGCGTGGATGCCGAAGTGGCCCAGGGGCGGGCGATCTTGGCAGCCGCCGGCGAAGCTCGGGTGCCGCACCTGGTGTTCAGCTCGGTGGCCGGCGCCGATCAGGGAAGCGGTGTGCCCCACTTCGACAGCAAGGCGCGCATCGAAACCGAGCTGGCTGCTGGTGACGTCCCCTACACGATCTTGGGGCCGACGTACTTCTTCGACAACGCGCTCGGCGGGGCGGACCGCATTCGCAGTGGGGTGCTCGATCTGCCGCTGCCGGCGGATCGGCCGCTGCAGCAGATTGCCCGCACCGACCACGGGGTCTTCGCCGCGCAGGTGCTTCTCGACCCCGCCCCCTACGTCGGGCGACGCATCGAGTTGGCCGGCGATGCCCCCACCCCCGCCCAGATGGCGGCCGCACTGGGCGCGGCGCTGGGACGGGAAGTGCGCCATGAGAGGGTGCCGCTGGCCGATATCGGCGATCCGGACATGCACGCGATGTGGGCGTTCCTGAACGGGCCGGGCTACCAGGTCGACATCGCCGCGCTGCATGCGGCCCACCCGGAGGTTGGTTGGACCAGCTTCGCCGATTGGGCCCACCGCACGTTCGGATCTGCTTCGTGAACGTTCCCGGCTGACGACCGCTGCCCGTATCCCTGCTCCGCATCCCCGACGGTCGGCACGGCGGATGCCCTCGGACGCGCCCGCACCGAGCGACGCTGATCGAAGACCCCGTTCCGACGCATGGCCCGACGCAGCACCGGCCGCGCGAACCATCGCGGATCCTCGACGCATTTTTGCTGATCGTCGTCGCGCCGCTGTGACGGCACCAAGGCGTCTTGACGTCCTCAATACGATCAGGGCTCGTCCTATCAGTAGGAGGATGTCGATGCGTCGGGCGCTGCGGACGGGTACGCCGATCTTCCTGCTCATCCTGCTCGGCGCGGTCGGCTGGTACGCCTCGTACGCCACCACCGTCCTCGTGTGGGAGCTGCGCAAACTCGTGCCCTGGCTGGTAGCGCCGGCCCTGCTGGCCCTGCTCGCCGGGGTGCCGGCCCTGGTGCGACTGCTCACCCACCGGCTCCGCGGGCGCACGACCACGTCCGAGTTGACCAGGGGGACCATCGTCCTCGGTTGGCTGGGCGCCGCCGTCGGACTGGCCCTTGGGGCGTGCTGGCTGGTATACGGCGAATACCTCCAGGATCGGGCGTACGGGACCACCATGCGGGTGGTGAGCGATCCGGTCCCGGACCTGGCCGCACGTGCGCCGTACCTGGTCGGCAAGGCCCAGGCCGCGCCCAACCTGGGCGACGTCACCGGCGAGATCACCGACGTCAGCTACCTGCCCGACTCCGACCGGTTCGCCATCCTGGTCGAGCGGCGCGGCTGGTTGGCCGGTTACGAGGTCGGTCTGGTGCAGGAGGTGCCTCTCGGCGGCAACAGCCGGGCGCAGCAGCGGTGCCAGTTCGACGTGTCAGCCGCCGACGCGCGGATCGGCGGCTGGTTCAGCCACAACCTGGGCCGGAAGATCTCCGCCGAACGGCGCTGGGCCCGGTTCTCCGCAGACGACGCGTACGTCTACTGCCAGGGCGACAACCCGATCGTGGTGGTGCCGCTGAAACGGCAGACCGGAATCCTGGTGGTGACCGAACGGCCGGCCGGTGTGGCGCAGTACGACGGCCGAACCGGAAAGGTCACGATCACTGACGACACGACGAAGGTGCCCGGACCGTCTTACCCGATCAGCCTGGCCGCCCAGCAGCGGGAGGGCACCACCGCCGTCGGTGGCTTCGCCGACTGGTGGTTCGAGCGCAGCGGCTGGGACGCCTCCGAGGACGGCGCCAACGAGGGCAACGAGTCGGAGTTCACCCTCCGCTACCGCGACGGCAGTGGACGCAGCGCGTACGTCACCCCGCTCACCCCGCAGGGCGAGGCCAGTTCGGTGGTGGCGGTGTCGACCGTGCCGACCCGGCACGCCGGCCGCGGTCTCGCCCCGCTGACCGTGCACCGGCTCAGCCCGACCTGGTCGTCGCCTCAGGCGATCGTCGCCCTGATCAAGGCGGAGTACCGGGACGTCTGCTGCTGGAACGACGACCAGGTGTTCGAGGTGGTGCCGACCGGCGGCAGCACGTGGACCGCCACACTCGGCAGTGAGCAGAGCATCCGGTACCGGGTGGAGGGCCGGGGCCAGATCAACGGCCGGGAGGCGACCTGCCTGAAGAACGCCGACGGCACCCTCGTCCGGTGCGCGTACGCCGCCCCCGGCTCGCCTGAGGAACAGGAGCTGCAGCGCCGGGACCAGCAGAAGCAACGGGAGCAGGCGGCGAACGGCGGCACGGACCCGGGCGACCTGACGAAGTACACCGACGAGCGGTTGGCCGAGCTGCACCGGCGGGTCGCCGAGGAGGTCGACCGCCGCCTCAAGGAGCGGTAGTGGTCGGTGACTGGTCCACTGCGCAGCCGTGCCGCCAGGACCGATGCCACGTCATCATCACCTCGTTCAGCTCGGCCTGCGTCAGCGCCGCGTCGTGGCGGCCGTCCACGGCCCGGTCGACCTGCTCGGCGTCGCGAGCATCGTTGGGCGGCGCTCCTGCCGCTCTGTGACCCATGCCACACGTAGTTCCTGTCAGCAATCGGGGCGCCGTTCCGCTCAACTCGCGGAGGCAAGCGAACCGACAGGAGCAACCCATGAAGCACCGCATCGTCGTCCTCGGCGCCGGCTATGCCGGGGCCCACGTGGCCGGGAACCTGGCCCGCCGGCTGTCCTCGGCGGACACCGAGATCACCGTGGTCAACGCCGAGCCGGACTTCGTCCAGCGGCTGCGGCTGCACGAACTCGCGGCCGGCCACGAGATCAAGGCTCCGAAACTCGCCGACGTCTTCGCGGGCACGGGGATACGGCTGCGCCTGGCCCGTGTCACCGCCGTCGACCCCGAGCGCCAGGTCGTCGCCCTGGCCGACGCCGACGGCGGCGGCGAGCTCGGCTACGACACGCTTCTCTACGCGCTCGGCAGCCACGGCGACGACCACGGCGTCCCCGGCGTGGCCGAGCACGCCTTCGACATCGCCGCCCGGCCCTCGGCGCTGCGCCTGCGCGAGCGCCTGGACAGCCTGGGCAGGCGGGGCGAAGGAGGGCGTGTGCTGGTCGTCGGCGACGGGTTGACCGGCATCGAGACCGCCACCGAGATCGCCGAAGCCCGGCCCGGCCTGTCGGTGGCGCTGGTCGCCCGCGGCGAGCTGGGCGCCCGGCTCTCCGCCGGAGCCCGCAGCCACCTGCGCCGGGCCTGTGCCCGGCTGGGCATCACCGTCCTGGAGCACACCAGCGTCGAAGCCGTCGAAGCGACGCGGGTGCTGTGCGCCGACGGCACCGCCCTGGCGTCCGACGCAACCGTGTGGACGGCCGGGTTCGCGGTCAACCCCATCGCCGCCGCCAGCGGGCTGGAGGTCACCGAGAACGGTCGGATCGTCGTCGATCGCACCATGCGGTCGGTCTCGCACCCGAACGTCTACGCCGCCGGCGACAGCGCCTACGCCATCGGCGACAACGGCCGGCCGCTGCCGATGTCCTGCGCCTCGGCCGGCTTCACCGGCCAGCAGGCCATCGAGGCGATCATGGGACGCCTGACCGGCCGCAAAATCGCGAACACCAAGCTGGTCTACCCGGGCAACCACATCAGCCTCGGGCGGCGGGACGGAATCCTGCAGCTGGTCGACGACGAAGCGCAGGCAACGCCGAAGTACGCGGGCGGCCGGAAGGCCGCGCGGATCAAGTCGGCCATCCTCAGGATCTCGCTGTGGGCCACCTCGCACCCGACCTTCGGCCTGCCCAAGCGCAAGCACCGCCTGGCCGCCGCGCCGGATGCGTCCGCCAAGAAGGCGGTCGGCGTAGCCGCCTAGGGTGGTCCGAGTGGACAGCACCGCCACTGATCGCTTCGACACCGGTCGGTTCGAGGCCAGCCGGTTCCGGCTGGCCTCGCTGGCGTACCGGCTGCTCGGCTCCGCCGCCGACGCCGAAGACGCCGTGCAGGATGCGTTCCTGCACTGGCAGGCCGTCGACCGGCAGCGGATCAAGGTGCCGGAAGCATGGCTGACCAAGGTCGTCACCAACCTGTGCCTCGACCGGCTCCGCTCGGCACAGGCCCGCCGCGAACGCACCGTCGGCGCCTGGCTACCCGAACCGCTCCTCGCCGGCGACCCGATGCTCGGCCCGGCCGACACTGTCGAGCAGCGCGAATCGGTCTCGCTGGCCGTGCTGACTCTCATGGAGCGCCTGTCACCCCACGAGCGGGCCGTCTACGTCCTGCGCGAAGCGTTCTCCTACAGCCACGCCGAGATCGCCGAGATCCTCGACATCACCGAGCCCGCAAGCCAGCAGCACCTCCACCGGGCCCGGCGCCGCATCGCCGCCGCGCGCCGCCGCGGCGGCGGCGAAGTCGACCCGGCATCCGCCCGCAGGATCGTCGAGGAATTCCTCGCCGCTGCCTCCTCGGGCCGCACCGAACGGCTGGTAGCGCTGCTCACCGACGACGCGACCGCGATCACCGACGGCGCCGGCCTGGCCGAGACGCTGCTGCGGTACGACACTCCGCAGCGCGTCGCCGCCGTCGTACGGGCCGGCTTCAAACCCACACCCGCGAAACGGCGACTTGCCGGCGGCACGCCCGCCATCCACTACGCGCTCGTCAACGGCGCCCCAGCCATCCTCTTCGTGCTCGGCGACCAGGTCCTCGGGGCCGTGGCGTTCGACATCACCAACGGCAAGATCGCAACCGTGCGCGGCATCGCCGCCCCCACCCGCCTCGCCCGCCTCAGCGAAGCCTGGCGGCAGCACGAACCGGACCCGCCCCTCATCAGCCAGTGGTGACCCGACGCCGACCGAAAGAGCATTGCTATGTGCCTCGACTGAGTGGCCGCGAACGTGGCACCTTTCGCGAGTCGACTGGCGCAGCCCGCCGTCACGACCGTGGCGGGTAGCCACCGGCAGATCCGGATCCGTCTCGACGTACGGTTCCACTCAACCCCGGACGCCGCCGATCGCGTCTCACCCTGCATCCGCACGTGACACGAGGCGGATGTGACCTGGAGGTGGCGTGAGTCGGCACGAGGACGACGAACAGTTCCGGCTGTTCGTACAACGACAGTGGGGGCCGTTGCTGCGAACGGCCTACCTGCTGACCGGCGATCGGGGGACAGCCGAGGACCTGGCGCAGACGGCGTTGGAGAAGACCCATCGGCGCTGGGGGCGGGTACTGCGCAGGGACGCGCCCGAGGTCTACGTACGCCGGGCGATGGTCAACACGGCGATCTCCTGGCGGCGTCGGCGGCGACCGCTGGAGGTGCCGCTGCTGACCTCCGACAGCGCGCCGACGCCGGACGCGTACGCGCAGGTGGAGGAGCGGCAACTGCTCCTCACCGCGCTGCGGCGGTTGCCGCCCAGGACCCAGGCGGTGCTGGTGCTGCGCTACTTCGAGGACCTCAGCGAGGCGGACACCGCCAAGGTTCTCGGCTGCTCCGTCGGCTCGGTGAAGAGCCAGGCGTCGCGCGGGTTGGCCCGGCTGCGGGGCGAGTTCGCCCCACCCGTCCCTCAGTCCCCGGTACGGCTCGAGGAGGAACTGGCATGACCGAGAGCTTCGCGAATTCGACGCTCAGTCCCGCGCTGCGGCAGGCCGCGCACGGCGTCGACGTACCCGAGGACCCGTGGCCGGGGTTCGCCCGGCGCGAGCGACGGCACCGGCGGACGCGGCTGATCCGGGCGGCGGTCGCCGTCGCGGTCGGGGCCGCGCTCGTCGGGATCCAGACCAACGTGGTGCCCCTGCCCGGGTGGGCGCCCGGCATCGCGGTCGCCGCCGCCCCGGCAGCGCTGCTCGACGCCCCGCCCCGGGGCACGCTGGCCGGCGACCAGGACTGGCTGGACACGCTGCGGACGCGGATCAGCACCGACCCGCGGATCAGCGGCGACACACCGTCGGGTGTCCTGAACCCGGATGGCGTCTGGAAGGTCGGCGACCGTGACCGGATCCGCCTGCTGTACGGCAGTGACCAGCCGGGCCACCGGGTCGCGCTGGTGGCGGTGCCGTTGCGGTTCGGCCTGCTGATCAAGGAGGCGCTGGTCTGGTACGTGGGTCCGGCCGGGGCCGGCGCCGAACAGATGCACTACGCCGGCCACAGCGAGGGCGTCGACGACCCGGTGATGACCCTGATGCAGGCCGGTCCCGACCGGGGCGGATTCGCGGTCGTCGTCGGGCCGGCCGAATCCACCGTGATGATCAGTGGCGACCCTCGCTACACGCCGAGGGGAACCCTGGAGTACCAGAACCTCGCCAGGGAGGACGGCAGCGGGGTCGGGTTCGCCGTCCTGCCCCCCGTGCCGCTCCGGAACGAACCCGTCGTCCGGGTCAGCCGCGGCGACCACGTGCTCTACCAGGGCGGCCTGGGCGGCGGCCCGTACGCCGGGATCGACCCGACCGGCGCTGAGATGGACATCCTGCTCACCGCCGCCCGACGGGGTGCCCGAGGCACGCCGCTGGACGACGCCACCCTGCGCAGCTTCGTCGAAGAGGCACTCCTCGACAGCCGCCTCCCCGCGGTCGGCACGACGGTGCGGCTGCGCTGGTCGGGCAGCGAGCACGGCCAGGCCGCCGCGCTGCTCACCGTGCAGCCCGCCGGCGGCGGGGTGATCGCGTACGCCAGGCACGGCGACGACCGAACCGGCTGGTGGACCGACCTGCGGCTGCTGTTGCCGGCCGAAGGCGCCGACCAGCGGCCGATCGGCTGGCGGATCCGGGCCGACAACGGCACCCGCACGCCGACGGACCAGGTGCGGGTGATCGCCCCGCCGGACGCGGCCCGCGTCACGGTCACGGTCGGCGGCGCACCCCCGGCCACGGTCACCCTCGACACGTCGAACGCCGGCACCACCCGGATACCGCCGGACCAGCCGGCCACCCTCACCGCGTACGCCACGGACGGCAGCGTCCTCGGAAGCACCCCGTTGCCGCCGGTCGAGGCCAACATGTCGGGCCTGCCGGGCGACAGCCCGGCTACCCGGGTGATCCCCTGACGAACCGAAAGCGTGGCCGAGCCGTCCGAGGACGGCTCGGCCAGGCCGAGCAGGTGGAACCGGGCGTCGAGCGGGGACTTCGTGCCCGCGCTGGAGTCTTTCCCGGGCTCCGCGGCCGGGCTGTCGGCAGCGGCCATCACCCGACTGACCCGGCGATGGACCGATGACTGCCACGAGGTGGGTGACCCACGCCCCAGCAGGCCGGGGTTGCCGCAGCGTGGATAGGGTGTCGCGCATGTCAGGGGCAGCTCAGCCGGCGGATCCGGGAGCCGAGCGCCCCCACCGGCTGCGCATCCACCTGCTCGGCGGGTTCCGTGTCGAGCGAGAAGGCGGCCGGTCGGTGGCCGAGCAGTGGCGGCGTACCGGTGCCCGCACCCTGGTCAAACTGCTGGCCGTCACGCCCGGCGGGCGACTGCACCGCGACCAGGCGATGGAGGCGCTGTGGCCGGAGATGCCGTACGAGGCGACGCTGCGGAGTCTCCGCGTGACCCTGCACGCGGCGCGGCACGCCCTGGAACCTGAACTGGCGCCACGCAGCCCGTCGGCGTACCTGCACACCGAGGGTGAGCTGATCTGCCTCGACCGGGACCTGATACTGATCGATGCCGACGAGGCCACGGCCGCTGCCGCGCACGCTCTTGCGACCGGTGACCGGGCGGCGCTCGCCTCGGTACTGACCTCGTTGAGCCGTGAGCTGCTGCCCGAGGACCGGTACGCGTCCTGGGCCGAGGAGCGCCGGCGCCAGTTGGTGGCCCTGCGCAGCCGGGTCGTCCCGGCCCTCGCCACCGTGTTGGCCCGGACCGGCGAGACGGACCAGGCAGTGGAGGTGTTGCGCCTCGAACTGGAACGGACTCCGGCCGCGGAGGAACTGCACCTGCTGTTGGCGCGGGTGTTGCTGGATGCCGGACGGCCGAGGCAGGCCGTACGGCAGTACCACGTGGCGCGCGATGTGCTCGCAGAGGAGTTGGGTTTTCCGCCCGCGGCCGAGTTCCAGGCGCTGCTGCGAGAGGCACTCGACGCCCTGACGTCCCCACGCACCGGGGCGGACCGGACGGTGGTGCAGTTGCCGCCGGTGATCCACCACCCGCACGACCAGCCCCTGATCGGCCGCGCGCGTCCGCTTGCCCTGCTCGTCGGGCATGCCACCGACGCCCCCACCCTCGCCGGGCGGCCGGGCGGCGCGCCGCTGGCGCTGGTGGCGGGGGAGGCGGGCATCGGCAAGACCCGCCTCGTCGCGGAGGTGGCCGGGCAGGCCGCCAGGGCGGGAACCCAGGTGCTGTGGGGTACCTGTCGCACAGCCGAGGGGCAGACCCCGTACGGGGTGTTCGTCGACGCGCTCGACAGCTATCTCGCCGCGTGCCCGGCGGTGGAGCGGGCGACGATCGCCGCCGAACATCCCGGTCTTGCTGCCGTCCTGACCAGCCTCGGGGAAGCGCCCACCCGCGCGGGTAGCCCCGAGGAGGAACAGGCCCGCTTCTTCCGGTCCGTGAGCGCGCTGCTGACCGATCTCGCCGCCGCCCGGCCGCTTCTGCTCGTCCTCGACGACCTGCACGCCGCCGATCCGGCATCCCTGCGGTTGCTGCACCATCTCATCCGTACCGCCCAGTCACGGCGCTGGCGGTTCGTCGCGACCGTCCGCGGCGACGAACTGCCCGCCGGTGACCCACGTCGCCTCATCCTGGACGCCCTCGCGGAGCAGGGGTTGGCGGTCGAGGTCGAACTGCTCCGGCTCAGCCGAGCCGACTGTGCCCGGCTGGTCGGAATTCCGCCGCAGCGGGCTCGGCGCATCTACGAGCTGTCCCGAGGCAACCCGCTGTTCGCGCTGGAACTCGCCACCGCCGGCGAGGTGCGGGGCGTGCCCGACGGGGTGCGCAGACTGGTCAGCGGACGGCTCTCCCAGCTGCCCGACGAGGCCCGTGCGGCGCTCGGTGCCCTCGCCGTCGGCGGCGGCGGCGCGATCTCCGTCGCCGAACTGGAGGCCGTCGCGGCTGCCGGGCTCCACCCGCCCCTCGGCGGCCCTGCCGTCGCCGCCGCACTCGACACGGCGGTCACGGCCGGCTTCATCGTGGAACGCACGGTCACGGCACTCGGGCGTCCAGTGACCGGCTACGCGTTCCGTCACCCGCTGGTCGAACTCGCCTGCGCCGAAGGGGTCGGTGCCGCGAGCCGGCGGCAACTGCATCGCGCGTACGCCGAGACCGTGCTGGTCCAGCGCCCCGACGCGGTGGAAGCCGCGGCCTTCCATCTCAGCCGGGCCGACGATCCGCGCGCCGCGCACTGGCTGCGCCGTGCTGCCGAACGTGCCGCCAGTCTCTTCGCCAACGACAGCGCCTGCGCCTACTACGCCGACCTGGTCGCGCGCCTGGAGCCGAACGACCCGGCCGCGGCAGCCGCCGCCCGGCTCGACTGGGGTACGGTGCTGCGCCGCAGCGCCCGCTACCACGAGGCGGAGGAGGTGCTGCGGGTGGCGCTGACGTCGTACCGGCAGTCGGCAGAGCCCCGAAGCGTGGTACGCGCGGCGATCGCCCTGGCGGAGGTGCTCGGCCGGGCGCTGCGGCCGCAGGACGGGTTGGCGGAGCTGGAATCCGTGCGGCATCTCCTGGAGGACCGACCGGTCCCGGGCGACGAGGGCACCCCGCACACCGATCGGGTCGACCTCGAACTGACCGTCGGGACGATGCTTTTCGGCTCCGGGCAGTACGCCGACGCGCTCGCCGCGCTCACCCGTGCCGAGCATGCCGCGAGACAGCTCGACGAGGCGGTGACGCTGCCCCAGCTCGCCCAGATCGAGTGCGTACGCGCCGCATGCCTGCTGGTCACCGGGAACGTCGCGGCGGCGTCGGAGGCGTGCGAGCAGGCCTTGCGGCTGGCCGAGCGCTGTGACGACATCCCGCTGTTGGCTCGCGCGCTGTCCATCATGGGGGAACTGGCCCGGGAGACCGGCCGGCTGGACGTGGCCCGCGACTGCGCGCGGCGGGCGGTGGCGGCGGCGCGCCGGATGGGTGACCCGGCCGTCCTCGCCATCGACCAGAGCAACCTCGCCGAGATCGAGCTGCTCCACGGCGAACACCGACGGGCGCAGGCCCTGGCGACGTCCGCGGTACGACTGGCCCGGTCACTCGGTCGGTCCTGGGCGTTACCGCCCGCCCTGGCCAACCTCACCACGGTTCTGCTGCGGACCGGCCGTACGGAGGAGGCGCGGGCGGCGCTGGCCGACTGCGAGCAGGCGGCTCGGAACTCCAACGACCCCCAGGTGCTGGGCCGGGTCCGCGTGCTCGCCGCGGAGTTGGCCGCCGAGCCGGCTGCCGCGGCGGTTGACTGACGTACGCCACCACGGCCAACCGAACGCTCGCCGTCGTCACGGTAACTGACTTGTAACTGCCGTCTTCTACGGTTCGGCCGCCACACCGCCCCACCACCACCCGAGGTAGCCCATGCATCCGGTCCATGCCGTCGTCGACGCCGGCGGCGAGCCCTGGCCGAGGGTGCGGGACGTCCTCGAACGGCACTGCCACCGCCTTCCACCCGGATACGTGGTGGAGGTGCTCACCGAGGACCCGGCGATCCCCGGCGAACTGGGCGCATGGTGTGCGGCGGGCGGCGGCGAGCTGCTCGCCGCCGACGAGACCGCGGTGCCCGCGATGTTCCGGATACGGACCGTGGGACACCCGCGCAGCCAATGGAATCCGGAGGATCGATGAGACATCCCACCTTCTCCCGATGGGTCGCAGGGCTGGCCGGCCTGGCGATCATCGGGTGGCCGGCGCTTCCCGCGTCCGCCGAGCCCGCGCCGCCGGCCGCTGATTCGTCGGCCGCGAACGGCACGACGATCACCCTGGTCACCGGCGACCGGATCACGGTGACCACCGCCCCGGACGGCACCCGGTCCTACAGCGCGGAACCGGCACCCGACTCCGCGCCCGGCACGTTCCTCGCCCGCACCGACGTGGCAGGCGAGACCTTCTTCTACCCCAGCGACGTGATCGGACAGGTCGGCACCCGGCTCGACCCGCAGCTGTTCAACGTCACCGGACTGCTGCGCGACGGCTACGACGACGCCCACCGCGACACCCTCCCACTGATCGTCAAGCGCAACACCAGGGCGGCGGCCAAGGCGAGGGCCGTAGCCGACGACCTGTTGACCGACGGACGCGACCTGCCCTCCATCGGGGCCAGCGCGGCCGTCCTGGACAAGGACGACGCCGACGAACTCGGCGAGACGCTGGACAGCTTCAGCCGGATCTGGCTGGACGGCAAGGCCGAGGCGGATGCCCTCGACCGCAACCTGACGCAGGTCAAGGCACCCGAGGCATGGGCGGCGGGCCGTACCGGCGAGGGTGTCAAGGTCGCGGTGCTGGACACCGGCGCGGACCCGAACCACCCCGACCTGGCCGGCCGCATCAGCGCCTCGGCGGACTTCACCGGCAAGGGCAACGCCACCGACGGGCAGGGTCACGGCACCCATGTCGCCGCGACCGTCGCGGGTAGCGGTGCTGGCGCGGCCGGCATCCGTTCCGGGGTCGCCCCGCACGCGGACCTGATCGTCGGCAAGGTCCTCGACGACAAGGGCGACGGCTACAACTCGCAGATCATCGCGGGCATGGAGTGGGCCGTCGCGCAGGGTGCACGGATCATCAACATGTCGCTGGGCAGCGGCCCCACCGACGGCACCGACCCGGTGTCCACCGCGCTGGAGCAACTCACCGCCCAGTCCGGCGCGCTGTTCGTGGTCTCCGCCGGCAACGACGGCCCCCGCGTCGGCTCCGTCTCCGCGCCGTCGGTCGCCCCGCACGCCCTGTCCGTCGCGGCCGTCGACTTCGCCGGCGGCACCGCCGCCTTCTCCAGCCGGGGACCGGCGCGGGCACCGGGACTCGTCAAGCCGGAGATCGCCGCACCCGGCGTCAACATCGTGGCCGCCCGCGCCGCCGGGACCACCATCGGCACTGTCCAGGCCGACCCCAACTACACGGCGCTGAGCGGTACGTCGATGGCCGCCCCGCACGTCGCCGGCGTCGCGACGCTACTCGCCGAAGAGCACCCGGACTGGAAGGCCGACCGGCTGAAGTCGGTGCTCATGGGGACCGCGGTGGCCCCGCCGGCGTCGCAGTCGATCCACGAGGTGGGCGCCGGCCTCGTCGACGCCGACGCCGCCCTGTCGCAGCCCCTCTTCGCCTCCGCCGGGTCCCTGGCCTTCCCCGCCGGTGAGGGCACCACCACCCGCACGCTGACCATCACCAACACCGGCACCGCGGAGGCCACCGTCAACCTCGCGGGCACCCTCGCCCGCGCCGGCGCTGCCACGCCCCCCGGCCTGCTGGCCGTCAGCCCGGCCGCCGTCACGCTGCCCGCCGGCGGCTCAGGCGAGGTCACGCTCACCGTCGACAGCACCGGTACGCCGACCGGCACCTACAGCGGGGCGCTGACCGCCACCCCGGCGAACGGCGGGCAGTCGCTGCGCATCCCGCTGCTGCTCGACCGCGCGCGTACCGTCAGGATCTCGGCGTTCGACCGGGACGGGAACCCGGCTCCGGCCCAGGTGACGATGCTCAACGCCGACAGCGGCACCGCTGTCACCGTCAATCTTCCCGCCGCGGGCACCACCGAGGTCCGCGTGCCCGACGGCCCGTACGTGGTCGTCGGCACCATCGCCATGACGGTCAACGGCAAGCCCGCAGGCGCGATCCTGACCAAGGACAACCCCGCGAACTCCGACACGATCGTCCTCGACGCGCGGGAAACGCGCCGCTGGACCGTCACCGCGGACGGCTTCGACACCCGGCCCGAACTCGTCGCCGCCAACCTGCGGCGCATGACGAAGGACGGCAGGTACTGGACCGGCCACAGCGTCCTGTTCGGCGGCGCGTACGGCCCGTTCAGCCGGGACGCGCTCTGGATCACCCCGACCAACGGCACCATGGACGGCACGGTCGGCCGTTCCGAGCACTGGCGGCTGGCGGACGCGAAGAGCGACCATATGACCGGCGACGGCGACTTCCTGTTCGACCTCACGTTCGCCGACGACGAGGTGCCGGACGACCCCACGCACCGGCTCCGCACCGAAGACATCGAGGACCTGGCCAAGGTCCGTACGACCTACAAGGGTTTCAACGAGGACCACCGCTACCAGGAGGGCACCACCGTCTACGGTCCCAACCTGATCGGGCTCAACGTCACCTCGCCGTCGTACCTGACCGTGCCCCGGGTCCGCACCGAGTACATCACCGCCCGGAACACGCAGTGGATGAAGCTCACCTATCGGAACAAGGACCGCGTGGAGTACCGCTTCACCCAGCAGCCGCGGGCCTACCAGCCCGGCACCACCACCCGCGACACCTGGTTCGCCGCCCCGATCGGGGTCCGAGCCCAGGGAACAGTCACCGGCCCGCGGCTGCAACTGACGTTGGACGACGCGGTCGACAGCCAGGGGCGGAAGGGCATGTACGCCGACTTCAGCTACCCGTCGAAGTCCGACGCCACCACGCGGCTCTACCGGGACGGGGCGCTTGTCGCGGACCGCGGCACGATGCTCGACAAGACCTTCGACGGCAGCGGACCCGCGTCGTACGTCCTCGAGCGTTCCTTCACCTCGGGCGACGTCTACCCCGTTGGCGGCGAGGGCAGGACCAGGTGGGCCTTCCGCACCGACGGTTCGTCGGGCGAGGCGACCCCGGTGCGGCTGCTCAACGTGGCCGTCACCGCGGATCTCGACCTGCACAACCGGGCCCGCGCGGACCGGCCGCTGAACGTGAACGTCAGCGTCACCGGCGCCTCGGGCGAGCTCCGTAACCTGACGGCCTGGGTGACCGCCGACGGCGGTGCCACCTGGACCGAGGTCAAGGTCCGACCCGCCGGCCCGGGGGAGTACGGCTTCACCGCGCCGCGCACGGCACTGGTTGCCGACAGCTTCGTCGGCTTCCGGGTCACCGCCGAGGACGCCACCGGCACCTCGATCGACCAGACGCTGCTGCGAGCCATCCCGGTCGTACGCTGATGACGTCGTGGGGGGGGGGGGGGGGGGGGGGGGGGGGGGGGGGGGGGGGGGGGGGGGGGGGGGGGGGGGGGGGGGGGGGGGGGGGGGGGGGGGGGGGTGGTTGGGGGGGGGGGGGGGGGGGGGGGGGGGGGGGGGGGGGGGGGGGGGGGGGTGGGGAGGGGGGGGGAGGGGGAAAAGGAAGATCC
>NZ_JBVJGT010000052.1:0-47026 GCF_055587185.1 Micromonospora sp. NPDC048040 | reverse complement strand
CCCCCCCCCCCCCCCCCCCCCCCCCCGCCGGCCCGGCCCCGGCCTGCTGGCGACCTCCGGCCGGCATCGGCCGGGCCGGCCGGCCACGCTGACGGACGACAAGACCCTGAAGACCTCGGGCTCTGCCCCGAACCCCGGCCCTCCTCAGAGATCAGGTCCGGATCCCCTCATCGGGCACCACAAGGGCTACCAGCCTCCCGGGACGGGGCCAAGGTCGTTCGTCCGGTAGGGCGCTCCACCTTGTCCCCGTCCCGGGAGGCTGGACGGTCTACGACTGCCCGACGAGGAGATCCTCCCAGGACCGCTGGCACGACTTACCTGTTCTACTCTCGCCCCGTGCCCCAGCGACTCTTTGCCCGCATCGCCGTAGTTAGCTCGGTGCTGGTCGGTGTTCTGGTGCTGTGTGGTCTGGCGATTCTGCTACTCGCCGAGCCGATTAAGAGCCCGGGTGTTCGTGAGACCGAGTGCACGGATGCCGATCACCGGTTGGCCGAGCAGTTGGCGCGAGACCGGGTGCTCACTTCTCCTCCACCGGGCACCACCGTCGACCGTATCGATCAGGCCCCGTGCGGAGATGAAAGCGACGATTGGGGGCGCGTTTCGGCGGACATCAGCTTGCCGCCCGGCACCTCCATGGATGCCGCCATCGACCACTACCGCACCTTGCTGATGGCGGGTCGTTGGAGGATCGTGCCGGGTCCAGATCCAGCAGATCGGTTGTGCGCCGACCGGGCGACGAGCGGGCGACAGGTGCGTCTGCTGCTGGTCTACGGGCGATTCCCGCCGGGTCTGCACACCTACGGCAAGATTGGGATTGAGATCAGCTTTCTGCCTGGCGGGGAGGATCTTCGCTGCCACAGCTGAGGGGCCGCCCCAGCTAGGAATTCCCGGGCGGCTTGGGCCATCCACGGGCCACACGACGGTGTCACCAGGGGTCAAACCAGGCCGCTGCGGACCTTGCCGATGACGGGAAACGCCGTGCCCGGATGCGATCTTGTGCGATTCCCAAGCTGACAGTCGGCCCGTGCCCGCGTGCCCGTTGGGATGGGCGACGGCGGTCAACGACGGTCAGCTCCTGGACGTGGCGGCCAGCACGGCGAAGCAGGTCAAGCCATCTCCGGTGTCACCTATTGGTGCAGCAGACCCCTCGGTTGGTCGAAGTACCCGTACCACCAGTCGAAGCCACCCCGAACTTCGTTGAGGTCGGCTTCCATCAGGGCGTGAAGACGGTTCACGCGGTCTACCGCAGTGCGTACTCGCTCGTTGTGAGGGGCCACCTCAGCATTCTCGCTCCACGACAAACAGGTGGATCCGGATCAGGCCTCGCGGCCGTGGGCCGCCCGCCGGCTGGGGTGACCCTATGGGTTCGGGTCGCACCGCTGCGCGGGAGCCAGCCGGGTCGTACGCTGCGGGGCACGGAGACCTTCGGCATCACGGGCGGTGGCACCAGAGCACGCCACCTGCCCCTCGCCACGCGATCACTCGGTGACAGCCGACAGGTGCGGCGGTTCGCCGCCGGTCTTGAGGAAGGTGACTGCCAGTCGTATTGCCGTTTCGGGCCGAAGTTGTAGGTGTTCGGCCGGGTACTCGGTGGGCACTCCGCCGAAGTCGAATTGGAGTCCCTTGGTCGGGGTTTCCGCTGTGGGGTCGTTGAGGTAGCCGCCGTCGTCGGCGATGTGTACCGCGAAGGCGTGGGTGGGGTGACCAAGGCCGATCTGGATGCCGGGTGGCAGGTCGTCGAGGTCGTCGTTGGTGTCGCTGAAGATGGTCAGCACGACGGGCTCGCCGGCCTGCTGGATCTCGCGAAGGAGTGCCTCCAGGGCGTCGGGGTCGGGCAGTTCGACCTCGTGGTTGTCGCGATGGTCGCCCCGGTCGTAGGTCCAGGTCACCTTCATGCGATCGCCTTTCCGTTTCCGGTATAGGTACGCCAATGGCGTACCTGCCCGTCATCGTCGCGTACGTAGACGGCCAGCTGCGCGCCGGCCGGCAGCAGTCGGGAGAGGATCTTCTCGCAGCCGTAGGGGGTGTAGTCGCAGGGCGGATTGTTCGTTACCACAGCCGCCTGGGTGACGTGGTCGCGGCGCATCCGGGCGGCAAGCTTGGCCTCCAGATGGTCGGTCGTGGTGGCGATGAGCTTGTAGGCCGGCTTGAGGTCGGCGGCGGCGGGGTCACGGCCAGACCTCATCGATATCCGCTCACCACCGATCAACGCCACACCGGAGGTAGGGTCTTTCGCTTGCCGTCGAGGCAGGTCCCGAGCGGCATCGGTCAACCCTTCGGGCAGCGGACCGGGTGGAGCCGGCGCTTTCGTTGCGCTCGTGTCGCGTGTGGCGGGCGGTCGGCTGATGTCGCTGCCACCGCCCACGGTCATTTTCCCAGTTCACCGACTTGCCGAGCCTGTGCCAGCGCGGTGTCGACGTGCTGTCGGGCCTCGGTCCCGCGGGTCCGGACGGCCGCTAGGACCTGCAGCACCTGCTGCAGCCGCGACAGCGTGGGACCGGGCTGTCCTCCCTGCAACGCCGCCGTGACCAGCCGTCGCGTGTCGTCGACCGCGGATCCGGCCGCAGCGACATGGCCGTCGACGGCGGTCAGCGCGGCCACGACCGGCGTGAGCGCAGCGACCGTCTCCTGCAGCGACGGCTGCTGCGGCACAGCGCTCAGCGACCGCGACGCCTCACCCAGGACCCCACCGGCCTGCGCCAGCCGAGACCGAGCCTGCCCGAGCCCTTCTCGCACGCGAGCCAACCCCACAGCGACGCCGGCGAAGCCGGAGACCACCGCCCGGCTGGTGATCTGCTCGATCGCATGGTCGACAGCGCCGGCCTCCTGCTGCGCCCGGTCCACACCCGCCGCCATCGCCCGCAAGTCGGCACCAATGCTGTCGGTTAGCGACATCGCGTCACCCTCCGGCCCCGAGTCCACAGAACCGTGGAAGCGTAGAAAGCAGCGCCGATGGAACACAACCAATGCACAAACGGCTTCCGGGTGGGAGAACTGATTTTTTAAGAACAGCAGGCGTCAGTCCTTGTCTCTGCCTGCATCAACACGTTGGGCGTCCCGATGCCTTGGGGCTCTCCCGGTGGCGGCGCGTCTTCGTCCGGTCGGACCGGCGGCCGTTGGCCACGAGGTCTTGCCGGAGGGTGTCGGATCAGTGGATCCGGGCCGCCGACGCAGCTCCAGGTGTCGTTCCAGAGCGCGGAGACGGGCTATGACCGGTCGGCGGGAAAGAACGGATGGGGTAGCGCTCCGTGAGGATGGCGCCTGTGACCCCCGGTGCGCCAGGTGAGGGCTTGCTCGGGGCCGGCCTCGACCAGCACGTACGGCCAGTTCTAAGCCCAGCCCCCTCGAACGCCTCAACCTCGCAGGCCTCGACACCTGACGCATGGTTCGCCGTCGGGACCCGCAACCGGACATCGAACCGTGTCGTTTGCTGGGGTGGACCCGGAGGGTCGGGTGACTGTCTGGGTGTCTGCTGCCGATGTCATGGCCAGCTAGGAGTAGGACGCCCCGGCTCTCGCTGATGACCGCTGTATCAGCACTGGATGGAGACTTGCGACCAGATCGCCCTTTCCGAAGTTGTGGTTACTGAACCGCGGCGGGTCCACGCCCCTGACCAGCACGAGCGAAAAGGGTGATGCCCGGTGGGCAGCCTGTGGGCCGGCGTCGATGTCGGCAAGACCCATCACCACGTGTGCGTCGTCGACGACGACGGCACCGTGGTGATGTCCGAGAAGATCCCGAACGACCAGCACGCCATCTCCGGCATCGCCGGGCGGCTCGGGAAACGCCGTAAGCCGCTCCGCTGGGCCGTCGACCTGCGCGGCGGACCCGCGTCGCTGTTGCTGGCGGTCCTGTTCGACCGGGGCGCGGACGTGCGCTACGTCAGCGGCACGGTCACCTCGCGGATGGCGGAGGCGTTCCACGGCGAACGCAAGACCGACGCTCACGACGCCTACGTCATCGCCTAGACCCTGCGCATGCGCGCCGATCTACCAACCCTCACCCTCGCAGACGGGGTGCAGCAGCAGCTGAAGCTGCTCGTCTCCCGCCGCCTCGACCTGGTTGCCGACCGGGTCCGCATCACCACCCGTATCCAGGACCTCCTGACCATGATCAGCCCTTCCCTGGAGAAGGCGCTGAACCTGCGCAGCAGGGGTGCGCTCCGGCTCTTGGCGCAGTGGCAGACCCCCGCCGGGCTGCGCCGTGCCGGTGAAGCCCGCATCCTGGCCTACCTGCGCCAGCACAGCGTCCAGGCCGCCAAGGCACTCACCGCCAAGGCCCTCACCGCCGCGCGGACGCAGACCGTCGCCGTCGCGGGAGAGGCCACCGCGGCCGGGATCCTGGCGCAGATGGCCACCGACCTGGAAGCGGTCAACGACCGCATCACCGCCATCGAGGAAACCATCGCCGTAGTTGTCGCCGAGCACGAACTTGGGGAGATCGTCACGAGTCTCCCTGGTATTGGCACCACTCTCGCCGCCGAGTTCCTCGCCCACGCCGGCACCCTCGCCAGCTACGCGAGCCCCGCCGCACTCGCCGCGCACGCCGGCCTCGCACCGATCTCCCGCGACTCCGGACGCAGGCAGAGCCACCAGGTCCGGCCCCACCGCTACCACCGCGGCCTACGCCGGGTGTTCAGCATGTCCAGCTTCACCGCGCTGACCCACTGCCCACGATCACGCGCCTACTACGACAAGAAGAGAGCCGAAGGAAAGGCCCACCGCCAAGCCACCGCCGCCCTGTCCAGACAACGCCTCAACGTTATCTGGGCCTGCATCCGCGACAAGACCCCTACCAGCCCAAACAACCAAGATCAGCAGAGCTGGCGCCATGCGAACTCGCGTAGAGACTCCTGAAGGTTGACGACAGCGGCAGCCGACAATGGCAGCCGCTGGGCGGCCACGGACGGAGAACGCATGCGTACAGGGGCAGACGCTGACGCTCGCCCTGCGGGCGGCCTCCGGCCGTCCTCGGGCGGCGCAGCGCCGACGGTCCGGACTACCAGTCACGCCAGCGATCGGTGATCTCCCACCGCTTGAGCCCGTTCCTGGCTGCCAGGGCATCGACCTCAACGCCCACACCCGTAAGCACCTCGTCGATGTAGGCACACAGCTCCTCACGCTCACCGGTCTCATAACCAGAGCCGTTGTGGGTCTCGTTTACACCGTTGAGCGCTATGACGACCCGCTCTACCGCTTCAAAAACAGCGGCGTCTGAACTCAGGTCGATCTGTGTGAGCGCCTGCTCAAAGCTGTACAGCGCAGCGTCGGTCGCAACGATGAGTGAGTCCGGGAAGAGAGACAAGGCCCAGGCTTCGCGCTCTTCCAACACCCCGTCGCGAAGCTGGGCGGCCTGCTCGTCGACGTAACAGCGCCATCTAACGGTAGGTCGGTCAGCCATGACGGCAGAATGTCAGAGCTGTGCGACAGGCAGACCCCGAACGATCGCAGGGCGATCGGCTGCCGCGCCACTGGGTACCGGGGTCCAGGCGCGCGGAGGACCGGCGATACGGCGAGCCGCCCCCGGCCGGAAGGCCGGGGGCGGTAAGCCGTACCCCGCCGGACAGCCACGCGCCCGCCGCGCAGCCGTGCCAGACACGTGCCAGTAGCCGGTGTCCCAGGCGGTCAGCAGCGGTCATGATCGGTCACCACGGCACCGCCGCTGACCAGGCGTTCCGGACAGATCAGGTCAGCCGAAAACGATCTTCCAAACTGAGGCTCCCAAGCGCAGTGCGCGGCCCGAGGGACGCTGACGTCGGGCCATGCTGGGTGTGAGGCCAGCCACAAGGCGGCCCGAGGCGTCCACGCGCACCAAACCCGTCTGTGCGAAACCCATGTGCGACAAGCGGGCGGCCACTAGTGGGATTCTGGGGTCAACGAGGGACAGACCGGACAGACGGCGTTTCGGGCACAACGCAGAAGCGCCGACCGGCGTTTCCGCAGGTCGGCGCTTCTGTAGCCCGGCGAAAGACTATGTGGCCAGGGGTGGGGTCGAACCGCCGGCCTTCCGATTTTCAGTCGGAAGGTCTGATGGGCTGCCCGGGAGGTTAGGCCAGCTGTCGGGCGCGGGTGGCGGTGACCGTCGCGGTGCCGCTGTTGGACAGGCCGGAGATCAGATACGCCTGGTAGGTGCCGTCCGTCAGCACCGTCCACAGGTCCGGGGTGCCGTCGGCGTTGATGTCGGCGGCCTGCAGCGTGCTGATCGCGACGCCGGTGTTCCAGTTCGCCGCCACCTGGTACTGGGTGTGGGTCAGCGTGCCGGTGCCGTCACCGTTGTCGATCATGGTGACTCCGGTCCACAGGTACAGGTCACCGGTGCCTGCGTTGCGCAGGAAGAGCGCAATCCCTGAGGCGGTTTCGGTGCTGGCGAGGCTCCAGTTCTGCCAGTCGGTCCCGCCGGTCGGCGTGGGGTTGGTCAGCCCGGTGACGCCGTAGTAGAGGCCCGGCGCGAAGTAGTTGGGGTGGTAGCCGAGCCGGTAGCCGTTGGTGGCGTCACCGGCGATGCCGAGCAGGTCCGGGATGCCGGTGTCGACGCCGTCAGCCTGGAACGCGTTCACCAGTTGCAGCGGGCTGTTGCCGTTGGCGTCGATCAGATTGTCGTAGCTGATCGAGAACTGGTTGCCGCTGAGCGCCGGGTTGGTCATCGTGCCGTCCCCGGCGCCGCGGATGACGCCGCCGATGCCGGCGGCGGTACCGGTCGGGTAGTAATACAGGAAGTCCTGGCGGTCGACGCCGGTGAAGCGCCCGGTGATGACCTGGGCACCGTCGAAGTCTGTCGGGGCGTTGTATTCGGTGACGCCAGTGCCGCGCAGGCCGATGTTGCTGGCCGGTGTCTGCACCTCGCCGGTGCCGACACCAGTCTTGCGGGACTTCACACCGAGTGCCGACCAGACGCCGGAGCCGAGGCCAGTGCCCGGACCGCCGACGGCGACTAGGTCGGGCACCCCGTCGCCGTTGAGGTCCTTGTCGACCGGGCCGGTGGTGACGGTGGGCGTGGGCTTCGCTGCGGCCTGGGCTGGCAGGGCCGGGGCCAGCGCGGTCAGCGCGAGCGCCACGGGCGCGGTCCAGGCGAGCATGCGACGGGAACCGAAGGAATTAATCAAGGGTTCCCCCGTCCTGTAAGGAACTTGCCGCTCGGACGGTACAGGACTACGGCAACTGCCAGCACCAGCCTTCGCCAGACCAGCCCTCCAGCCGATCGGCCCCGTCACCGCCTCGGCGCCCGCCACCGCCGGCCCCGTTCGTCTGGGGTTCGGGGTCCGATGCAGGGAGTTGGCAGTGCAGCCATCACACAGCCAAGCCAGCCGACGGTAGCGGATGAACATCGGCGGCAGCCGACAGATCAAGCAGGCCAGCCAAAATGGGCGACACTGGCCGACAGACGGCTCAATCTTTCAAGGCAGGGTAGTCCACGCACCTGCAGCTCGCCCTGCGGGCCGAGCCGACCCTGGCGTCGGTCAGGTGTTGTGCAGTGCGGTGGCGGCGGCGCGGGCGATGAGGCGCCCAGCGTCGGCGGGGTTGCCGAGAACGGTGGTGTGAGCGCCGCCCAGTGGGCGGGAGTCGGGCGGGCCGAGCCAGAGCAGCCCGCACCCGGCGCGGACGAGACGGTCCAGGCGTGCCTGGCCGTCCATGATCTCGGCGGCGGTGAACTCGCCGTCGCTGACCACGACGAGCAGCCGCGCTCCGCCGCGCGGGCCGGCTAGGCCGAGGGCCGCGTCGAGAGCATCCACCGCCAGGGGAAAGCCCTGCGTGTGGCCTTCCTTACTGAACAGGCGGACCTTCTCCGGTGGCTGGCCAGGACGGGTCACGGCCGTGACGTACCGGCCGAAGGTGACGGTGGCGCTGGTGCCGCCAGCCCAGGCGGTGGCCTGCGCGGTGATCCACGCCGCGGAGGCGATCGGCCCGGCGAAGGCGCCTACCGATGGCGAAACATCGGCGACGATGCCGACGTGGATCGGCGGCTGGGGCACGCGGCGGCGCTCGGTACGCCGCCACGGTTCGGACGTGGGGATCTGACCGGCGGCGCGTTGGGCGTCGGCGGCGAGTGCGGCACGGGTGACGAGCCGCCCGGGTGGCGTCACCGAGGTGGTGACCGTGTCGGTCGGTTCCCGGTAGGCGGCCTGCCGCAACGCGCGGGCGAGCTGCCGGGCGGCGGCACGCTCGTCGTCAGTCGGCGGCCGGGTCCGGTGCGCGGGCGGTCGCGTGCGGATTAACGGGGAGCCGTTGGTGCTCGCGCCCCCGCCGCTGCCCGCACCGCCGCCGTCGCCGAACACCGCGTCGGCCGCGTCGTGGGACCGTTTCCGCTGGTTAGCCTCGGCCTGGCGCTGCTGGGCCCGCTGTTGGGCGCGGGCGGCGGCAGCCGCCGCGGCCTGGGCGGCTTCGGCGTCGTGGATGGCCACGGCACCGACGACGGAGGTGGCCGCGCGGCGCAGCACGCCCCCGCCCGCGGGGCTGCTGCCGCTGCCCTGACCGGCACCGCCCCGCCCCGCGCTGCCAGAGCCAGCTTGGGCGGGTCCGGGCGCGGCGTCGGGGTCGACACCCAAGGCGCCGCACCAGCGTCGGCCGAGGTCGAGCATGGCGTCCGTGTCGTCGTCGGGCACCTGGTGGGCGGCGCGCCAGATCCGGGTGAGGGTGCCGAGCAGAACCGGGCGCAGAATCCGGGCGACCGCCCTGCGGAGCTGGTCGGCCTCGTCGGAGTCGATGACACCCGCGTCGACGCGGCCGAGCACGAGCGCTGCGCTGGCGGCGGCAGCCCACGGGTCATCGGTCGTGGGAATGTCGTCGAGCATGATCTTGGTGACGGCGGCGCGGAGCCACCGGCGGTCACCGGGCCTTCGGCGCAGCTGGGCGGCCTCGATGCGGGACTCCTCCAGCAGCGCGGCGGCCTCGGCTACCCGGGCGGGTCCGGTACCGAATTCCCAGCGGGTGTGCTGGGAGTGCGCGGCCTCGTGCACCAACAGTCCCCACGCGACCGGGTATCTCTCCCGCGCGTCGGGATCATGCGGGTCCACCATGCGGGGATCGATGCCGAGGTACGTGCCATCGATCTCGACGGTGGCACGTTCACGAATGAAGCAGGCCGGGGCGCCCCCGCCGGCGCCGGGTTCGATGACGACGAGCAGGTCCTCGCGGCCGGCGATCGGTGGGATGTGCGCGCTGAGCGCGGCCGACATGCGCAGCCACGCGTGGTCAGCCGGCAGCGCGGTGGCCGCGGCGTCCGGGTCCGGGTTGAGGTGTTTCGACAGCGACATGCTGGTGCTCCTTCCTGGGTTAGAGCTGGTTGCCGAGGGCGAGGGGCAGGATCTTGGCCTTGCCGAAGGCTTGGCAGACGGCCTTGTGGACCACCTCGCGGTCCTCGACCGGGGCGAGGCCGATCAGGTTGGCCATGGCGGTGTCGATCCCGAGCACGTCGGTGATCCGTTTGAAGGCGAGCAGTTCCCGCAGTTGGGGCGCCCAGCCGATCTCGCCGCTGTCGTACTGGGTGGCGAGGTTGCGGGCGGCGCGGACCATGCGGGAGTCGACGCCGAGCGCCGCGGCCAGGTCGTAGTCGCTGGACACCTTGACCTGGGTGGAGAACCGCGACGCGAGGGCCTCGGTCAGCACGGCGCCGTGGACGCCCGGGTTATGGCCCGCGACGACGTAGAAACCGGAGGCGGCGGTGACGACCCGGCCGGCGGCGGCCTTGAGGATGATCTGCCGGCGGCCGTCCATGGCCGGGTAGACCACGGCGAGGACCTTCGGCTGGATCAGAGTGGCGTCGTCGATGAACAGCACCCCGCCGGCTTCCATCGCCCGCGGCAGCGGTCCGGGAACGAACTCGTAGCCGCCGCTGTCGGTCGGCACATAGTCCCCGACGATGTCCCCGACGGTGGTGTCGCCATCTCCGGGCACCGTGTACAGGTCGGCGCCGAACGCGGCCTCGATCAGCGAGGTCTTGCCGGTGCCGGGCGGCCCGTACAGCAGCACCGGCACGTCGGCGTCGCGCAGGTCGCGCAACACGTCGACATCGGGGCGCTTGGCCAGCAGCCGCGGGTAGTACAGCTGCCCGTTCGGGCGTCGCACCGGCCCCGTGGTCGGCCGCTTCGGTGCGGGTGCCGTGGGTGTGGCCGGTCGCGGGCTCGCGGCGGCCGGACGAATAGCGCTGGCGGCCGACGCCGCCCCCGGACGCGGGGCGGGGGTCGCCGGTCGGGTGGCGGCCGCAGGTCGGGCGGCGGGCTGCGACGCGGGCGGCACCGGCGTCGGGTTCGCCCGGTGCTCGGCCGTCCCCGCCGGGGTGATGCGGTACTGCTTGGGCGAGCCCGGGAGAAGCTCGGCGTGGCCGCGCTCGGCGAGCCGGTCACAGGCCTGACCTATCGCGCCGGAGGACCGGCCGGCCAGAATCGTGGCGATGTCGCCGACGTCCATGGCGACGCCAGCGCGGGCCAGGACGGCGAGGACCTGGTTCTGCAACTCGCCGGCGCGCAACCTCGGCAGCCCGCTGACCGCGTTGATCCCGCTGCTGGGCGCGGAGCCGCTGGGCGTGGCGGGCGTACCCGCTGTCGGTGTGGTCATCGCCGGTCCCCTGACGCCGTCGCTCGGTGTAGCGGGGACACGACTACCGCCGTCCGCTGCGGTGATCAAGTCGCGGTCGGGGCCGGTGTGCTCTGGTGCGGCTTGAGGTTGCATCCGTTGTTCCTCCTGACAAAGGGGCGGGAGGTGGCCACGCCTCCGGCGCGGCCACCTCCCGGTTGGGAATGGGGTTGGTGCCGCCGAACCGCCGCGAAAGGGGGGCGGGGCGGACAACCGGAGGCGGTCGCCGGAAACGGGCGTCGGTCAGCTACGGATGACGCCGCGCAAACAGGTGGAGCGGGTGCCGCTCGCGCCGCACGCCGAGGCGTCCGAGCGCGGAGCGGGTCATGTTGTTGCGACTGGTAGGCGTGAGCGGGGCGGTCCCGGCCTTACGCGGTCTGCCACATCCAGCGGCCGCCGACGCCGTTGAGGCCGTCGCGCGTGCCACGCGACACGACCGTCCCGCGCTCGTCGATGACCTCAATGCGCCAGAACACCGACAGGCTCGACGGGTACGCGCGCTGCACATGCTGGTGCACCGCGGTGAGGCTGGGGAACCGGGTTCCGACACCGGCTGGCACCTCGGTGATCGGGTGAACCGTCGGGTTGCCCTCCAGGTACCGGTTCCCTCGGATGGATACAGCAACGATTCTGAACATGTCGTCCCTTCCTCGAGAGCGTGCAGGCCCTGCCTCCAGGGCTTGGGGTTGCGCCGGCTGTGCTCGCCGCGCGGACGGCCCCCGGCATGCCGGACGAGTTCGGCCGTGGGCGCGGCGACCCCGGCCGTGACCTGGAGGCCTAATTGGCCCACTCCTCCCACGTCCAGGTGCTGGCGCCGACGGCGAACATGTCGTCGTCGTCCGGTGCGATGACTTCCCGGACGCCCTCGTCGTGCAGCAGGAGCACGTCGCCGCTGGCGAGTAGCTGTCCGGGCATGGAATCGGGCTGCGCGCCGCTGCGGCGCCACTGCTCGTCCCGGTCAGCCATCAGCCGAGTGACCACGTCACGGGTAAAGCGGGGCTTGGCCCAGCCGTTCCAGTGCTGTGGCCCGATCTGGCAGGGGTAGGGCCCGCCGTGCGCGCCGGCGATCCGGACCACCGCGGGACGCCAGGTCGAGAAGTCGGCGGCGCGCGTGCCGCCGGGGGCGAGCTGCCGTGCGGCACCGGTGGTGACCGCGGTGGCCAGGAGCGCGGCGATGGCCCAGTAGGCGCGCTCGATCGCTGTGACGGTGTCGGCGACGACGCCGCCGAGGTAGTCCGGGTCCTGGCTGATCGTGTACCGCAGGTCGGGGTCGGCGATGCCGCTGACGTGCTCGATCAGGACCGCGCACAGCCGGGCGCACCTCGGGTCGGTCGTGGCGACGCGCGGATCGGTGAGGAGGGAAGTTTCGTCGAGGTCGTAGCCGAACTGCGTGGCGACCCGCACCAGCGGGCTTTGCGACGGAGGCATGGGTATCTCCCCAACAAGGATTGCGGCGACCACGAAGACGGGGCCCGCTCCGCTGGACGGCAGCGGGCGGGCCCACCCCTCGGGGCGCCGGGTGAACAAAGGGCAAGCGGGAGTGACCTGGGCATCGCGGTGCCGGTTGTCGAGGCGGTGCTGCGGGCCGTCGGACCCGAGGCGACCGAGGGCGGTGGCGGAACCGCTCGCCATCCGGCTGACGCGCCGCAGGTCTGCTGGGTCAGTCAGAGACCGGGGTGTGGGTGATGTGGCTCGGGTCGACAACGGTGCAGAAGCTGCGGTGGACTCCCCGCCAGTAGCAACCGTTGTCGCCGCCGAGCTGGACGAGGGACACCTTGTCGCCGGTGACGCGCAGCACGACGTGAAGCTGCCCGGTGGGCAACTTCCAGCCGGGTCCGGCAACTGTGACGACGCTGCCCGGTCAGAGAATGGTGGAGTTGGCCTGGGGGATGGTCCGGGTGCTGTCCGGCTGGCCGGCCGCGGTGGTGGCGGTGGTGTCCGGTGCCGGCTGGAACATGTCCTTGGGTGCCCGGATAGGGCGCCCGCCGGTCACGGGAGCGGCGATGAGGTTGACGCGGTGCACCTCGCGCACGCGATAGACGACAGTCTCCTCGCCCGGCCGGGCGAAGGCCGGGTCGATGATGACGAGGTCATCCCTGGTGAACATGTGGCTGGGCATGGGAAGAGACACTCCTTGGTGATCTTGTCGGGCAAGGCAAAGCCCCACGCATGACGCGTGGGGCGGGTCGATTGCGAGTCGCACGGGATGTCGACGGCGGCGCTCGTATTCGGTTGTCGGGCCGCAGGATGAATCGTGGGACTTGGGTTGGCTGGGCGCCGTGTGTCTGGCTATGGGTGTGCGAGCAGCGGCTGAACGTGCGCGCAGTACTCGTACCCCTTGTCCCACGGGAACCGGCCCTGCTTGTCCGGCCACACGATCTGCTGCAGGTGCACGCGATCCTTGCCGTACCGGGCGTAGGCCACCCCGGGATGCAATGCCGCGGTGGCTGGCCCTTCGACGATCACCGCGTCGTAGCCGACGATCAGGTCGTCGACGGTTTGACCATGGGTTAGCGGCTGCGCTCGGCGGTACACGCGTCGGGCCATGTCGTTGAGGAGTTCGTGCGCGATGAGGGGATCCAGTCCGGCGATGACCAGCTCGGGGAGATCGCGCTCGGTGAGGCCGACGGTGTAGGCGAACGGGGTGTCGGCCTCGTCGGGATCTGGCATGACGGCGGTCACCGACCAGCCGATGTCGTCGATATGCTTCTGCTGCTGTCGGAAGAGCTCGTCGAGGGATGGCATGTCGTTCTCCTTCTGATGGTGGTTATCGGGCGAGGGTGGAGACGGCGTCGCCGTCAGACCGCGAGGCGCAAGGCGGCCATGGGCTGCCGGCGGGGCAGCGGTATCGGCGAGGGCCGCGTCACCGCCGGTGTGGGTCGGAACCAGCCGGCGAACTTCTGCGCGACAGCGGCGACGGCGGGCACGCGGGCGCGTCCTGGCGTGACCCGCTGCGGACGGACGGCGGCGTGCTGCGCGCGCCGTGCGTCGCGTAGCGGCGGGCAGGGGTACGCCTCGTGGACGCAGCGCAGGTTGGCACACCGGCCGGGGTGGGCCGGGTCGGGTTGATGCGCGGCGGCGACGCGGACGGCCATGCGCCAGAGCAGGACGTCCGTGACGTCCTCGGGCACGTCGGCGGGAGTGGTGGGCAGCATCGGGGCGGGTCCTCTCGACGAGCGGATCGGGGTGGTCACCACCCCGCGGGCCGTCTTGGCTTGTGGCCTGGGAGCCGTCCTACCCGCCGTCCAGTCCGCGCGATGGTGACCGCACCGATCGACGCTCGACTCTGCGAACAGATCAAGTCGTCCACAAGTCGTCGACGGGCCTCCGGCGTCCCCTCGCGCCTCCCGGGCCGGCGTGCTCGCCGCGTCGCGGACCACACCGGGTGGCCCGGTGCGCAACGGCGGCTCGACGAGCTGATGGTCCTCAGCCCAGGCGGCGACGCAGGACAGCTATCGCCAGGCGAGGCCACCTGCTTCTGCCGCTGCCGCCGGACGGCCCCGCTGAGGTCGTCGGTTCTCGCGACGAAGGCGACGGCGGGCGCCAGAGCGTCGACCCGCCGTAATGCGCGCCGGAAGGAGCGGTCGTCGGCAGGGTTCGAGGTTGCCGTAGCCGGTGGCCGGTGGCAGCCCGTCACGGCTGGGCCTGCATCGCAGACGCGAACGTCCAGCGCCACTGGTAGGCGCCGATGGCGTAGCAACCGTTCGCGTCCGGTGCTACCCGATCCTCCTCGACGACCCGGCCGCGATCACCGTCATCCTCTTCCCACTCGATGACGATGGTGTCGCCCGCGAACCGGAGCGTGGGGTGCTCGCCGGGCATGTCGCCGAGGTACAAGCTGCCGAGGTCGCGCATCATGTTCTGCACCGCCCCACGAGGGAACCGGCACACCAGCCCACCATCGAGGGCGGCGTATCCGTTGGCGACCATGGCGCGGTAGCTGCCATCCCCGACGGTGGGGGAGGTGACGGTGGCCGGCGTCCAGGTCGCGAACGATGGGGTGACGTCGCCGCGGCTGTACGACAGCAGATAGCGGCCGTCGGTGCCGTGACCGTCCGCTTCGGGATTCACTCCCAGCCAGTGCACCCGGTGCGTGCGGGCGTAGCGCAGGAGGCCGAGAAGGTGACGCTGCCAGAAGCGGCGCCGGGACAGCAACGGCAGGAAGCCATGCCCGCGGTCGGAGGGCGTGGGGTTGCCGGTAGCGCCGGTGGTGGTGTGGGTCCACGTTTCGGCGCGGGCGCGGTGCTGGGCGCCGTCCGCGTCGTACCAGATCGGCATACCGTTGGAGGACAGCCAATCGCCGTCATCCTCGCGTGACCAGACCAGGGCGGGCCCGTCCGACGGAAGGCCGGCGTGAACCTGCTGGCAGATCGTGCGACGGAGGGGCGCTGCGGCGGCGTGTTCGGCGAGGGGGAGGATCTCCTCCACTCGCCACCAGAGTCGACGTGTCATGGTCGGTTGGCTCCTTGCATAGGGGGACGGCCACCCGGGTGCCGCGCGGGACGCGGGCCGGGTGGCCGTCGGTGAAGGATTGGTGTTGGGTTCCGCCGTCGGTGGGCGCGAAACCGGTAGGTGTGGCGTGGCCTGCGGCGGCCGGGGCAGTGGGTTGCCGCTGCCGACCTCATGCGCCGCGCGGCCTGCCCACCGCCGCTGCCATCGCGGGCCTCCTGCCGTCCGGCAAGGGCGGCGGGCGGCGCGGTGGCGGCGGGGGTCGTCAACCAGCGGCGGCCGGTCGAGGCGCGCGACGGCGACGGTGTGCCGGTCGATGTCCCGCAGAGCGTCGTCGAGGCCCTCGGCGATGTTGGCGAGCAGGTCGCACACCGCGGCGAGTCTTCGGCGTCAGCAGCCCGGCCGGGACGGGCGCCCGCTGACACGGGCCGGCACACGGCCGGCGGCAGCGCAGGCCCCGGCCGGGGCGATCGCGTCAGGGTGAACTGTCGGATAGGCCGTCGTGGCTACGACGTTGGTGGTCGGGGGCGGAGGCCGGCGGGGAGACCTTGAGCGGGAACCGCACGCCGGACGGTTGTGCCCGTGACGCAGCTGCTCTCCCGGCAGATGGTGGGCGCTGGTGATGAGGGGTGGACTTCCCGTGCCCGGTCGCGCCGATGGTTTCGCTGGCTCACTGCGGCGTCGGGGTGGCCGGGGCCGGATCGGGGTGCTGTGTCAGCCAGAGCCGGGTCATGGCCCGCAGGTGCTCGACCTGCGCGGCTCGCCTGCCGATCAGCGCGTCGAGGCGAGGCCCCCGCGCCTGGAGCACGCCGGTGTAGTCGATGACCGGGATCCGGTCGTCGGGACCGGCGGCGAGGACCTGCTCGACGTCCCGCAGCGCGTGGCCGATGGTCGGGACGAGCCGGGCGATCTGCGCTTCGGTGCTGGCGAGCGAGGTGAGCGCGTCACGCAGTTCCGAGGCCACGGTCGGCTGGTCGATGCCGGCGGGGACGGCGTCCGCAAGCGCATGGGCGCTGATCCGTACGCCGCAGTACTTGAGGACGAGCTGGGTGTCGATCATGGGCTGCTTCCTGTCGAAGGTGCGGGTGAGAGAAGGGTTCGCGCTTTGGCGGTGCCGGGCGACTGTGCATCTGGTGTGAGGCGTCAGGGACCATGGACCCGGGTGAGGAAGTCCCAGTCCCGGCCCGTCCAGATCTCCTAGGCGGTGCCCGTCGGCTGGCGCTTGTGCCGGACGAACGCTCCGTCAGCAGCCAGCTATCGGATGGTCCTGGTCGCCGGCCGGCACACCGGGGGACGATGCGCGCGGCGCGGTCGAGGTCAGAGTCGGTCTGCGGCGTTCCGGTGCCGTTGATGAGCAGGTAGATGGTGGCCTCGTCAGCGACGGTGTCGACCCGCGCCCGCACGCAGGCCAGGTCCATCAGCCGGGCGATCCAGCGGGGTGGTGCAGGCCGGTCACGCGGACGTAGGGACCGTCGTCGGTGTCGTCGGCGATGCGGATCCAGTCGGTGGGCAGCAACGAGGCAGGGATGGCCAGGTTGCCGTCCTGCCAGGCGAGGGCGGTTTCGAGGCGCTGTCGGCCGTCCACCACTGCGTAGGTGATGTGGGTGTCGGGGTCGTTGTCGTGCCAGGCGGCCCCGGTAGCGGTCGTTGAGGACGACGGCGGGGATGGGGACGCCCTGTAGCCCGGACCGCATGAGAGCGATGCGCTGGTCGTCGGTCCAGTGGCGGCCACGCTGGTAGGGGGCGTCGAGGATCATCTCGCCGCGACGAATCCGTTCGGTGTACTCGTCGATGGACCAGACGCCGAAGATGGTGGACAGCTTCGCCAGCGGGAACGCGGTTTGGCGATGACGGACGAGATGGGCTCCACCGGTACGGCCATACTGGCCCCATCACGGGCTGACTGTCCCTGCTCTCGGCTACCGAACGTAGTCTGCGCTGGTGCTTACCGAACGGCGATTGGCGCCGACCCCGCGCGTTGTTTACGGCAGATGTGCGCAGTCGCTGGTCAGTTGACGGTCACGACGACCTTGCCGAGGGCGCGTCCGTTACCCACGCGGGCCAACGCCTCGGGCACCTCGTCGAACGTGAAGGTGCGGTCGATGTGGATGGCGAGGTCGCCCGTGGCGCAGAGGTCGGCCACCGGTTCGAAGTGCGTCGGCCCTTCCTTGACGGCGAGCACGCCCAGCCGGCGGTGCGTGAGCCGGCCGGCCACCGCGCCGATCGTCAGTACGCGCAGCAGCGCCGAGACCGATCCGCCGACGCACCGGTAACGGCCGCCGGGGGCCAGTGCCCGGCGGTAGGCGAACACCGACCGGTGCGCGACCAGATCGAGGATGAGGTCGTACGGGCCGCTGCGGGTGAAGTCCTGGCTGCGGTAGTCGATCACCTCGTCGGCGCCGACCGACCGCATGAAGTCGAGCTTGCCCGCGTTGTCGACGCCGGTCACCTGGGCGCCGAGTCGCTTGGCGAGCTGGATCGCGAATGAGCCCGACCCTCCGCCAGCACCGTTGATCAGGACCCGCTTCCCGGCTGTGGCGCCCTCAGTTCCCTGCCACGCGATCACGCCCGCCTGCGGAATCGCCGACGCCTCGGCAAAGGTCAGTGCCGCGGGCTTGCGGGCCAGCACCGACTCGGGAGCGATCGTGTACTCGGCGAAACCGCCCTTGAGCATGAGGTTGTCGCCGTACACCTCGTCACCGGGTCGGAACCGGGTGACGGCCGGGCCCACCGCATCGACCCATCCGGCGATGTCCGAGCCGAGGGTTCGGCGTGCCGGGGAGCGCAGCCCACCAATGCGCGAATACAGGGGCGAGCCTTGGAGGGTCTCCCAATCGCTCAGGTTGACCGAGGTCGCCGCAATCTTGACGAGCACCTGCCGGGCAGCGGGACAGGGCTTGGGGACGTTCTCGATCCGCAACACGTCAGGAGGCCCGTACCGGTCGTACACGACCGCTCTCATCCGCGTACCCCTAGCCCTTGATGGAAGTAGGCCAGCCGCATTACCCGAGGCGTCCAGGGCCAGCAGGCTCCGCCTCTTGGTAGCACACAGAGACGAACGGCTGACTCACAAGGAGGCTGCCGGCGACCGCGGAGTAGGTGCCCGGGGACTCGGGTGGTGGCCGGTCGAGGACGAGTGATGAGTTCCGGTGCCGAGTCGTGTCTACTCCAGTGTTGAGCGCCCTGGCGGGTGAGCCCTTGCAATTGTCGGGCTAACGCCCGGCATGATGTCGGCCATGAGCCGCGTCGACTTGTACCAACGCCCACCAAGCCGCCGTTGGTACGCGGTGGCCGTGACGGTTGCGGTGCTTGGCCTGCTCACCGCAGCCGCCGTGCTCGCCACCGGGATCCGGTCATGGATCGGGGACTTCCCGACTCTGGGCGGTCACTACCGCAGTGACGAGTCGGTGCACGTAGACCTCCGGGCTGGGCAGCCGGCGGTGCTTTACGTCAGCCCGGACACGGCAGCGTTCGACTGGCGGTGCACCGCCGAGTCAGCCGGCTCGCAGGTCGCTATCACCGAGGCGGATACGTTCACCTTCTTCAGCGACGGACGGACGTGGGCGGCTCGGTACGAGCTCCAGGCCGAACGCGACGGGCGCGCGCAGCTCACCTGCGTCCCGATCGAGGGAACGGGTGCCGCACTGCTGGCGGTGGGCGACAAGCCCGACAACTTGCACCTCCTCCGCAAACTCGTGGGAACGATCGCGGCTGGCGCGTGCGTCGCCCTGCTCGGCCTTGCCCTTGGCGGAGCGCTCGCCCTGGTCGTCTGGAAGCGCTGGCAGGCCCACCGTTCATCGGCCGGTCCCGGTCTTGCCTGACCCGTGACCACCGCACCACACGACTCGCGGATGAGGGCAGGCGTTCAACGGTACTGCCTGTGTTGGGCGAGCGATTCACGGCATGATCGCCGATGTGGAGGCACGCTCATTTAGGTGGGCGGACTATGCCTTCGTGGCCGGTCTGGTAGGCGGGCGGTTTTCGAACTGGCTGGTATTCGCTGCCATCGGGCCGCTTCGAGTTGGGCCACAGGCGGAGTCTGTGGGCCAAGTGGGTGGGCGTCGCTGCGGTTGCGTCCGCTGTGGATTTCGCTGGCGCCTCGGCGAGGCTGGCAGCTTGCTGGGGTCTACTCAACGTCTCCGAGGCACATGATGTGCACGCCCTGATCGGCCGGCCAGAATGCGCCGTCGATCCGCGACCAGTCCCTTCCGCATGTGGTGCAGGTCCATGCCTGTCCGATGCCCGGTGCGCCGTAGTGGGCGACAAACGCAAGTGTTCCGGCTGCTTCGCAGTCGTGCTCGGGGCGGTGAACATTGGCACCGTCATCATCGACTCTCTCCACTACTTCCTCCGGTTACGTAGCTGATGGGAGTTGTTGGCTGTCGGGGGTAGCCTCCGGCGGGGCACTATTTCCCTGACGTCTACAGCAGGAATGCCAGGCCCCGAACGTGCCTAACGGCTGGCACGGACCTTGGCGGTGTTGCGTCTGGTGCCATCACCGTGCGCTTGTGCGGAGCGGTGCCCCTTGCGCGGCCATGAAGGGCACCGGGTCGATCGCGCCGGCGCCGCTGGCGTCGCCGCGCACGTGCACCTCGAAGTGCAGGTGCGGGCCGCTGGAGTGGCCGGTGGAGCCGACGACGCCGATGGACTGTCCAACGGTGACCTGCTGCCCGACCGTCACCACCGGCGGCTGATCCATGTGGCAGTACCGCGTCACGATCCCGCCGGCGTGGTCGATGTCGACGTACCAGCCGCAGCCGCGGGTGCGGACGGGGTCACCGTCGCGGTCACAGCCCCACTGCGCACCTGTGCTGGCGTAGACCGCGTTGCAGCGGACGGTGCGGACCGTGCCGGCGGACGCGGCGCGGATGATGGTGCCGCGCGGCGCGCTGAGGTCGACGCCGTCGTGGCCGGGCCGGTCACTGCTGCGGAACGCGGATCCGACCGTGGCGAGCACGGGCTGGGTCCACGGGCCGGCCGCCCCGCACCCGGCCAGGCCTGCCGTCGGCAGGCCGGCAGCGTCAGCGATCGCCGTGACGAGTTCGGTGGCGGGGCCCTCCCACTTGGCGTACGCGTCGGGATAGGCGCTGATCTGCACGGCCTGCGCCGCTTCGGTCAGCGGCATGGACTGCCAGCCGCCGATCGTGAGCAGCTTCGCGTAGAACCTGCCGGCCGCGTAGACCGGATCCTGGAGCTGCGCCGGGGAGCCCCAGCCCTGGCTGGGGCGTTGCTGGAACAGCCCGACGGAATCCCGGTCGCCTCCGGGCAGGTTGCGCAGCGTGCTCTCCTGCATGGCGGTCGCGACCGCGATGACCCAGCCGCGGGCCGCTACCCCGAGCTGGGCGCCGGTGGTGACGATCGCCGCCGCGTTGGCGACCTGGTCGCCGTTCCATGGGCCGATCGCCGGCCACGTCCCGGGCCCCTTCGCCACAGTGGCGGTAGGGCTGGCCGGTGCGACGGTGAGCGGTAGGCAGGCCTCGGCGGCGGCACCGCCGCCGAGGAGGCCCGCCAGCCCACCCGTGCACAGAACGAACACGGCGACGACGGCGATGATGATCGACACCAGGGAGCGGATCTTCATGGTGGCCTCCAGGGACTCATCGACGTGGCAGCGCCGATGGCGGTGGGGTGCGAGTGATGCTTCGCCGGCTGGACACCAGGTGACGCGGAGTGGACCTGCGGCTAGGCCCCGTCAGGTCTTGTCCGGGTGACCCTGCTTGTTGCACCTCGGGGAGGGGCAGCCGGCCCAGCGGTAGCCGAATGCGTTCGCCTGCGGGCAGCGCGACGCGTGAGCAGGTCATCGGGGCGTAACGGAAACTCAAATCCTGCGCATCTCCCGCGGCCGCGTCGGTTCGACGGGGGCCGGGGATGAGCGTGGCGGAGCAGCAGCGTCGCGGGGCCTGCCCCCGGCCCGCGATCGCGCCGGGTGGAGAAGCGGGCAAGGGTTGTGACTGACGCTGACAGGCAACACCCGGTCTCCCGCGTCTGCGGTGTAGGGGGAGTGGACCCCGCAGCCAGGGCGGCTGCGGGGCCCATGACATGCGCGGCGCGGAGGTTCAGCGGTGGTGGCGATCGCGGCTGCGCACGGTGGGTGTGTGGTCGGGCAGGTACTCGCGTACGCCGACGCCGACGCGTTTCGCCTGGTACATGGCGAAGTCGGCCTGGGTGAGCAGCTGTCGAGGGCTGACGTCAGGGCGGTGGGCGTGGGCGTAGCCGACGGACGCGCTCACCTGCAGGTCAGCGTTGACGACGCGGATCGAATGGGCGGTGATCGCCTGCCAGGCGGCGTGGGCCGCCGCGGCGGTGTCGTCTCGGTCGCCAGCCACGAGAAGCGCGAACTCGTCACCGGAGAGCCGGGCGGCGACCCGCACCGGGCTGGGAAGCCCGGCGAGGCGACGGCCGACCTGGTCGAGCAGATCGTTGCCGACCTCGTGACCGAGGCTGTCGTTGACGGTCTTGAACCGGTTGAGGTCCAACAGCACCACCCCGACCGGCGCGTTGTCGGCGAGGGCGGCGCGTAGGCGGGTGAGGAACAGCCGCCGGTTGGGCAGGCTGGTGACGTCGTCATGGGTGGCCTCGTAGCGGGCCGTCCGCAGAGCTTGCTGCTGACGCCACAGCACGGCTGCGGCGAGGGCGAGGCCGGCGAGGATCCCGCCGACAGAGGTGAGAACGTCGTGCATGATGGGGACGCTCCTTTCCACGGAAGGAGCACCGGGGGCGGGCGGATAGCCTCCAACTTCACGCCCGCCCCTGGGCTACCTCTTGCGTATGCGGTGCCGTCGGCTACTGGTTGGCGACAGCGAGTTGGAAGGTGGCGGGCTTCTCGACGGTCTGCACGGCAGCGCCGGTGGCGACCAGCTTGATCGCCGCGTTGTAGACCGCGCCCGCGCTGGCCTTTCTGGTGCCGGTGCCGGTGTTCGCAGCGTCGATGAGCTTGCACAGCTCACCGGTCTTGTAGGCACGGTCGGGGTGGGCCTCGAGGATGTCCAGCACGGCTCCTCGCAGCGAACCCTTGGCGCGGCGGCCAGCGCCCGCGGGGGAGGCCTCGTCGCCGGGGCCGGGGCCCGGCTCGGCGTCAGTGCCGTCGGGCACGGGAGCAGACTGCTGGCCGTCCCCGCCGGTCGGCGGGTGTTTCTCGTCGCGGGCGGGCAGCGCGGTCGTTTCGGCCGAGGCGGCGGTGTCGTCGACGGAGGTCGGGTGCCCGTCGTCGGCGGGGGCGCTGGGCTCGGGTTCGGGGTGTGCGTCGGCGGGCTGCGCGGTGGCGATGCTCTGGCGCGTTTCGTCGGTGTCGTCGGTGTCGTCCGTGGGCGCCGGCGAGGCGGCCTGGTTGGTGGCGATGCTGGTCCGGCCGGTGTCGGTCAGCCGCCAGAGGGTCCGGTTGTCCTCGGTGCGGGTGCGTTCGGTCTGCCCGGTCTGCTCCCAGGCACGTAGCTTCGCCGTGACGGTGGAGTAGCCGAGCCCGGCTCTCTGCGCCACCGTCGCGGCGGTGGCCTCGCCGAGTTCGCCGAGCGCGGCGAGGACCGTGAACATGGCGTGCGCGGGCACGGCTTCCGGTGCGTCGGTCATGCGTGTGTTCCTCCTCTTCTGCTGTTGAGGTCGGCACTGATCCACGCTTCGAACGCGACGTGGATCAAGTGCGAGGACCGGATCTCGGGACGCCCCGAGATCCGGCCGGGGAAGCGATACCCGGCGACCGCCGGGTGTCGCGGCTCGCGTGCGGGTGACCGCTCTAGTGAGCGGCCTGGTAGGCGGCGTGGACAGCCGATGGGATCGCCCCTCGGGTGCGGGGCTCGGGCAGGTTCTGCTCCTGCCAGTGCATGGCCCACCACCGCCGGACGTCAGCGTTGGCGGTGCGGCGGGCCGCGTTGGCGTCATGCCCGTTTCGTGTCGTCGCTGCCGCCTTCGGTTGACGGCGGGCGGCGGCGATGAAGGGTTGGAAGGCGGCGGCCATCCGGTCGAAGTTGGGGCGGGACAGATCGATCTCGTACAGGACGCCGTTGAAGGCGAATCGGTACGTGCCGACGTCGGTGGTGGATCCGTCGAGGTCGTCGTAGACGACGCTCGTCGTTCGGATGGCCATCAGGGTGTCCTTTCCAGGGAAGGTGCGAAACCGCCCTCGCCGGGTGGGCGGGGGCGGTGGGAATTGGTCGAGGAGCGTTCTGCTGTCCGGCAGGGCCGTTCGGGTGGGCTCTGGCCACGGGAGCCGGCGCCGAGCTGATTGGGCCTAGCGGCCGGCACCGAGGCCGAGTTTGTCGCCGATAGCGGGGTCGTTCGTGCACCGTGCCGGCCGCGGCGGGCAGGTGCCGGCGGTGCCAGCCGTGCAGGGCGGCGGGCAGGTCAGCGGTGTACTTGCGGTGCTGGGTGAGCCCGCCGCCGAGCGGGCGGACGCCGGCGCGGCCTCGGAGACGGTGACCTCGAGCCGGCCTGCGACACCAGCAGGGCGGTGACGGGGCCGGTCAGCCTTCCGCCGACCACGGCGGCGTGTAGCCAGCGGGTGCCGCGTTGCGTGCTGCGGGCGGCCGAGGCGAGGTTCGACATGATGGGGGTTCCTCTGCGCAAAGGTGAGAACCCGGGCACAGCCGTACGGCCGTGCCCGGGGTGCGCGGGATGCGCGGGTCGGCCAGGCGACGGCCAGGTCGTGCGAGGTGCGGTGGTTGCGAAAGTCCGGCGGGCCGGTGTCAGCCGGCGGCCGGACGTCCGGTCAGCAGCCTGGGCGGGTGAGCCCGCCGAGGATGGTGCGGGCGAGGAGCCGGTCTGCCACGCCCGTCACGGGTTCTTCCTCCTGAAAGAGGTGTAGACCGGCCCTTGTACGGGCCGGGCGTCGTCAGATGCCCCAGCCTGGGGCGCCCCGGCGGGACCGCCGAGGGCGGTGACGGCGTCGGGCGACCGCCGGTCGCGGGCCGCCATCGGCGTCGGCGTCGATGGTGAACATGTCGAATCCGGCGGCGTGGCCAGCGCGGAGCAGGTCAAGCAGCCCGTCGGCCAGCGCGATCTGCACCTGTATCGGCCTGCGGCCACGAGGCGGACGGCCGAGCCATTCGGTCCAGGTGATGCCGTGGCCGTAGCGCCGACCGCGATAGGTGCTGCGGAACGGCTCCGCGTTGACGTTGTCCGCGGACAAGCTCGGGCGGACGTTCGCGTCAATGTAGAGGAGATCGTCGAGGTCGCCGTCACTGTCGCGCATGAGGTGCAGCGCGGGCGGAGCGTGGGTCACGACGTCGCCGTCGATGCCGACCCGTCGGTGCGCGGCGACCGCAGTTTCGGCCAGGTACAGCACCGTTGCCAGGTCGAACCAGAGTCGTAGGGGCATGCGAGTTCATCCCTTCGAGGCAGATTGGATCGGGCGGACTGGCGGGGTGGAGCCGGTCGGGCAGCGCACAGGCCCCTGCGGGTGCGAGGGGATGCCGCTGGCTGGCCCGACCGGTCTCCGGTCACGAGTGGTGCAGGTTGATGGCGAACAGCCGCTGGGACTCGTCGAGCGAGTCCAGGTAGCGGGACGCCTGCTCCAGGTAGGTGATCCGGTCGGCGAAGAATGCGCTGGCCGGTTGCAGCCGGTCGCCGGCCTCGGTGAGGAAGGCGTCGGTGCACAGCGCCCAGAGGGCGTGGTAGTTGGCGTACGCGCTGGCACCGGCCTGGAAAATCTCCAGGTCGCCCAGGTCGAGGTGACCCGGACCGTGGGTGGCGGCGTTGTACATGCGCATGGCCTGCACCCGCGGCTGCATATTGAACTCGGCGGTCGCGGTGTCCATCGGATATCCCGACGGGTCGGACAGGTGCCATTGCAGGAACGCGGGCCACACGGTGGCGGCCTTCGTGCCCGCGACGACGCTGGCCCACTGCGCGTGGCGCACGCTGGCCCCGACGTAGGCGCCATGGCGCATGCCGGCCAGGTCGAGCAGGCGGATGGGTCCGCCCGCGCAGTACCGGGGGCCGGTCTTGGCCGTGCGCGGGTCGATGAGCTGGCGGCGCTGCCAGGGGCGCAGGGCCGGGGAGGCCCAGTACCGGGGGCAGCTGGTGCCCGACACGCCGAGGTGACGTTCGAGGTGCCGGCTGCTGTCCAGGACCGGGGACAGCTCGTCGGAGACGCAGACGACCATGGTGCGGACGACTGCATCGGGGATGGCCGTGGGGGCCGGGGCGGCCGTGGGGGCCGTGGGTGCCGTCTTCTTGGCCATGCGGTTCTCCTTCGCGGTGGGGCGTGCGGTAGGCACGCGGAGGTAGCCGGTCCACTGGGTGCGTGGGCGCCGGCTGGGATGGGTTGGGGTTGGTGCGAGGTGGCAGGTGCGACCGTCGGGGTTCGTCGCGGGCTGCTGGGCCGACCGGGCCGGTGAGGCGGGTGGGCGTCAGGGTGCCGGAATGCGGCGAAGGGTCCGAGGGTGGGACCTGTCGGGTGGAGATATATGAGGTGCTGTAGTGCCGAGAACCGTAGCGGCCTGATCTGTCAGCGCCGGGACAGCCGCAGATCCTGGAAAGAGGCCGGTGAGCTGCGCTGTCAGACGTGAGGGGGCGGTCAAGAGCGGCAGGTCGACAACGCGTGACAGATCACCGTGATCTGGCAGGCGGGGTTTGTGGTCTGACAGATGTGGTGCGTGTCTGTCAGCCGGGCGGGTGGTCGACCGGGTCCGGGTCGCGGGAGACGAACCGGTTCGGGTTCGTGGCCGCGTAGGGGCCGTGGTCGCTGGGGAGTTCATGCAGGCGGCGGAGCCTGTCGGGATCCCTGGTCAGCGTCCATACCGGCCCGGCCGGGTCGGTGCCGTGCACGGCGGTGGCCATCGGCATCGCGGTGGAAGCACCGGCGAGCGCGTCGAGCAGGTTGCGCTCGCGGCCTCGGCTCGGCAGCCAGAACAGGACCGGGTAGCGGGGGCCGAACTGGGTCACCCGTTCGTAGGCGCGCAGCTTGGCCAGCACCCGCCTGAGCGGTTCGGTGCCGTTGTCGTGCTCGAGGAAAAACCCGACCGTGGAATCGCCGACGGTCCAGACGCCGTGGCCGTCGGGCTGCACCCCGGCGCTGCCGTAGGCGTCGGTGGCGTGCTGTTCGGACCACCACCGCTCCAGGCGCGCCTGCGGGTTGGTGCGGGCGTGGGCGTGCAGGTCGGTGAAGAAGTCGTTGACGCCGAGCAGGTGGCGCAGCTTGCGGCTGCCGACAATGCGGTCGGCCCGGTCGCGGCTGCTACGCGGCGGCTTCGCGGCGGGGTTGTCCGGGTCGTGGTAGGCGTCGCGGTTGAGCCGCAAACCGAGCGGCCCCAGCGCGTACAGGTACTGCGTGGAGCCGGCGGCGGCGGTGTCGACGAACCGGTCGACCGCCGCGATGCGATGCAGCAGCGTCAGCCGCAGGCGGGCGCTGCGACCCGACGGAAACAGGGCCTTGGTGACCTGGCGGGTGGACAGCAGGTAGTGCTCGGCGAGCCAGGACAGCAGCAGCCGATCACGCGAGGTGAGACGACGGGTGTGCAGATACGGGTCAGACGAGGAAGGACGAGGCGGAAGACGGCTGGACACGACGGAAACTCCTAGGGAGAAGAAAGCCCTCCAGACGGAGGGTGTCTGAGTGGAGGCCGACCACAGTGGTCGGTCGACAGGCCGCAGTGCGGCCCGAACAGCCCGCCACGGGTGATCCGTCAGCCGCTCCGGGCGATCGAGGTGGAAGGGGTAGTGGATCCCCACAGGGATCCCGCTACGGAAGCCAGCACCTGTCGCTCTGACAGATCGGTCACGACGACGGCTTGCCGCCTCTGCGGCGCCGGTCGTCCGGTTTCTGGCTGTGCCGCTTGACCAGGGCGTCGATGGCGGACGGGTCCTGAACGGGCACCGCCTGGGCGACCCGGCGACGAATCGCGGTGGCCTCACCGACCACCGGGAGCGGCGGACGGGTCTTGAGGGTGAACGCGGCGGTCTGCCGGCCGTCCACGACCAGGCGGGCGACCGCGGTGTACGCGTCGAGGTGGGCGAGGTCATGCTCGTCGAGTTCCGGCAGGGTGTGCCGGGCCAGCACCCGGGCGTCCTCCGGGGCCACACTGAAGTAGATCTTGTTGCGGGCGTTCGCGGACACGGCCGCGAGGAGCTCGCGGGGGAACTGGGCGAGGTCCTGGTGGGCCAGGGTCATCGCAAGGCGGTACTTGCGGGCCTCGGCCAGCATCGTGTCCAGGCTCGCCGCGAGGGTCAGGAAGTTCTGGCACTCGTCAAGATAGATCGAGCAGTCCTTGCGCCGGTCAGCGGCGACACTCGCCCTGGCGGTCGCCGCCTGCCACACCCGGGCCAGGATCAGCGAACCGAGCAGCCGGCTGGTGTCCTCGCCCAGCTCCCCCTTGGGAATGCGGACCAGCAGCACCCCGCCGTCGAGGATCTTGCCCATGTCGAAGCTCGACCTGGGGTACCGCATCGTCTTGCGGACGAAGTCCCTGAGCAGGAAGGCGCGCAGCCTGGCCAACACGGGGCCGATGATTTGCGAGCGCAGCGCCGGGGACAGGTCGTCGTACCACTGCCAGAAGCCGTGCAGCCCGTCCGGGTCGTCCAGGTCAACGGTCATCGCCGACCGGAACTGTGCGCTGTTGAGCAGCGGCGGGATGTGCTGGAGGGTGACGTTGGCGTGCCGCAGCAGGGTCAGGCAGGACACCCGCATCACGTCGTCCATCCGCGGCCCCCACGCCTTGGAGAAGATCGAACCGAAGATCGAGACGAGGTTGTCCACGACCAGGTCCGGGTCGTCGCCCTCGAGAGGGTTCATCGCGGGCGGGTTCGGTTGGGCGGGGTCGAACAGCACCACCCGGCCGGCCACCTCAGCCGGTATGCGGTCGAGGACGTCGAGGACGAGGTCGCCGTGCGGGTCGAGCACGATGGTGCCGCGACCGGCCTTGATGTCGTCGATGATCAGGTTCGCGAGCAGGGTGGTCTTGCCGGAGCCGGTCTGGCCGACCATGTGCGTGTGGTAGCGGGCGTCCGGCACGGACAGGGCGACGGCGTGCCCGCCGACCTCGGCGTCACCGAGGACCTTGCGGCCCCGCCCACCGGCCGGTACGGCGACCGGGACCGGCATTGACTTGGCTCGGGCCCGGTCCAGGCCGGGCACTGCGAGGTCGCGGGGCAGTCCCGCCATCGCGGCGAGTTCGGGGGCGCTGGTGAGGAACCCGACGCCGAGCCGACGGGCGGCCAAGACTCCGACGGGCCGGAGCATCCGGGCCCGGGGAGCGAGCCGGTTGCGGCCGGCGTAGACGGCGAATGAGGAGGCGACCGCGTCGGCGACGCCCCGCAACCGCTGATACGGCAGGGTGCCGTCGCGGTGGAGGCGGGAGGCGACCGCGTACCGGATCCCGGTCTCCCACAGCTGGTGGGAGGTCTTGTCGAGGATCGCCCGCACGTCCCGCTCGACGGTCGGGTCCCGCCGGCTGGCCGGCGCCGCGCTGCCACGGCTGCGGGAACGGCCGGGCAGGAAGATCTCGATCATCTCGATCAGCGGCCCGGCCAGGTTGACCGAGGCGGTTGTGCCCTGGCGCAGCCGCCCGGCGGCGCGCCGGGCCCGCCCGGCGCGGCGGGGCGTGGCGGGCCGGGCGAGGATCTGCACGCAGGCGTACTCGCCGCCGTGGAGTTGAGCGCCCGCGGCCATCAGGGCGCGCAGCGGGTCGGCGTCGTGGTCGGTGTTCAGCGGCAGCCACTCGGCGGCCACGGGCAGCAGGTGGCCGCCCACCGCGGCGGCCGTGTTCATCGGGATCGGGTCCGGCGCGGGTTTGCTGGTGGTGGTGGCCGCGCCGGGCCACGCCGCGCGGACGGCGGCCTCGACCGCCCCGTTCGGGACTGTGCCGGGCACCCACAGGGAGATGAGCAGCTGCCGGCCGGTCCAGGCGTACTGCAGCGCGACGTGTGGTGTGCCGTGCAGCAGCCGCCGGCGTCGGGACGGGGTGAGGATGCCGGCCAGGTTCGCCCACAAGGCGGCGGCGCCGTGCTCGTCTACCTTCGGCGGCGGGGCGATGGTGATCAGCCGGGCACCTGCGGCGTGATACCGGTGCCGCCAGAGCGCGACGAGGTTCTGGCCGGCGATCCAGACGAGAAACAGGCCGGCCGTGACGCCCAGCAGCCACGGCCGATCGATGGCCCAGTCCACCGCCTGCAGGAGCCAGCGGGTCGCCGGGGACGGCGGGATTGTCGAGCCGGGATCGGCGGGGATGGGCGACGGGGCAAGCAGAAGCACAGTCATGACGTGCGTCCTTCGCGGTTACGCGCACGGGTAGGCGCCGGTGCCGCACCTGCGCGGGTGCGGCACCGGCGCCTGCCGTAGTTGATGTGGTGGGGCTACACGCTGTCGGCGTCGTCGGCGATCAGGTCGAGCGGGTTGGTCGTCGCCAGGGCGTGCTCCGCGTCGCTGGAGATCGCCTCGAACGCGGTCCGGTTGGTGCCGCTGATCAGCAGGCCCTGGCCCCGGCGGGCCGCGAGCAGCAGCCGCCGCTCACCGGCGGTGAGGCCGAACGCGTCTCCGACGGCGTCGATCGCCTGGGAGGCTTGGCGGAGCAGGATCTGGGTGGCGGCGTTGGCCACCACGGCTTGCCCGAGGTCGGTGCCGAGCACGTCGGCGGCGTCCTGGGTGACCACGGTCAGCCCGGTGTGCCGCTTACGGCCCGCCTTGGACAGGCGGAAAAGAAACTTCGCGCCCTCCCCGTCGCGCATGAGCAGCCACGCCTCGTCGACCACGACGATGCGCCGCGGTGGCGGCCCGCCGGCCGGTGGCGCGTCGACCTGCCGCCAGATCGAGTCGAGGGCGAGCAGGGTGCCGACGGTGCGCAACTCGTCCGGAAGCTGCCGCAGCGACCACACGACGAGGTGACCGTCCGGCCGAGTCGTGCTGGGCCCGTCGAACAGATCCTTGAACGAGCCGTCCACCCACGGCGAAAGCCGGGCGGCGAGCTGCGCGGCAGCCGGGTCCGCGTCAGCCGCCAGGGCCGCGGCGAGGTCACGCAGCAGCGGCGCGGGCCGGCGGTGCGTGCGCGGATCGGCGGTGATCCCGGCCTGCCGGTAGACGCCGAGGATGGCGCGGTCCAGCGCCGCCCGCTCGGCCGGCGGCGGCACGCTCCCGATCAGGACGCTGACCAGGGTGTGCAGGAACAGGCCCCGCCGGGTGAGCACATCAGGGCGGGTGTCACCAGCGGGCAGCTCAAGCGGGTTGACCCGCACGCCGGCCGCGCCGAGCCGCACGACCGTCCCGCCGACCGCGTCGGCCAGGCGCAGGTACTCGTCCTCCGGATCGATGATCGACACCTGGACCCCGGTGTAGAGGTGACGCAGCGTCTCCAGCTTCACAAAGTAGGACTTGCCCGCGCCGCTGCGGGCGAGGACGACGCTGTTGTAGTTGTCCTGGGCGAAGCGGTCCCACCACACCACTCCGTTGCCGGCCGGGTTGGTGCCGTAGAGCACCCCGCCGCTGGCCGCCGGCTCCCCGGGCAGCGGCGCCGGCAGGTCGGGCGACGCGAGAGGGAACGCCGCCGCCAGCGCCTGGGTGTCCATGGTGCGCGGCATCCGCAGCCCATCGGCTGCGAGGGGCAGGGTGGTGGTCCAGCCGGCGAGCTGCCGCCACGTCGCCGGCTGCACCTCCAGCAGGGTGGACGCGGCGGCGGCCTTGACCCGGGCGCACGCCTGCAGCAGCTCCTCCTCGGAGCGGGCGTGCACCGTGACGTACAGGCCGACGCGGAACAGCTTGGCGGCGCCGCGGGCAAGCCGGTCAGCCAGGTCAGTGGCGTCGGCCGCGGCGGCCTCGATGTAGGGATCGGTGAGCTTGCCCCGCTGCGCGTCGGCGCGCCGCGACGATTCCAGCCGCGCCCGCTGCTTACGCAGCCGGGCGGCGGCGATCGGGGCGGACAACGGGTCGATGTGCAAAGTCACGTCGACGCGGCCGGGGTAGGACAGCAGCGGTTCCAGCCAGGCCGGGCCGACCTCGGCGGGATAGCCGGTAACCACGAGGGTGGCGGTGTAGCCGTCGCCGACCCGCAGCCAGCGCGGGGTCACCTCGACCGAGGCCGGCGCGACCGCGGACGCGAGCGCCCCCTCCTCGGCACGACCGGTGGACGCGGTTGCCCTCGGGTGGGCACGGGAGCGTCGGATGCCCTTCACAGCGTTCTCCTCTCAGCTGCTCCTGCTGGCGGGGGTGCGGTTACGGTGATGACCGTGTCCGGGGCAGCCAGGCCGCCCGGGCGCGGCGGCCGGTAAGGGTCGGCGGCGGCGACGAGCGCCGCGGTGGCGCCCGCGCCGTCCAAGGCGCGGGCGGTCACGCCGAGGCCGGACAACGCGCGGACGGTGTCGTCGGCCCGCCGCCGCGCCGTGTGGCTGCCCTGCTCACCCGGCGCGGTGCGAGTGACCACGAGGACCTGGCGGCGCAGCGGATCCCGGTGGGTCGCCAGGTCGGCCAGGAACGCGGCGTGGTCGGCGCACGCCGCCTCCAGCGCGGGGTGCGGCTGGGTGTGGGCGGCGTCGGCGACCGCGCGGGCGTGGGAGGCGAGGTCGACCGGTTGGGCGGAGACCACGACCTGGGTCGGCGCCGACAGCGAGTTGAGCCACCGGCCGAACCCGTCGATCAGGGCTGCCTGCTCGCTGGCGGTGCGCAGCGTCAGGTTGATGTTCGTGGCCGCGACGACCGCCGCCCGGGCGCCGCCGACGCTGATCTCGCCGTCGTCGTCGATCGCGTCGGCGGGCAGCCGCAGCGGAGCCGGCAGCACCACCCGCCCCCTCGGCTGCTGCACCCACTCAGGCACCCCCGTGGTGGATTCCCCAGCCGACGACAGCGCCTTCGGGCCGCGGGAGTGACGGATCGCGTGCAGCAGCCAGACGTCCATCGGCAGCCCGTCGCGGCGCCCGACCACCAGGCCGAACACGACACCGCCGACGATCACGCCAGCGAAGACGATGACCTGCGGCGCAACCACGGTGCGCAGGCCGTTCCAGGCGCCGTAGAACAGCATCCCGGCGACCGCCAGAATGGCCAACTGCCGCCAGGTCAGCCCGTAGGCGACCTTGTCGGGCGCGTCAACGTCGGCGGGCATCCGCGCACGGTCGACAACGTCGTCCCCATCGTTGTTGATCATTTCGTGACCCTCCTGACGGCGTTGAGGCCGGGGATGCTGCGCGTGAGTTGCTGCAGGACGACGACCCGCACGACAGCGCCGAGAACGTTGCTCCCGCCGCGTCCGCCCTGACCGACCCACCGGCCGACCAGACCGGGTATCTTCACGGTCGTCCAGAGCAGGACAATCACGATGAACAGGTTCAGCGCCCCACCCGGCTCGAACGGCAGACCCAGGACGGGCAGCATGTGTGCCGGGTCGAGTAACATCCACTGACCGGTCGTCAGGGTGAACGCCTGGGCGATCGGGATCGCCAGGCAGCCGACGTAGGCACGCCACCACATCTGGGCCACGCCCTCCAGGGCGGGCACGGCGTGGCAGGCCAGCGGCAGCGGCGCGATGGCGGTCATGACCAGCAGGGCAACGAACCGGCCGATGAGCTGGAACGCCGTCATCACGATCAGCACCACGATGACCAGCACCAGAGCGAGGAACAGCAGCGGAGCGGTGGGGTCCCGTCCGGTCTCTATATGGTTCCGCACCGCGGCGAAGGCACTATCGCCGTCGTAGGTGCCCTCGCTGATCGCGCCGGTCAGGGCGTTGGCCAAGGTGATGAGCTCACCGCAGAGCAGCTGGGAGAAGTGCGCGGCGACGAACCCGACAACCAGCCGCGGCGCGAGGTCCTTCACGGTGTACCGGGAACGCTCGTCGCCGCCGGAGACCATGACCATGACTGCGGCGGCGACGAACACCAGGACGAACGCGGTGTCGACGATCCAGATCGACCGGCCAGTCAGGGCCTGGACCTGGGGCAGCGCCGTGACCTGAGGGGTCGTGAGGAGCACGTCGGTGATCACACCGAAGATCGCGTCGAGACACGCCAGTACCGCCTCGGTCAGCCATTCGAGGATCTGGTCGAGGATCCCACCCATCCAGTTCATCGCCGATCAACCCCCGACGACGCCCTGCAACATCTGCAGCAGGATCGGGGCGAGCACGGCCAGGCCGTAGCCGATCAACGCGTTACGCAGGGCACCCTTGGCCTTGTCGACCTGACCGGGGTCACCGCCCGCGGTCGCCCAGTAAACCCCCGCGAGAACGAGGAACAGGGTGGCGATCCCGGCCAGCAAACCCATGACCATGGTCTGCAGGTTGGCGATGACGACCGGCAGAGTGTTCGCCGCCAGGTAGGCGACACCGCCAGGATCGGCCTGGGCGGCACTCGGAACGGCGAGAATCAACACGGCGGTGCCCGCGGCCGCGCAGACACGCGCGGCGCGACGGACAACGGAATGCGGGACAGGCTTGTTGGTACGGATGCGGAGCATGGGTCACCTCCCGCTCCGCCGCCGGTCACCGAACGGGGCGCCGAGGGCGGAGCGAAACCAGAGACGGACGAAGGAACCGCCGTCGAGCGCGAGGTCGGCATGCCACGCCACCCCGGGAGGAGCGCGTCCTCCCTTACTGGGTGGTTGCGGCAATCGATGAGGTGTCAGCGCATGCGATGGCGCGGCACCCGGGATGACACGGCAGGCGTCACCCCACACTCGACGGCGGACGGGTCCCGGACCAGCGCTCGTCGGCTGCTCTCGTCCGGTCCCGCACCCACCAATCGGCGTTTGTCAGACGTAGCGAACACTCGCCGACCTGACAGCGGTCTGACAGCCATGCCGGGGCATCTGACAGCGCCGGCACGCATTGACCGGAGTGCTGTCGTCTGGGCCCTGTGGTGCCGCGAACGGAAACGGTTGTGGGCCTGGACGCATCGACGCCAGGCCCACAACCGTCAGGGGCGCAGAAGGACACTGCCGTCAGGCGGCTACCGGGATCCCGCGCGGTGCGGCCGGGACGCGGGCCCTGCCGGCGCGGATGCTGCTCCGACGCCTAGCCTGCGCCGCCGTCCGTTCGACGACGGCGGTCGACGCGATCTCGGTCAGGCTGCCCTCGGCCACCGCCCGCGCGAGCCGCTCGTCGGCGCGGGCCAGCCGCATCCGCAGCGCGTCCACGGTGATGCCGAGCCGGGCGGCGATCGGCTCGGGCGCGCGCCGGCCCAGCCGGACCTCAATCCACGGCTGCACGTCCGCCTCGTCGATGATCCGCAGCGTGCCAGCGCGGCGGACCAACAGGTCCGGGTGGCCGTAGGGGACCCTCGGGGGCCGGGAACCGGCCACCACGTGCTCGATGTCCTCGACCGGCACCGCCTGGTCGTCGGCCAGCCGCAGCCGGCGCCCCGCCCGAAAGGCGGCCATGGTCAGCGACGCATAGAGCGCGGGCCGGGTGAGGTCGAGGTAATCGCGCAGCGCTTCCAGGAACCCGGTCAGCACCTCGCTGTCGACGTCGGCCGGGTCGCCCCGGTATCCCGTGGATAGCTGCCCGGCGATACGCACGAGCGCGGGCATCGCCATCCCGACCGCCGCGATCGTCCACTCATTGCCGTGCAGCCGGGCACGCAGGACCAGTTCCCGCCACACCGCGTCTCGGCCCGCGTAGTCGCCTGGGCGCGCCAGCAGCCAGTCCCGCAGCACCGGCAGGGCGACGACGCCCGACGGCAGGCGGTGCTCCTTGCCGATGGCACAGGGCAGGCTGTCACAGTCGAGTGTCAAGGGTTGCGGATCACTGGTCAGCGCCACGAACGCCGCGTCCGCGGCAAGCAGGTGAGAGGTGGGCCAGCCCGGGGTGTCGGACACGGACATGTCAGGACTCCAAACGACAGACAGGTGCTGCAGCGGCGACACGCCACAGACGGACACGGGCGAATCCCGTGCCGGCAGTAGGACACCGGCGTCTGACACGGCCATGACAGCAGCGCCCCGGAGCAGGGCGCGGACACGATCACCGTGATCTGACAGCCAGCCGCCGTCGTGCGGCCAGCAACCGCCGCGCTTCTGTCAGACCGACTCTGAGCTGCACTGTCAGTCCGGCGCTCGACGCCTGCCCGCCCGGAAATGGGGCGTGCGCGCCGGGCCGGCACCGCGCCTCGCCGGCCGATCCGCAATCGCCTCACTGTCACACCCGACGCCTCTGACACGCCCGCTGACAGACAGTTGTGGCCCCGCCTCCGGCCACGCCGCAGCGATGTCAACCAGTCCATCGATGACGCGGACATGCCAACCGCGGATGTCAATGGCAAGCATCGATGTCAAATCCTTGACCGACATGTCCATGTCAACGGCATGTGCCGATGCCAAAGCGGATGTCCGGGGCGTCCATGCCAACGATGTTGACCGATGTCAGAGTCGACCGTCGGGGATGACCACCGACTCGCGGAAGGACACGCGGCGACGGGCAGGCCGTGCCGCCACCGGTCGGCCGCCATCCACCAAACCCGTGGCAGATACGCCGAGTGTCTGACAGGCATCCCGATTCCGCCCCCTGCCGCCGATCGACCCGAAGGAGGACTCGCTCTCCGTGGCGACGTCGACGGGGCGGCGCGTTCCCCACCTGTGCGCCAGCAACCGCGCCCCGATCTGACAAAACCCGCCTGACACATGCCCAGCGCATCTGTCAGCGCGCGGACAGCAGTCACGATCGGCGAGGCGACGACCGGCAAAACAGATCAAACGCGGACTGTCAGACGGGTTGAGGCCGCTGTCAGACCGCCAGGTGTTCGCCACAGCTAACAAATCCCGATTGGTAGACGTCAGCGCATCACGGCGCGGCGCGGAGCCAACACCACATGAGCGAGCACTCCACGCCGCAGCCCGCCCACCTGGGCGGCACCCCCCACATCCCTGCGATGGATCTGGTCGCCGGCGACCCGCCGGTGCCGATCACCGTCTGGCGCACCGCCCGCAGCGGCGACGACCAGACAACGACCATCTCCAACCGGCTGGCGTACCGGCTCATCGCCGCGTACAGCCGGCCCGGCGAGGCCGTCGTCGACCTCACCGACGCCCACGCCCTGGACATTGCCAGCCTGCGAGGCGGACGCCGACACCACCCGGCCCGGTTCACCGGAGCCTCGGCACTGGCCGTCGGGCCGCAGACGCCGCAGCACCCGGGCGAACCCAACAACGACCCGGACGGCGACGACCCGGACTCCGACGGCGCGCACGACGCGCCGACGTGGTTCGGCGACGACCTCACCGACACCACCCTGCTCCCAGACGACGACCCGCCCGCCGTGCTCGGCGACGGCGACGACCTACAGGGGCACACCAGCCTCGTCGTGGCCACCTGGCCGCTGGACGCCAGCAGCGACGCCGCCAACCGCGTCCGCCTGGCGTGGCTACTCGCCGCCTGCACCAGGCTGCTGCGCCCCGGCGGGTGCCTGGTCCTCGTCGTCGGGGTCCCGGCCGGCACGGTCGCGACCCCAGAGGACTTCACCCCCGTGGTCGACGCCGCCGCCAACGCCGGACTCGGCTACCTGCAGCACATCGTCGCGGTCGCCGCCGACACCGACGGCGACCGATTCACCTACCACGCCACCGACGAGGAACTACTCTCCCTGGCCCGCGCCACCGGCGCGCAGGAGTTCGTTCTCCACGTCAAAGTCCACGCCGACCTGCTCGTCTTCACCAGCCGAGGTGGTGGCCGCCATGGCTGACCCCACCACCAACACCGGCACCCCGGCACCGAACGACGCCCCCGCAGCGAGCTGGCCACAGGACCTGTCCGTCTGGGCGACCGCCCAGTCGACAGGTCCAGTCCAGCGCCGCGGCCGGTACATGCCCCAGTCGGTCAAGCACCCAGCTCGGATGCTGCCGGCCATCGCCGCCCACGCCGTGCACGCCTACACCCAGCGCGGAGACCTGGTCTTCGACCCGATGTGCGGGATCGGCACCACCATCGTCGAGGCCATCCACGCCGGACGCGACGCCATCGGCGTGGAGTACGAGTCCCGCTGGTCCGACATCGCCGACCTCAACATCGCCCACGCCCAGCGCCACGGCGCCACCGGACGAGGCTCCGTGATCCGCGGCGACGCCACCCGCCTGACCGCGCTGGTGCCCGCCGCCCTGCAGGGACAGGTCGCCCTCGTGGTGACCTCACCCCCGTACGGGCCGACCGTGCACGGTCTCGTCCGGCCCAGCGCCGACGGGGTCACCAAGTACGACAACCGCTACGGCGAGGACAAGGGCAACCTCGCCTACCGCTCCTCCCTCGCCGGGCTGATCCACGGATTCACCAACATCCTGCGCGGCTGCCACACCCTGCTGCGCCCCGGCGGCGTCGTCGTGGTCACCGCCCGCCCATGGCGCAAGCGCGGCGAACTGATCGACCTGCCCTCGGCCGTCCTGGCCGCCGGCACCGCCGCCGGCTTCACACCGCTCGAGCGATGCGTCGCGCTGCTCGCGGCCGTCCGCGACGGGCAACTGGTCGCCCGCCCGTCGTTCTTCCAACTCCAGCAGGTCCGCAAGGCCAGGGCCAGCGGTGTGCCGATGCACCTCATCGCCCACGAGGACGTCTTGGTCCTCGGTAAGCCGGAGAAGTCCCAACCGTTGGGGACGGTCGATGAGTGACCACCCGTTCCGCCCGGGGTGGGGGAGGTGGCGTGAGTGAGCCTCCCGGGCCGCGGATCGGATCACTGTGCACCGGGTACGGCGGCCGCGACATGGCCGTCGAGCTGGTGTTCGGCGGCCGGCTCGCGTGGTACGTCGAAACCGACCGCCACGCCCGCACCGTCCTGGCCCACCACTGGCCCGACGTGCCCAACCTCGGCGACATCCGCACCTCAACTGGACACAGGTTCAGCCCGTCGACATCCTCACCGCAGGCTTCCCCTGCCAGGACATCTCCAACGCCGGCAAACGCGCCGGCATCAGCGGCCAACACTCCAGCCTGTGGACCAGCTGTACTGCCCAGGGAGGTCGCCGACGCCGTTCGCGCACTTCGACCATCGCTCGTGTTCGTGGAGAACCCACAACCCGCCAGCAGCGAGGTGCGGACGTTGCCGACACCGTGCGCCCGTGACGGCAAAGGCCCCGGCCACCAGTACGGACTGCCCGACCTCGTCGAACCCGGCGGCACCCGCCACAATCTGCTACCCACGCCGACGAGGACCGACAGCAGCACCCGCACCAACACCACCGCCCGCACGAACCCGACCGATCACCACGGGCGAACGGTGACCGACACCGTCCGGCTGCTGCCCACCCCACGCGCCAGCGACACCGGCACGCCAGGGCGACGCGCCGGCACGGGCTTCCGGCCGCCGCTGTCACAGGTGTTACTACCGACACCACGAGCCACCGACGGAGCGAAAGGCTGCCCCGGCCAACGGGGCTCCCACGGCGACCTCACCCTGCCATCAGCAGCGGTGCGGGTCTTGCCCACACCCCGCGCGTCCGACGCGCGAGGACCCGGCAAACACGGCGACGGGGGAGCGGACCTGCGCACCACCATCGCCAGCCTCGGGCAACCCGACGAGCAGCGGTGGGGCGCCTACGCCGCCGCCGTCGCCCGCTGGGAACTGCTGCTGCTGGGCCCGCACCCCACCCGACCCAACCGGTCGGCACGGCAAGCCGGTGCTGGCCCCGCCGTTCGTCGAATGGCATCTCAATCACGAAGTCAAGGCGGCGCCGTCGGCTCGACGTTGGTTCCGACGATCCGCCGGGCTTCCGCGAGGATCTCATCGTTGATGTCCTGCTCCGTCATGTCGGTGTACTCCAGGGTGTCGTACACGTCGTCGAGTTCGACGAGGCGTTCGGCGAGTGCCAACCTGTCATGGCCGATGGTGGAGTGCGCCCACACCGCCAGGTCCAGGGGAGGCAGAAGCCCGGCCAGGACTCGCGACGCCATGATCGTGACTGCGGCTTCCTGCCCGCCCTGGCTGCCGCGCGGATAGTAGCTGAGCCCCACGTCCTTCAGCGCGGCTTCGAGCAGTTCGGGGACTTCCTCGTCGGCATGCCGGGCGTGAACGCCAGCGAGCGTGGCCAGGTTGAGTCCGTCGAAGCCGGCGACCAGCAGTTCGCAGGCGACGTCGACCAGCTCGGCTGCGGTGACCTGGCCGACGCTCCACAACGCGGCGGCTTCGTGCATCCGGGCAAGGGCTTTGTCGCGCTCCACGGGCCCATCCTGGATCGCCAGGTGGTGAAACGCCCGTGGTTTATCCGAGAGACGGTTAGGCAGCACGCGCTGGCGCGACCGGTTGGAAGCACCGACTGTCGCGCAGCAGCGCCCACAACACGTCGACGCGTCTACGGGCCAGGGCTATCAACGCCTGCCGCGGCCTGCGCCCTTCGGCTCTCTTGCGGTCGAAGTACTCGCGGTTCGACCCGTCGAACTTGAGGCTGGTCAGGGCCGACATATAGAACACCCGGCGCAGGGTGCGGCTGTAGTGCTTGGGACGACACATGATCCCGACTCTGCGGCCGGACTCGTGCGGCACCGGCGCCAGGCCGGCGAAGGCCGCGAGGTGATCGGCGTCGCGGAAGTTGCGGGTGTCACCGATGACGGCCAGGAACTCCGCACCGAGCACGGGCCCCATCCCGGGCATGCTCAAAATGATCTGCGCCTGCGGGTGATGACTAAACAGCTCGGCGATCTCCGCGTCGAGTTCCTGGATCCGGCGGTGCAGGCCCAGCAGGTAGTCGGCCATCTGCTGGATCAGCCGGGCGGTAGCCCTCTGCCCAGGCAGCTGAACCGTCTGGGCCTGGGCTGCCGCCCAAGCCTTGTCCGCCAGGGTGCCGGCCCGCCGGGCCTGGCGCTCCTTGAGCTGACCGGCGATCTCCTCACGTCCTGCCTGCCGGATCGCTTCGGGAGTCTGGAACAGCGTCAGCAGGATCAGCGGACCGCGCTTGGCGAAGTTGAACGTCTTCTCCAACGCCGGAAAGGTACCTGTCAGGTAGTCGCGCAGCCGAGTGATGGTGCGCGTCCAGTCGGTTGTCAGATCGGCCCGATGCGCCGTGAGGACCGCCAGCTCGGCGACCAGCTCCGGCTTGACCGTCAACGCGGACAGGTCCCGGCGCATGCGCGCTGTCTCGGCGATGATCCAGGCGTCCTTCGCGTCGGTCTTGCCCTCGCCGCGGAACGCGCCCGACATGCGGTGCACGGTCCGGCCGGGCACGTACACCAGGCACTGCCCGGCCAAGAGCAGCAACGCGATGGCCAATGCCGCCGGGCTGCCCGCCAGATCGATCGCCCAGGTCACCTCCTGGGCGGTGTCTCGTCCCTTGGCGATCAAGTTCTCGATCGCCGCCTGGTCGTTGACCACCCGCTGCGACCAAATCACCCGTCCGCGATCGTCGACGGCTGTCGCGTGATGCGCAGCCTTGCCGGCGTCGATCCCGATCCAGGCCCGTTCCAACCTTTCCTCCCCACAACGACATCGAAGGTTCCCAGCGGAGCACCCCGCCAGCACAGCCTTAGACAGCGACGATTCGCGGCTCTCAACCAGCGGCCAGGGCGTCCAGAAGGAGCCGGGCGGCCATACCACTCAGGCCACCGGACGGCGTCATGGGCCAAGCCACACCCGGCCCCTCTGGGTAGTCCAGTTGATCTCACCTGGACGATCGAAAACCCTAAGGCTCATGGGACTACCCGCGCACTGGGTCACAGACCCCACCCTCGCACTGCCCCGCACCGCCACGCTACGCGTGCTCGGCAACGGCGTCGTCCCCGCCCAAGCGGTAACCGCACTCCGTCTCCTGCTCTGCCGGCATCACTGACCCCGGCCACTGGCGGTTCTTCGCGGGCAGCCACCACCGCTGCCCGCGAAGAAACCCCTCAAGCCTTCGCCACCCCAACCACCTGGAGCCCGCATGCCCTCCCACCCGCCCAGATCCCGACGCCGGCTACCGCCACCCGCAACCCCATCCACCCACCGAGCCATCCCACCGACGACCAGCAGCCTCGTCTTTACACCCCCGCCGAAGCCGCAGCGCTGCTGCGCGTCCCGGAATCCTGGCTGCGCCGCCGTGCCAGCCGCCGCCAGATCCCCCGCACCTTCCTCGGCAAACACCTGCGCTTCTCCGCCGCCGACCTCACCGCCATCATCGCCGCCGCCGCCGAACCCGCCACCGGACGACGGCGAACCGCCGTGCCCCACACCCCGTCGGCACCGACTTGCCGCACGCCAAGAGTCAGCGTCAATCAGCGACGCACCACAGCCACACCGAACGGAGTAACCCATGGCCTGGGTGGAAAAGCGCGGCACCCGCGTCCGCGTCCGCCTCCGCACCCCCGACGGCACCGTCACCACCGACTCAGTGCACGACCTCCGCGCCGACGCCGTCATCCGCGCCAAAGAAATCGACGTGGAACTCGCCCGCGACACCTTCATCGACCCCTGCGGCGGCCGAATCCCCCTTTACGAATGGGTGCCAATCTAGGAATCAACACATCAAGCAGCCCCAGCCACCTGGTCGGCCTACCGCAGCCACCTACGCCTGCACATCCTGCCCACCCTCGGCCACCTACCCCTGGTCGACATCCGCCGCCAGCACATCAAGACCCTCGCCGTCACCCTCGGCAAGCGCCTGGCACCCCGATCCGTCGCAGACGTGATCATGGTGCTGTCGATGATCCTGCAAGAAGCAGTCGAAGACCGCCGACTCCCCTTCAACCCCTGCCGAGGCATCCGCATCCCCAAAGGCATCCGCGCCGAACGACCCCACGCCACCGCCGAACAAGTCGCCACCATCGCCGCCCGCCAAGCCCGCCCCACCGACGGGCTCATGATCCTCACTGCCGCCTACAGCGGCATGCGACGGGGAGAACTCGCCGGACTCGCCCGCAGCAACCTCGACCTCGCCACCGGCAGCATCTACATCCACCCCGACATCGGCGCGCTGCACGAAGTCGACGGCAAACTGTTTCTCGGCCCACCCCAAGACCAACGACTCCCTCCGCCACATCCGCCTACCCCGCTTCCTGGCCAACCTCCTCGCCACGCACCTCACCGACAAACCCGCACGACATCGTCTTCCCCGGCGCACGCGGCTACCACCAGCGCCGCTCCAACTTCAACCGCCGTGCCTGGACCCCCGCCGTCTCCGGCAACCCCAACGCGGCATCCCACCGATCCTGCCCGGCATGCACTTCCACGACCTGCGCCACACCCACAAGACCTGGCTCATCGAAGACGGCATCCCCGAAATCGCCCAAGCACGCCGCCTCGGACACCGTCTCGCTGGCGTAAGGGGCATCTACAGCCACGTCACCGAACCGATGATCACCAACCTCGTCGACGCCCTGCAGCGCCGCAGGAAACCACCCAGCCCGACGGCACCGTCCGGCAACTGCGCCCGGTCGCCTGACACCTCTGAGGGATGATGAGGACATGCTTCAAGCGTTCGTCACCAACCCGCGCTGCGCGGTGTGTGGGCGACCCGCGTCGCGCGTGGAACTCGTCGCGCCCGGCGCGAAGCCCGCCGACTGGCAGCAGTGGGCACCGCAGCAACGCGACTCCTTCGACGCCGCCCGTCAGCGCCACGGCGACCAGCGGTGGTGGCTGCTGTTCTCCGGCATCGAGGCCGGCAACGGATACGGCCGCCCAGTCGACCTAGTGGAAGCAACGAGGATTGCCGCCGCTTTCGCGGCGCCGTACCGGTACATCCTGGTGAGAACAGCGGGGTTCTACGACGACGCCGGATTCTGCGGCCCGTGCGATGCCCCGTACTGCCACCACCACTGGAATGTCTCCGGCAGCGGGTGCGGCACCTGCCCCCGCGGCCACGGCAAGAGCCTCGACCCTCACTGGTGGCCCGACGACCGCTAGCCTGGGCCTCCCTCACCGGCTCCTGTCCCTAAAGGACGCCTTGGAACTCGGTGAAGGCGTTGCCCTGTAACAATGCTGCGGGCCGGCAGGATGTGGTGGATCCGAGGGCACCCCGCATCGGGATTGATGTTCCGCTCTTGGATGTCCGCAAACTGCCGCCGTCAAGCACGTCGACCGTCAAGGATGGCTGCCGACCAGGATCCGCGTGGAGGGTCTATGCGATTCGGCTCGGGGTCGGCGCGCTGTCGAGTAGGGTGCCCAATCGGGCGGCGGATTCATCGCAGTAGCTTGATAAAGGTGCCCTCACGCGTGAAGTCCTTGGGGTAGTGACCGACGCGGGCATGGATCTGTTGCGGCTCGACAGGTCGGCCGTCCTGCATTCGGTAGAGCTGTCGGCGTCTGATCTCGCTCGCGAGGTCGCCCGCGCGCATCATCTGGCCCGGCGCCGACTCGAGCACCTTGCGCATTGCTTGGTGCAGCGTCAGCCTCGTGCCCGACGAGTCACCGTTGCCTGGCTGGCCATCCTCTGCGCAAGCGAGGAGCGCCTCCAATGCGACAACTTGTCGCTCCGCTTCCCTCAGATCGCTGGCTGCCCGCTCCCGTGCCTGGCGCGTCAGTGCGAGGTCTGCCTCGATCTCATCCCGTCGGGCCCTTACAACATGCGCCACATCTTCGCGGTAGCTCACACTTCTCCTTGTGCGACTGTGCGACATCATTAGGTGCGACAGTCGCACAAGATGGTTCCCGGGTCAAGCGACCGGCCATGGCCGGGGCGATCTTCGGCGCAGCCCACGGTCTCGAAACGTGTCCGGCTGCTTGGGCCGTGCGGGTGGAGTACGCCGACCAGCTCGCCGAGATCGGTAACGTCGTCGACCCCGAAGGGTTCCCGCGTCATGACCAGTGGGGAGGCCGGGTACGGGCGGTGGTGGGTGCCGGGCAGGCCGAACCTGCCCGGCACCTCGCCCACGTGGGGAAGGATGCGCGGTGTACCCCGCGCTGCGGGGCGCCTCGCCGGTCTCGGTGTCGCATCCACGTGTGGCTCTGGCTTTCGGTGACCGTGGCATCGGTGTGGTTCCGGGAGCTGAGACGGATCCCACCAGCAACCCTCTGACCAGTGCTACCTGCTCCGAGACCTCTTCGGCGTATCCGAAGGGTCTTTCTATGCTTCGCTCGACGGTTGGGGGCCATGTCGTCGGCTGGCCCTCTGGGATCGCGATGTGGGCTGGGCCGGGGTCAGAGTTTGCGGTGTTGGGTTCGGGCGAGTGTGTAGGCGTCGCGTGGGGTGGCCTGGGGTGAGTGTGTTGCGGTGATGAGGAAGGCGATGTCCCCGCGGTGAGCGGCGATCCGTGTGCGGGTTTGTCCGCCGTCTTCTGCCACGGTGCTGGTGAAGGCTGTTACGCCGGGGAGGTCGGGAACCTCGGCGACGCCGGTTTCTCCGACCTGGTGCCGCATCTGCTGGCGGTAGGCGGTGGCGAATCGGACGGCGGTGTCTGGGGTGTCGAAGCGCATCAGTGTGATCGTTATCGAGGTGCCGTCGGCTTCGGTCCAGCCGTCGGTGAGGGACTTGCGGATGTCTCGGACACGCAGGAGCAGTGCGGTGCTGGTCGGGTTCTCGATCTGACCGAGTTCGAGTTGTCTGAAGATCCCGGGAGTTACGGCGTGCGGTGTCGCTCCCTCGGGAGCCGCGACTATCAGTTGAGGCAGGTCAGCGGTGCGCCATGGCGGTTGGTCCGGTCGGTGGGCAGCAAACCAGACCGCCACCCCCACCAACAGAATCACGGTCGTTGCCCCGGCGATGAGCGCGGTGACCAGGCCGCGGCGGCGCCACCACGGCTCCCAGACCGGCCGGGCGGACCAGCCTCTGCTCTCGGCGGCAGCCGGTGACGGTGAGGGACGAGCAGGGGTGACAGGAGGCGCTTGCGGCGTAACGGCTTCCGCGCGTGTCTTGGCCGGTCGGGTCAGGACCGTAACCGCGGAACCGAGCAGCGCCGTGCCGATCAGCGCGAGCCACGCCCCCAACAACAGGTTGGCCTTTGGATAGTCTCCGGGGAGGTATCTGCCCGCCTCGATGGCGGCCTGACCCAGGTCGCACGTCAGGAATACCAGTACAGCGACTGTCGCAGAGGCGCCACGGAGCGCGATGCGCCGCCACTGCGGCTTCGTCCAGCCGAGCACGAACATGGCGAGGAGCCCGGCCCATCCGATGTAGAGCGGGATGCGCGCCCCCGACAGACCGTGCAGGTGCCAGGTCCGTTCGTTCCCGGTCTTTATGCCAGGGAAAAGATCGTCGGTCCGCACGCTGATCCACGGCAGGAACTGTGCGCCGGCCAGTGCCATCACGCCGAGCAGCGCGAGTGACGAGGCGATCAGCCGGGCCTGGAGGCGCGACGCATCGAGGTCATTGTCGCCCTCGGCCGGGCGGACGGCGTCTGTCACGGCACGGATCTTCGCAGCGAAGATCGAACCACGTCCAGGGCGCGGTCGGCCCTCCCCAGCTCGAGGCCCTGGTTGACGGGACCACCGTTGTAACGGATGCCCGCTAACGATAACGATCCTATAACAGGATGCGTATGCCTGTGTCGCTGAGAGTGATGGCGATGGTGTTAGACGCCCTTTTGGGGAGGGTTGCACTCGGTGATCTTGCGAGGTGGCTGCCGTCCGCCAGGGGCCAATCAGTTGGCAATGCGCGATGTCGCGGTAACGCCCTGCTTCTGTGCGTGCCGTCAGTGGATCACCATCGAGGGAAAACGTCCTGTACCGTCCCGGCCTACTTGATCATCATGGTTTGTGCTGGGAGGACCCGTGCTGCGTCGTGTGCGAGCTGTTCTCGGGGCGCGACGGGCTGGGGTCCCTGTCTCGTCGGGGCGCACGCGACCGATGCGTCGGTGGTGTGCATACGTGGCTGCAGGGCTGGTGGCTGTCGGAGGAATCGCTGCCGTACCTCGGTCTCTTGCTCCACCCGCACGTGCGGCGTCACCCACTTGTGTGGAGGTAGCGCCCTTTGAATCGGAGGCGCTTGCGACGGCGGCCGCCTGTGCGCATCCCGTGGCGGTGCAACCGTCGCAGTCGGAGTACACGCAGGTGGTCGCCCAGCCCGATGGGCGTCTTTCCTTCGAGTCGGCAGTTGTTCCGCAGCGTGCCCGGCAGGCGGACGGGTCGTGGGCCGATGTGGACCTGACCCTTCGCCTGGGGTCCGACGGGCTCGTGCGTCCCGTAACGTCGGTCGCGGACGTGGCATTCTCCGGTGGGGGCGCGGCGCCGCTGGTGACCCTTCACAGGGACGGCAAGGCCATGCAGCTGTCGTGGCCGGGTCCGTTGCCTGCTCCGGTGCTGTCGGGCGATTCAGCCACCTACCAAGCCGTGCTGCCCGACGTCGATCTCGTCGTCCATGCCACGCACACCGGCTTCACACATGTGCTGGTAGTGAAGTCTGCGCGCGCCGCAGCCGATCCCGCAGTCCGGAAAGTCACGTTCGCTGTCGACGGTGACGCGCAGCTGAATCGGCGTCCCGACGGCCGGCTGCAGGCCGTGGTTGGGCAGTCGGTCGTTGCGGAGGCGGAACGGGCGGTGATGTGGGACTCTTCCGTTCCCAGCAACGCCAGCTCGACGACGGCCCGGTCCTCTTCGCTGACATCGGGTGACGGTGCGCTCGTGGCAGAGGTGGCCACGCGCATCACAAGCGCGGGGGACCTGGAGATGGTGCCGGACCCTGGGCTGCTGGATTCCGACCAGGTGACATTTCCCGTCTTCGTTGACCCCGCTTGGTCTGTTGCCCAGTCGAAATGGGCCTACGCCACCCACAACGGGTGCACTAACACCGACTACACCATGGCCCGAGTCGGGTTGAGCCCCGAGGGCCCTTGCATCGGCGCCCGATTCCGCTCGTTCTTCACCTTTCCCGCCACCAACGGGACCGTGGCGCTCGCGGGCAAGCACATCGAGTCGGCCTACGTCCAGATGAAGCTCTACCACTCGTATTCGTGTGGCAACACCCCGGCGCACATGTACCTGACGCCGTCGATCAACGCCACGATGAAGGCCTCGTGGTCGACGATGACCCTGTCCAAGTGGCTCGATGCCGCCGACGGGCACGCGAACAAGGAGAACGGCTGTTCTGACTCGCCCCAAGCCGATATGACGATGAACTTCACCGGGTCGAACGTCACTCGGGAGGTCCAGGCGGCAGCGACGGGTAAGGCTAGCAGCATCACGGTGTGGGCCTGCCCCGTTTCGACGGACATCCGAGATCAGGAGCCGGTAGGGCTCCGGGAGGATGTCCAGCATCATGGAGAGCGTGGGGAAGAAGCGAT
>NZ_JBVJGT010000051.1:0-47787 GCF_055587185.1 Micromonospora sp. NPDC048040 | reverse complement strand
CCGCCGACCTGGACACGCTCACCGAACTGGCGCCGCAGGTGCCCGAACCGTACCGCCTAACGCTCATCGGCTACGCCTACGCTCGCGGCACCTAGGACATCCCACCGTATCGACTTTCGCGAGTCCGACGCCGCCTCGACCGTCACGCCTTTGGTTACCTGCCTCGCGCGTCCGTTTACCCACGGTAACGAGGCGTAGGAGACCGGCGCGCACGGTCGGCGGCAGATCAGGACGCCCGGATCATCAGAGTTCATCACTGGGCAAGCTGGCGGCAGGCATCCCGGCCGCGTGGTAACCCGGCCTCCTTGAATACCAGCCCGCAGCTGCCGTTCTTCGGATCCCAGAGTTGATCGTTGGCGACCAGAGCACGAAGGAGCGCACGCTGTGAGTCGGTCAACGGCCGGCACGGGCCGTACGGCTCGGCGAAGGCAAAACGCACGACCGCACCCCACCCGTCGTCGAATCCGGTCCAACTGTCCCGCCTGGCAACCTCGCAAGCGGCTGTTGCGATCCGGTCGAAGTCGGAGGCGACGCGGATCGCTGCGGCGACGAGTTCAAACTGGTGCAGGCTTGGAGACGGCGGCTCCGCCAGCACGGCGAGGATCAGCTGTTGGCTCCGCGGATCGTCCTCGTGGGCCAGCGCGGCCCGCAGCCGGACCGCGGGGTCTGGGTCAAAGAGCAGGCCACGGAGATCCACGCCCAGCTGGCCGAGGCAGTGAACCCAAGGGGCTCGCGGCCCGGGGCCGCGTTGCAGCCAGCCTCTGATAACGGCAGCGAGGTCCTCGCGCCGGTCTATCAGTGGCGCCATCCGGGCGATCGCCACGAGGTTTTCCGCATAGAACAGAGCGCGGTCAGGCACCGACGTTTCCAGCAGCGCAAGCACCACCGGGTATGCCGCTGCCACGGCATCGGCGACGTCTGGCAGTTCCTCGGCGAAGTGAGGGTCCCCTGCTAAGCCGGTCACGCTCGAGGCCGCATCACCCAGAAACTCCACGAGCGAATCGACCGTGTCCGGGTGCGCCCGGCCTTCGGCGAGGAGCGCGGTCACGGCCCGGACGGCCGGCGCGGTCGCGGTCTCGGGGAAACCCTGATGCAGCACCGCGATCTGAAGGTGCTCCAGCGCCGCCTCGCGGGCCTCGGCATCGCCGACCTCCAGCGCGCGCAGATGCTCCAGGGTGTCTATCGCCCGGCCGTACGCGTGCCGCAGCTGCCACCAGTCAACCGTCAGCATGGACTCTCCGCTTCAGTGAGAAGACACCGATGATGGCAGGGCCCGCTTCAACCACACCACGCGGTTAACATCCGCTCTTCGGCACGTCCGGATGCATGCACCCGCGAGCCGATTACTTGCGTGACGAGCGCTTCGCGGCAGATCCCTGTACCTGATCACGAGCTGGGGACGACATGACTACGGTCTGAGTCACGCAGATGGATCATGGTGTCGGCCAGACCGCCGCCGCTCCCCGGGTCGGCGCTATCGTGCGGCGCATGCGCGTTCCTGGATGGTTAGACGACACCCGGACCTCCTACGACACGGTGGCGGTCAGCTACGCCGACCTGCTGCGCGACGCTCTCGCCCGCGAACCGTTCCAGCGGGGCATCCTCGCCCTCTTCGCCGAACTGGTCCGCGCCCAGGGGAACGGGCCGGTCGCCGATGTCGGCTGCGGCCCCGGCCGGATCACCGCCCACCTGCACAGCATCGGCCTGGACGCGTTCGGCATCGACCTGTCCCCCGCGATGATCGACGTGGCCCGACGGGACCATCCCGGCCTGCGCTTCGAGGTCGGCTCCATGACGCGCCTCGAACTGGCCGACGACTGCCTGACCGGTCTGCTCGCCTGGTTCTCCCTGATCCACGTCCCCGACGACGAGGTATCCATAGTCCTCGCCGAGTTCCACCGCGTTCTGCGGCCCGGCGGGGTCATGCTGCTCGGATTCCATGCCGGCGACGGCAGTCGACTCAAGACGGAGGGCTACGGTGGCCACCCGATGAACGTCTACGTGCACCGCCGCCCACCGGATCGGGTCGCGGCCTGGCTGGACGCCGCAGGCTTCACCGTCGAGGCCGAGATGGTGCACCGCCCAGCCCCGAACGTCGAGGGCGGGTTCATCTTTGCTCAGCGGTGAGGTGGGCGGAGGCATCCGAATCGCGGCCCGAGACGCGCCGGACGCCTACCCTCGCGAAGGGGCTTGTCCTGTTCGGGCCTCGGTGTCAGATATTCAAGTCGGACCGTTGTACCGATGTGTTCGGTGCGCGCTTCCCAGCACGACTACGCCGGCCGCAGCCGCTCCTCGTCGCGTTCCGTGACGCCCGATCGGCGGCAGATCCGTGCGTTCCGACCTGAGCGTGGCAGGCCCTGTCAGCGGTCCGCAAAGCACTCGTCAACTGGGCACCGGGCTGTTCATCGGTAGAGCGGCTGGTCCTGGGTGGGGTCGGCGGGGACCACGTCGAGGCGCGGGTCGGTGGTGAGTTGGGTGATCAGCGCCCGGGTCCCGCCGATCCCGGCCCAGTGCGGATCGACGTCTTTGGCCACGCACCAGGCGTGATCAGCGGGCCAGGCGAATGCCGGCTCGGCGTTGCTGAGACGACGCTGGCCCGGCCACCCCGTAGCGGTGTCCCATGTGCCGACGTCGGCTAACGGCCCTCGAAACAACCAGTACGCACGGTGGGGCACCACAACCTTGGGCACACGCGGTGTCGAGGGCGGGGCAGCGGGTGTGGGTGCCAGTCCCGGCTGGCCGCCGAGCCGCTCGAGCAGGCCGCCTGTGTTCTCCTCGTCGATGTACACGGCGTCGTCGTCGGCTGCGTCGTCGGCGTCGCCGAAGCCTTCCCAGACGCAGAAGTAGCAGTCTTCGGGGGTCGTGGTGTGGGTGGCCAGCACCTCGAAAAGGGTGGGCAGCTGGTCGGTGGGCCAGTCCGCATCGACGTCGTTCTCGCTCTGGCCGGGGCGTGTCGGATCGGGCAGGAACCGAAGCCGCCCGTAGGCGTCGAAGCCCGCAGGGCCGAGGCCCACAAGCTGCTGCCACGGCAGGTCGCTGTGGGCGATCCAGCCGGCGGCCGACAGTTCCCGACAGAAGTTGAGTGTCACCCACACAGGAAACGCCAAGTAACGCCCGGACGGCGGCAAATCCGGTTAGCGGATCCGGAACTCCGCCAGTTGCAAGTCGCCGTCCTTGCATCCGGGCCTCCCTCTGGACATGATCAAAGCATGGTTGAAAGAACGGACACCACTACCGCCTGATGAGCGGGCCAACTGCACGGCTGCGCATCTGGCGCGCCCTACCCGACCGCTATGCGGACAGGAATGTGGCAGCTTCCACGGTCGACGCCGCCGGACGCGTCATCGCGCTCCTGGTCGCTCCGGATGCGACCTGTACCGAGCGGGGAGCCGCGCTCCAGCCGTACGCCGCGACCGCGGTCGTCATCGACGGCAGCGATATCACCGAGGTCGCCATACCAGAACTCGACCTGCGGTTCCCCAAAATCGACGTCCTCGGTGACGGCTTCGTCCTGGCGGCAGCACGATGCCGGATGCCCACCGGGCCGGCGGCCACCACGGTCGCCGAACTCGAGGCACAGATCCCCCACAACGCGCGCATCGTCAACGCCGACGGCTCGATCCGGACTACCTTCCACGCCGGCGACGGCATCGAGCAACTGATGGTCGACCGGGCAGGCAACATCTGGATCGGTTACTTTGACGAGGCTTCCATCTGCGCGCCGCATCCGGTCAGGCAGAACCGCACGCAACCGCCCCGCCGCAGGAGCATGTCCATGCCCGGCCTCATTCGCTGGACCGCGACCGGCGACGCCGCCTGGTATGCGCCCCAAGATCGGAACGGCCCAGCAAGCTGGGTCGACTGCTACGCGCTCAACGTCGGCGCCCACCGCACCTGGGCATATCCGTACCCGGGCTTCCCACTTGTGGAGATCGACCAGGACGGGGTGCGCTGCGTACGTCGAACGCCCGTCCGCTCCGCGGGTGGCGTCATCGTTGCCGGCCAGCGTGTGGCGTTCGTGGCCGGCCAGGGACACGGCCCGCAAGCCGCCGGCCGCTACTTGGTCACCTACTCCCGAATCATCGATGGCCCGGTCGAAGCCACCACGACAGCGCCACTCCTCCTTCCCGCCGGCCACCGCCCAACCACCTGGGCACGGCGAACAGTGTGCCGGGACAACCGAATGTGGATGCAGTTCGGCGACGAACGGACCTGGTACGTCCTCACCATGTGAGCGAGTCGCCATCGGCTCGGGTGGTTTACCGAACCCCCCGACACGCACCCTTCTCGGCAATAGCGGATGCCCAGCATCTGACGTCGGCATCGCCGGCAACGCAGATCGTGGCCGTATCCGGCGCCGCCGGTGTTCTATGGGATCAACTCAGCCACGGGAAGCGCCTCGTCCAGCCGACCAGCGGCCAGGTCGTCGTGACGGATCACGAAACTCCCGTCACTCCGGTAATAGAACTCGTTATCTACGGGAAAGCGGGCGAGCGACACCCACTCAATCGTCAGCCGGTGCGTCTCCTTCTCCACATGCGAATACCATTTCGCGACCGGGATGACGATCTCGCCCGTCTTTTCGCGCCACGCGAGGGTCTGCTCCGCAATACTCTTGATTACCTCCTCGTCGGCATACCCGCCGATATAGGCGCTGGCGTACCCGTTGTCAGGCGGCCAGAGATCGTTGGCCAGAGCACAGAGTTCGTCAAGGTGCGGCAGGTCACGCTCGAGGTCACGGGCCAACTGCTGCTGGAAGGGCGACAGGTCGTCCTGGTCCTCGTCGTCCTCGTCCGCCCCGAACCAATCGGGAAACTCCGCGCGCAGCGTGGCGCCGACGTCGTACTGCTTGTCGACGAACGCGTGGTCGGTGGATCCTGCCGCCACCTCGGTATCGGTGCCGGCCGGCACATACACGACTCGCCCGTACCTCCGCTCCCCGGTGGCAGCGGCCTGCTCGTGGTCCAGGAAGAACAGCAGCGAGCCGTCTGCCGGCAGGCCGAAGCCGTCGACTCTTGGCAGCGCCGCACAGTCGACCGAGAAGATGAACGGCAACGGACTGCCCCCGTCGGACGGCCAGTCCATGCCCACCGGCAGCCGGGGCAACCCACCGAACTGCCCGACCGGAACACCGCTGGAACCTCCGCCCAACCGGATCGACAAACGGAGGTGCTGGATAAACCGGCTGACCTCGTCGTCCGGGATGCCCAACGCGAGCGCTGCACGACGAAGCTGCCCCTGATGATCCATAGCGCAACATGGTGCCACGAGGGCGAGCCCGGCGACCGGGTGACCCACGGCCCGCACGCGCTGTCGTCGGCATCGCTGCCGCCGTGATCGGTGCGCACATCTCGGCAAAATGCGGATACGGAGTTGCGGTCAGCCCTCTTTGCGCGGCCCGCCACTTTAGGAAGCGGCGGGGCCGCTGGGGCTGCCCGCCGCGGTCATGGCAGTCCGCCGCTTTGACCGCTGCCCATCCCTCCGAGCTGACGTCAGCCCCGTGCCTGGCTCTCCGCCGGAGCCGGTGGTGCTCACGTGTCGGCTAGGTTGCTCCGCAGCTGGCTGGCGAGCGTGATGGTTGTTTCCTGGGGTTCGGCGTCGAGGTCGGCCAGGGCTTTGGTCAGGGCACGCAGAAGGGTGCGGATGCCGTCGGCGTCGCCGAGGGCGTGGCGGGCGCGCATGGCGCGTGTGTACAGGGCTTCGTTGTAGCGGTCCAGTCCGATGGCTTTGTCGAGTAGGTCGGATGCGCCCTGTGGGTCAGTGTCGACGAGGTCGTCTGCGAGCAGCAGGTGGGCTTCGGTGCCCCAGCGGCGCACGGTCTCCCGATGCGGCTGGAGCCATTCGTAGTCTTGGCCGTCTGCCAGTGGCGCGGTGTAGAGGTCGCAGGCGGTGGTGAGCAGTTCGCGGCGGCGAGGGCCGGTGGCGATGGTGGCTGTGCGCAGCAGGTCGCGGAGGGTCCAGACGTCGACGTCGACGGTGGCTGGGTCGAGCCGGTAGCGTCCGGCGCTTTTGACGACGTAGGCGTTCTTGGCGTCGGGGGTGCTGGCTCGGCCGAGTACGTGTCGTAGGTTGCTCGCGTTGGTGTGCACGCGTTGGTCGGCTTGGCTGATGCGGGCGTCGGGTTCGAGGTATTCGCCGATCTCGCGGGTGGTGACTCCGTCGGGGTGGCAGGCCAGGAACACGGCGAGTTCGAGGGCTTTGGCGCGCAGCGGGCGGCCGGGTTGGGTGATGGTCTCGATTCGCGGCGGTCCGAGTACCCGCAGTCGTGCGTTGCCGGTGGCGTTGGTCTCGAGAGTTGCCGTGGCCGGTGTGGGTCGGTCGGGGAACGCGTTGTCGGTTCGGCTCGCGTGAAGTGGGACGCCCGGGCCTGGTGCAGCGGGTGGCGGGAGCGCGGTGGGTTGCCCTGTCTGCGCCTCTCGCAGGGTCGTGAGGATCTGTATCGCGGTGTGGGTCTCGAGTACGGGTACGCGCGGTGGGGTCGGCTCGGTGGTCGACCCGGATGCGAGCGCGGTCTGGCCGTCCGGGGCGACGTCGATGGTGACGCCGTGCTTCCACTCGTCGAGCAGCACGGCGGACACATTCAGGTCGCCGCCGAGCGTGAGGACGGTCTTGGCCCGCATGGAGGCGTTGGCGGGCGGGGCCGCGGTGATAAGCACGACCGCTGGCAGAGCTTCTTCGTCGGGGGCCTGCTGGCGCAGAGTGTCAAGATCGGTCAACGCGTGCTCGTCGAGGATACGGCTGCGGTGCAGGAGCCGGGCCTCGATCGCGGTGAGCGCGCCGTCAATGCTGTCGGCGACGTGCAGCCGTGGCCATGGCTCGAGGGCCATCGTTTCGGGACCGAGGAGCGTGACAAGGGTGGCGGCATCGATGATGACTTCACCGCGTGCGTCGGGGTGGTGTGGGCCGCCGGCGGCCAGGACGGCGACGAGAGCGGCGCGGGCGGCGGCGTGCGCGCCGTCGCCGACGACGCCGATTCCGCCGGTCGGCAGCGTCGCAAGTTCGGGTATGAGGGCTGGCGGCTGACTGTTGTTGTCGTCCGGTTTCGGTGGCTTGTTGTTGCGGGCAGCCACGGCTCGGCGGATCTGGACCACCGGTGGTGGCAGCTCGACGGGCGGGTCGGCGTCGGCTTCGCCGGTGTAGTGGCGCCGGCGTTGAAGCCAGACCAGCGTGGCGGCGGCGCTGATCGCGGCGGCGAGCGACCAGGGCAGCCAGTTGGAGGCCGACAGCGGCACACCGTGTTCGTCGGCGGCGATGGCGGGGCTGTACGTGTCGGTGACAGCCGGCGAGATCGGCGGCGGTGCGGCCGGGCTGGAAGCCGCCGACGAGGGGGCCAGCGAGGATGCCGACGCGCTCGGGGCTGGCGATGGTGTTGTGCTGGGGATGGTGGCCGGCTTCTGGGCGGTGGCGGGTGGCGGCGCGGTGGGACCTGGTGGCTCTGGGGAGGCGCTGGGCGATGCGGGCGGTGCTGCAGGCCGGGTCGTGGTCGCCGACGGTGGGTCGGTTGGCGTTGCGGGTTTTGCAGCTTTCGGCGGGCGGGCGTCGGAGGGCAGTCGGAGTTCCCAGCCGGGGTAGATGAGGTCGCAGTCGCGCAGGGCACCGCCGACGCCGGGGTAGTGGCGGTGTTTGTTCAGGTGGCAGATCTCCGGCCATCGGTCCGCGTCGCCGAGCCACTCCTTGGCGACCTTGGACAGAGTGTCGTGTCGCTCGACCGTATACCGGTAGCGCTGGTCGGCGACCTGAATGAGTGCGGGCCCGCGGGCGGCGGCCTGCAGAGGAATGTCGACGCGCTGGGTCACGGCGTCCGGCGCCGCCGGCTGGTCCGGGGTTATCGCGTGGTCGAGCGAGCCGGCGGACGTGACGGCAAGCGCGGCGGTGCCAGCCAGGCCGAACACGAGCCGGTGCAGCGGCGCCGGCAGCCTGAGCACGGGAATGCGCCACCGGGTCAGCGCCGTAAGAATCTCGGCGAGAAGGAGTGCCCCGAACACGCCCCACAGCAGCCACATCGCCCAGAGGGCCGCGCCGATGAGGACGTCCGGGGTGAATCGTCCGCTGGAGCGCTCGAACCAGTCCGGGATCTGCGACCAGGCCGGCAGCCGCCGAACGGGGTTTCCGCCAGCAAGCCACAGCAGCGTCGGCACCGCCGCCAGGAAGATCCCTGCGCCGATGACCACGCGAGCGGCACTGGCAAGGGACCGGGGCAGGGACGTACGGCGTGGGGACGACTCGTGTGGAGGGTGGACCGTGGCCCGTGTCCCATATTCGGCCAGTCGGTCTCCTCTATCCGGGGACTTCTGTGGCACCCGTCCTCCCCTGCGGTTGATCGTCGGTCTCTCCGCATACACGAGAATCAGCGTTGCCGGCCATCCCGTTGAGAGATAATCTCACCATCCGCACACAAAGGATCACGCGGAGAGAATTGCGGTTGACGTCGCCTCGCCTTCACGGGCGAGACTGCCCCTCATGCCAAGCGGGGGCGCCAGGGCGTCGATCGACCTCAGTTCCACAACCATCGCCGTCACCGTCAGCCAGCAGGCCGTTCGGGTTCCGATCCTCATCGACGGTCGGCTCGTCATGCCACCGGGCGTCGCCATCGGCCCTGCGGGTCAGCTCTACGTCGGCCTCGACACCACGGCCGCGAGGTCCCTCCCGGCGGGCCACCGATTCGTTGACGATCCAGCCGACCTGCTCGGCAAGCCCACCCCTGCCCCCGATGCGGCACAACCCGACCCCGTCGATCTTCTCGCAGCTGTCCTGCGGCATGTCAGCCACCATGCGGCCAACCAGATCGGCCAGCCGATCGCTGAGCTCACCGTGACCGTTCCACCGAGCTGGGGACCACGCCGCTGCGGACAAGTCGGCGAGGCGGCAAACCGAGCGGGACTACCGTCTCCCGCCCTGGTCACCGCGCCCGCCGCCCTCGCCGCATACGCCACGACGCTCGGCCTCACCCTGCCCCAGGGCTCCTGCGTACTCGTCTGTCAGGCGGACCGCCATCCGGCAACCGTCACCGTCCTGCAGATGGTCGGCGACGGCTACCGGGAGTTGGCAACACAGCAGCTCGACGGCACACACGACCTCGACCACCTGATCACCCAACGCGTCGTGCACACGGCGACAACCGACAACGACCCACTCCGAGCGGCGATCAACCAACCTTCGGATACCAACGTGGATGGCCGCCTCGCCCTGCTGGAGTCCGTCCGCACCGCCAGGAATCTGCTCACGGCACAGGATCGCGCACCGATCCTGCTGCCCGCACCCCGACAGCCCGCGGTCATCACCCGCGAGGACGTCACGATCGCCGCGCAGCCCCTCCTCGATCAGGTCCCCGACGCAGTCAACGAACTTCTCGACGCAGCTGACGTCGACAGGGAGCACCTCGCCGCAGTCATCCTGAGGCCAGCCCCCGCCCTGCCCGCGCTGACGGACCGGCTCACGCAAGCCACCGGCGCCACCCCCGCCCTCATCGACCACCCCCACGCTCTCGCCGACGGCGCCCTGAACCTCACCACCCACCAAACCGGAGCCAGGGCCGCCGCAGCACGGCTGCCCCGCGTCCGACTCCGCATCAGCGACCTCACCGGCGCCCTCCTGATCGGCGCATGCTCCCTGGCCCTGCTGCTCCAAGCCATCCTCACCGCCGACATCACCACCGTCCTCACCTACGTCGTCGGCGCCCGCACCTCCCTACCGCAACTCGGCGCCGCCGGCGCGCTGGCCATGCTCACCGCCTTCGCCGTAGCGCACCTGGCACCCACCACCTGGCTCGCCGCAACACCCACCGCGTCAACACCCGAACCCACCACGGGCAGCCTTATCCGGCGGGGATACCTCGCTGCTGCCGTCGGCGGTGCCATCGCCGCCGCCCTCTACGGACTCGCGACCGGCACCGCCGTCGAGCTCGACTACAACCCCTACCTGAAATGGACCCTCGGTGCCGCCATACCCCTCACCGTCTGCGCCGCCCTCATCGCCGCCACCGCATCCCGAATCGCCGCCGACGCGCTGCCCACCTGGCTCGCCCTGACCCGCCCCGCCGTCACGCACGCGATCATCGCCGCCATCGGCATCTTCCTCATGCGCGCGGCACTCACCCTCACCACCCCCATCGACCTGACCGGCATGCCCGGCCTCGCCGGCAGCCTTGGAGCAGCCCTCCTCGGCGCGGCCACCGCTCTGACCGCCAGCCGTTGCCGCATGCTGCGCACCATCACCGCACCAGGGCTGGCCATCGGCTACGCTCTCGTCTTCAGCTACGACACCAGCAGCGCCCTGATCGTCGGCTACCTCGTCGCCCTCACCTGGTGGGGCCTCCGGCTCACCGCCCAAACCCTGCGACTTGCCTTCCCCGCCGTAGGAACAGCGCTGCACCGCCTCGTCGATCGCTCCAGCGGCTGAAAGCTGACGGAAGCGACGAAGGCCCAGGTCCAGGACACGGGAATACCCGGTCCGACGAGGCTGGTTGCGATCGGGACAGCCGAGAGCACCTCCAGGCTCGTAGCATTTTTTCGCCTCTGGCCAAGAGGCGATAATCGCGGCGGGACTCGCTGATGCTCCTCGCCCGGCATCCCCCTCGATGCAGGGCACGGCACCGCGAAGAACTGCTTTCACCGGCTGTGGGGTCTGGCTGGTAAGGCCTTGAGCGGCCGGGTGGTGTGCTCGGTGCGGTCGTTGTGCTGGTGGTCGGACAGCAGGCCGCGATGGCGCGGATGGTGACGTCGTTGGTCGCAGCTTCGTCGTCGGCCAACTCGCGGCATGCCCTCGTCGCCACCGCCGCACCCCACTTGATCAGCTGCGATGCCACAGCGTGATATCGCTGCTGGTGGCAACCACGAGCGTGCGTCCGGAGACTGAGAAGCCGGCGGCGCGAAGCTCCGAGTAGTCGGAGTGGAAGATGTGCCACCAGTGCGTACCAGCCGTGCCGCGATAGATGTCGCCGTTGATGGACAGCACGACGCGCTCGTTGGGCCAGTCCGGTGCTACAACATCGACCGTCCAGCCGTCCTCCGTGATGGTGTGAAGTCCGCCGCCGTATAGTCCGGCGATACGAACGCGCGTATCGGCCAGCGGGCCGAACCCTGGACACGACAGGTCCGTCCCCATCGGGATGCAGAGGTCCGGATCAGGATTCCGATCGCGGGCGATCTTCGCGCCGGTGGATGGATCGAACAGACCGCGACCGTCGTGTGATACGACCATGAGGATGTCGGCGCCGCTCGCCGGATCTGCTGCGAAGCCGACGCCCAGCAGCCCGCCCACAGGTATGTACGTGTGTGGCGTAGGCAGCGCAAGCCACGGAGCAGGTGCAGGCATGACCGGGGCGCCGAGGAACCGGTCACGTAGCTGCTGCTGATACTCACGCATCACGGCTTCTCGTCTCGTGGAGTCAGTCTTCGTCTGCTGCCAGTACTACGACCAGCACCCCCGCCGCCCGTGCCGACGATGAGGGCGTCCATGGTGTGCCTGGTGACCGGTCTCCACCAGCCCAGATCGGTGTTCGTCCACCAGCGGGTCCCGTGCCCGAGCAACGTGATGAGCTTCTCGAACACGTCCTGGGCCTTGTCGACCGGGTAGCGGCCCCGCACGCCATAGGCCAGCGTCCGCGACGTCATCCCCCTCAGGACGGCGAGCGCCGCGTCCTGACCCACCTCCGCCAGGCACACCGCCAGCTCCTCAGCATTTTGAGGCGCCTGGGGCGAACCACCGAACGAACTGGCCGAGTCGATGACACCACAATCGGCCAGGAACGCGAACACGCCCGCGAAAGGGTCCTCGCCACCGGCGAGGCCGATCAAGGTCCACAAATGCTCGTTGCCGTAGGGTCCTGGTAGTCCGGCCAGGAGTTGCTGAACCTCGCAAGCCGCTCAGACGCGTTCAACGCCGGTCACCCTGTCGGGCCGGAACTCGTGGACGACCTCGATCAGCCCGACGATGTGCTGGTTGAACTCGTCGAGCTCCTCGGCGGGCACCCACAGCTCAAGGATGTCACGCCCGCCGACCTGTCGGATCGGGTAACGGGAGGCGAACACACGGTCGACCGCGAACCGGGTGACGTAACCGACGCCGGAGGCGGACACGTTCCAGTCCCGGGCGATCATGATCGCGTACTGCTCATTCAGGACCGGATAGAAGATCGGCTGGTCAGGTAGCCGCGGCGGCCATGCCTTCCAGCCGGAAGCGCGCACCAGGTCGAGCTCCTCGGGGCCGGTCGGCCGCCACAGGGTCATCGTCTCGGCCACAGCGACCCTCCTTCCCTGGCCGGCGCAGAGTACCGGCTGGCCCACGACGTGGAACAGCCGGTTTCCGTCTTCAGCGTCGCACCAGCCTGTCGAAGCCGAACTGCCGGGCGGCTGCCGCGCTGCCGCCGGTCAGGCACTGCTGGTGGCGCACCGAAGTCATCGTGAGAGGGCAACGCCAGTGCGAGCCGGCGGCGCAGGTCCTCCGCGTGTGGGCCGGCCACCTCGATGCCCTCGAGGGTGAGGTCGACTGGCCAACCGGCGTCGCGTCTGACGGGCACCAGATGCTCAAGATATTCGGCAAGCATGCGGGTCGTGTAACCGTCCCATAGCGCATCGGTGCGGCGCGTAGTCCCTTGCGGGGAGCATGTTCTTCTGCCACTACCGCCGGGCGCGGTGGCTCAGCGAGGCACAGTTCGCCGCGTACGAGCGGCATCAGGCACTCGCGGGCTCAGCGCACAATCTCTACGGTCGCTTGGCCTTCGAGGCGTTCGAGTTCCTTGAGGGTGGCGTTGTAGGTGCCCAGGTGGAGGGTTTGATCGGAATACCCGATGCCGTCGGTGTTGTAGTAGAAGCCGATGTTGCCCCACGGAATGAAATAGATGAGATGGCCGTTACTACGCCCCGACACAGGGACTCGTCCTGCACTACGGAACAGTTGGCCGGTGGCCCGGCCTGGTACGGATGGGGCGCTTCACCTACGACCTGAACGCACTCCGCGACATGCCGGACGGATCACACGTTCAGATCGCAGCGGCTCCCACCCGCACCTCCGGCGACGCTTTTGCCGGCGCGGTCTAGCTCACCAGCACCGCTTCGGCATCGCGGCCCGTCGCGACCGCGCGTTGCTTCCTCAACAGGATCGTGAGCGGCAGGAAGTGAAGCGCGGCGACGCAGGTGCCCACCAGCACCGGTCCGGTGGCGCCGAGTGCGGACTCCAGCGCGAACCCGGCGATCCACGGCCCGACCGCAGTGCCGAGATTGAACGACGACGTGCTCAGCGCCGAAGCGAACGTGGACGCGTGATCGGCATAACGGACCGCCATGTTGATCAGGATCGGGTTGGTCGACATCCCGAACAGGCCGAGCAGGACGATGACAACGATCATTACGGGCTCTTCACTATGCAAAGTGTCGTCGGTGACGCTGATGCGCCGATTGTCGTCGAACCTGCGCAGAAACCAGATCTACAAGGCGTTCCGGGAGGTCGGGGCGTGATGTGGACCGTGGCGCTACTGCGGTTCCTCGCCGATTCGGGGCTGCGGGCACGGGGTGACCGGCGGCCGGACGCTCGTCCGAAATCGGAGCCGGTCAATGCCGGCGACAGCGCGACTGGACCATCCCGGCGCGCGATGCCGGCGGGGCATCGGCGATGCTGTGGACGTGGAGTACGTGTCCAGAGTGCCGCGACCGCCGCTGGACGGGCTGATCGACGACCTTTACTGCCTGGAGGGTGCGCCGCCGTACGCCCGGCTGACGCTGCCGCCGATGCCGGCGGCGTTGCTCATCGTCAACCTCGGGGCGCCGTTCCGCATCCGCGCGGGCACGGACATCGAGACGGCCAAATACGCCGACGGCTGCGTGGTCACCACGCCCACCCGCGCGTTGGAGTTCGGCTACCCACTCCGGACCCGGTCCGTCGGCGTGCACTTCAAGCCGTGGGGGCTGGCGCCGTTCCTGCCGATGCCCGCGGCCGAGCTGTGCGACCGGCCGGTGACGGTAGAGCAGGTTTGGGGCCGGCCCGCCACTGCTGAGCTGCGAGACCGGCTGGCCACGGCGGACGGACCGCACGAGATGCTGACGCTGCTCGAGGAAGAGCTAACACGACGGCTGTGCGAGACCGCCGGCCTGGGACTGGTCCGCCATACGAGCAGCGTCATCGCGGCGACCAGCGGGGCGGTGGCGATCGGCGACCTGAGGGTGGCAGCCGGTGTCAGCAGCACTCATCTGGCACAGCGGTTCAAGGAGCTCATCGGCGTCACGCCGAAGCGGCTGGCCCGCACCTACCGCTTCGCCGCCACCGTGTTCGCGATCAACCCCGCCGAACCGATCGACTGGGGCGACCTCGCCGGTCGCGCAAGCTACTTCGACCAGGCCCACTTCGGCCACGAGTTCCGGGCGTTCACCGGGCTCACGCCGACCCGGTACGTCGAAGTACGGCGGCGGTTCCTGCGCGAACATCCCGGTCACGCGCTGGACGGATGGCCGTTGCCGGCCGATTGATTTCTTACAAGAGCGACAGCTCACGGCACGCTAATTTGGGGGCACCCCAGAGCAGAGGAGCGCCCCATGGGCAAGGTGGTCATGTACAGCTCGGTGTCGGTGGACGGCTTCGTCGCGGACGAGAACGACCAGCCCGGACCGCTGTTCGACTGGTTGTCCAGCGGTGACGTCCCGTTGGACGAGAGCGGCGAGGTAAAGGTGTCGCAGACGTCCTACGACTACACCCGGCCGTACTGGGACCAGATCGGGGCGACAATCGTCGGCCGCCACGTCTTCGACATGACGGACGGCTGGGATGGGAAGCCTCCGGGCGGGATCGACCACGTGGTCGTCGTGACGCACCGGCCGGAGCCCGAGGGCTGGGACCCCGAGGCGCCGTTTCACTTCGTCGACGGCGTCGAGGCAGCCGTGGCCAAGGCGCAGGAGCTTGCGGGTGACCGCATAGTCGAGGTCGCCGCTGGCGAGGTCGGTGGCCAGGTGCTTGCCGCGGGCCTGATCGACGAGGTGCGCATGGACGTCGTACCCGTCGTGTTCGGGTCCGGCAAGCGCTACTTCGGGTCGGTCCACGCGCAGCACCTGCTGGAGGATCCCGACGTGGTGATTCAGGGCAACCGGGTGCTTCACCTGCGCTATCGGGTGCGCCGTTGACCGATCTGAGCGGGGTCCACTGCGAACGGTGACACAAGATTGGGCCTCCGGCTGCGTTTGCGCATCGCTGTCCCTGGTCGGGCAGCCGACGCCGATCCGCCCAGCACCTCACCTGCGGCAAGTTCAAATCAAGATCACTGGTTGCCGGTTTCCGTCGTATCTTTGGCCGACCCTCAGGAAGAGCGGCTCTTCACCAATGCAGGGTGTAGTCGGGGTCTGAATCCGCCTGTCTCGAGAGCTCGGGCTGATCGAGCCGATGGGGTGCATCCGGCACACCGCGGTCACGGTTACGGCCGAGCGATCACGGTGGCCGCGGCGCGCGCACTCCAGGAGTTGGGTTCGTCCAGCGTGGTCGTGTGCACCCCGAGCTCCAACGTCGGCGCCGTCGCCACCTACCAGGCGGCCGGCTGAAGCAGTTGCCCGAGAGACGGGACCTGTACCGCGACGATTCCTGAGGCTTTCGGCGTGGGGTCGTGGGTGGAGCGGATTCCGGGCTGGGCAGCTCTACCGACACAGCACTAGCCCTCCCGCGCCCACGGCCGCAGCTTCTCCGGGTTGCGGACCGCCCAGATCCGGGTGACGCGCCCGTCGGCGACGTCGAACGAGGCTACGGTCACGACGACGCCGGCATGCTGGGCCACCAGGCCCGGCACACCGTTGACCGACCGCTCCAGGAGTTCGAGCCCCGGAGCCTTGTCGGCAATGGCGACCAGGTACTGGGCGATGCGCGCGCCACCCTCGACCGGGCGCAGGACGGTGCCGACCATGCCGCCGCCGTCGGCGGTCATCACGGCAGCCGGGTTGAGGAGACCGACGAGGGCTGCGACGTCCTTGGCCTCCCATGCTTTTTTGACGTGCCTCACCACGTCGGCCTGGCCGGTCGCCGTCACCCGACCGCGCGCGACGCTCACCCGCCGCCGGGCGGAGGCCGCCAGCTGCTTGCAGGCCGCAGGGGTCCGGTCAAGAACGTCGGCGATCTCGGCGAACGGGTACCGGAAGACCTCGTGCAGGACGAACGCCACCCGCTCGGCGGGCGTCATCGACTCCAGGACGACGAGGAAGGCCATGGCCACCGACTCGTCCAGAACGATCTGGTCGGCGGGGTCTGCACGGCCGGTGGGGTCGGTGCCGCCTGCGTGGTCCCACTCGGTGCGGTCGGGCAGCGGCTCGGGCAGCCACGCGCCGACATAGCGTTCACGGCGGGCCCGCGCCGAGCCGAGCAGGTCCAGGCAGATGCGGCTGGTCACCGTCGTCAGCCAGGCGCCCGGGGACAGGATCTCCTCCTGCCGGCTTCGCGGCAGCCCGTACCAGCGTGCGTAGGCATCCTGTACGGCGTCCTCGGCCTCGGTCACCGAACCGAGCAACCGGTAGGCGACATTGATCAGTTGACGCCGCTCGCCGACGATCTCGTCTGCGCTGGTCGCGACAGTCCCCATGCTTCCGGCCGCCCCTCGCCTTACCTTTTGCAGGCCCGCGTCGTCGGACTGGTGAGACCTTATCGACCTACTGCCCGAGGGCGGAAAAGGGGACTGTGACATGGCCACTCAGGTGACGGCGAACGCACAACGCGGTTCCTCGTTCCTGCAGATCGCGATCGCCCTGCAGACCCTGACCATCTTCATTCAGGCGGTCTCCGCCGGACTGCTGCTGACCTCGTCCTACGGAGAGACGCTGCACAGTGTCGGAGCCCGTGTGATGTACGGGGCGTCGATGCTGTACGTGCTCGCGGCGGTGCTGGCGTGGAAGCCGGGCGGCAGCTCCCCCCGGCCTGTCTGGCACGCGTCAGGATTCCTCGTACTCGCCTCGGTCCAGGTCGTGCTGGGCATCGCGCACGTCCCGTCGGTCCATCTTCCCCTGGGTGTGGTGATGTTCGGTCTGAGTGTGCTGGCGCTGGCCCGGCGCTGAGGTCCGATACGGGCCTTAACCAAGGAACGCGTTGACCAGCGCGGTCTCTCAGGCCCCGGTGCCGGGTGAAGGCGGCAGTTCGACGGCTCCCCCGGCCCGACCTGTCACCGACCGCCGGGTGCCCGCCCCAGGGCCCGCGCCGCATTGTCGGTGGCCACCTGCCGGGCGTAGTCAGCGCCCCGGTGTGCCACCGTGGCGGACGGAGCGTCGGTGCCCATCGGGAACGGCCAGTCGCTGCCGAGCACCAGCCGGTCCGCGCCGAAGACCGACACCGCCAGGTCGACCACCTGCGGATCGTGGGCCAGATTGTCGACGTAGAGGGCGCGCACCGCCTCGGCCGGGGTGGGCGACAGCACGGGTACGCCCGGTCGGGTGGTGGTGTGACCGCGCTCCCAGCGCCCGACCACCGCCGGCACGCAGCCGCCACAGTGCACCAGCACGAACCGGATTCCCGGGTGCCCGCCGAGCACCCCACCGAAGACGAGCTGGGCCACTGCCACCGTCGTCTCGACCGGGTTGCCCAGCAGGTTGGCCAGGTAGTAGGGCTCCAGGCGGGGGTCCGCCGAGTGCGCGGGGTGCAGTTGCACGGTGCGCCGGTCCGCGTCGAGACGCTGCCACAGGGGGTGCAGCGGCGGACCGTCGAGCGGCCCGGCGTCTCCGCCGGCGGCGCCCACCACCCCGGCCCAGCGGTCGTCGGTGGCGATCCGGTCGTACTCGGCGAGGGCCACTTCGGGATGTTCGAACGGCAGGTACGCCAGCGGGGTGAGCCGGGGCCGGTCGGCGACCACGGCGAGCAGGCCGTCGTTGACCGCACGGACCCACGCCGCCGCCTCCGGTCCGGACAGCCGCTGGCGGTAGAAGGGCGGCGGCACGCTGACGATCGCCTCGTCCAGCCCTGCCTGGTCCAGGTGGTTCTCGAGCCGGTCCGGGTGGTACAGGTCGGGCGGGCCGACCCGTTTGCCGCCGAGAACGGCGGCGCCGTCACCGTCGACCGCCACCCCTGGCAGGTCGGCCGGGCGCAGGTCGGGGGCGAGGTGGGCGTGCATGTCGATGCCAGGCAACGGGGCTTCCTAACGGTTGGCCCGACCGGCGGTCACGACGGGACGCGCCGACGGTACGGGATGGTGGCTGGCGTGGCCGCTGACTCGGCGGCGGACAGTCCGTCGGGGCGGAGGTGCCCCGACGGTTGGAGGGCGGCGCCACTACCGGCGGACGCGGTGGCGCCGGCGGTCAGCTTCCGGTACGCGCGTGTCCCGGCGCCCGGGCGGCGGGCACTGCTGCGGCGTCGGTGTTCATCTTGCCGATCACCCGATCGGCCGCGTTCTGGATGTGGATCTGCACGGCGGTCACCGCCGCCGCCACGTCCCCCGCGACGCACGCGTCGAGGATGGCCCGGTGCTCGCGGACCCGCTCCTCGTTCTGCCCCGTCGGGGTGACCGTTGCGAACCGGTACCGCTCGCTGTTCTCCCAGACCGGCTCCAGACCGCGCAGCAGCCAACGCGATCCGGCCGCCCGGTAGATGGTGAAGTGGAACTCGGTGTGTGCGCGGCGGGCAGCGGTGGCGTCGCCGGCCGCGGACGCGGCGAGGTGCTCGTCGAGTGCCGCCTCGGCACGCCGGGCGTCCTGGGCGGTGAACCGGGTCGCCGCCCGTTCGATCAGTGCCGTCTCCATGGCGATCCGGGTCTCATGGGTGTCGACCGCGTCCTCGACGGTCAGCGGCATGACCCAGGCGCCCTTGTGCTGGACCACCTCGACCAGGCCGAGCGCGGCCAACCGTCGGATCGACTCGCGGACCGGGCTCATGCTCATGCCGAGCAGGTCGGCCATCTCGTTGAGCCGTAGCGGGGTGCCGGCCGGCAGCCGGCCGGTGAGGATCGCCTCGTGCAGGACCGCGGTCGCCGAGTCGGCGAGGGTGCGGTGCTGTCCGTCGGCTCCACCGGCACCGGCCCGACCGTCGTCGTTGGCGTCGCTCAGGACGGATCGACGATGCGTTGTTGCCACGGTTTGCCTCCGGATAGCGCCGCTGGTGGATGCCGTGCGGTCCCTTCTCGCGGGACATGATCCATGTTCATGGGTGCTCGGGTGATCCCACCAACGCATCAGGGCCCTGGAAATGGTACCAATTTCGTCGCTGTGGAATGGTGCGGGTCGGCGCCGCGCTGCGCCGACCCGCACCCGTCGCGGGGTCAGTGCAGCTTCGTCAGTCGCACCCGGTTGCGCAGCTCACCGAGTGCTTCCACCCGGGTCACCACCAGGTCCCCGTCGTTCAGGAACACCTGTGGGTCACGGGCGTTTCCGATGCCGCTCGGCGTACCGGTGAGCACCACGTCGCCGGCCCGCAGGGTCATCCCCCAACTCAGTTCCGCGATGATGCGGGCGAATGGGAAGGCCATCTGCCCGGTCGACGCGTCCTGGAGCAGCACGCCGTTCACCTCGCACTGGATGCGCAGGTTCGCCGGGTCCGGCACCTCGTCCACGGTCGTCAGCCACGGCCCGAGCGGCATGGTGGCGTCGATGCTCTTGCCCTTGAGCCACTGGCCGCCGTGCGCGCGTTGCAGGTCGCGCTGCGACACGTCGTTGGCCACGCAGAACGCCGCCACGTACGACAGCGCGTCCGCCTCGCTCACCGAACGGCAGTCCGCACCGATGACCAGCGCCACCTCCGCCTCGTAGTCCCACTTGGCGGAGAGTTGCGGGTCGTAGGCGACGTCGTCGTACGGGCCGACGACCGTGTCCGGGCCCTTGGTGAAGAAGGTCGGGTGCTTGGGCCGTTCCGCGGGGTCCTGCCCTTCCCGCTTGCCGCGCGACTCCTCGAAGTGGTCCCAGTAGTTCCAACCGGTGCAGAGGATGTCCCGGTTGAACCGGCGCAGCGGCGCGTCGAGCCGGACCTCGGCCAACGGCACGGTGGTGACCTGCCGCGCGGCGGCGCGGACGGCCTCCAGCGCGTCCGCGCCACCACGAATCGCCTCGTCGAGTTCGCCCAGCTCGGCGGGGAGCACGGCGACGGTGTCGCCGTCCACCACCCCGATCCGCCGGCCGGTCTCGGTGAGAACGCTGGCGAGCTTCATCAGGCGTCCCGCTCGTCGTCGATCACGCCGATCGCGTTGATCTCGATCAGGTAGTCCTTGTTCACGAACTTGGAGACCTCCACCATCGTCGAGGCCGGCGGCTCACCGGTGAAGTACTGCCGACGCACCTCGTGGATGGCGTGGAAGTCCTCCATGTTGCGGACGTAGACATCCACCCGCACGATGTCCTCCAGCGACCCGCCGGCAGCCGTCATCGCGGCGCGCAGGTTCTGGCAGACCTGGTGCGTCTGGGCGGCGATGTCGCCGACGCCGGTGACCCCGCCCTCGCGGTTGCGGGCGGTCATGCCGGACACGAACACCATCCGGCCCCGCGCCCTGATCTGGGTGGCCTGGGCGAAGTGGCCGTTCGGGGCGGCCAGCTCGGGGGAAACAATCTGCTGCTTGGGCATCGTTATCTTCTCTTCTTCGAGGTGGAGCTAGCGGGCGTCCGCCGGGTCGGTGTACCACTCCGGCTGGGTCGGGTAGTGCGGCCCGTCGTAGATCTCCAGCAGGACGCTCTCTTCTTCGGCGAGCGTGGGCCCGTGCAGGCTGCCCTTGGGGTTCCAGTAGAAGGAGCCCGGGGTGAGGGTGAGCCCGGTGGGCACGTAGGTGTACCGGCCGCTGAGGCAGAACATGAACTGGTTGGACGCGTGTGAGTGGCGCAGCGGGATGCCGGCGCCCTTGCGGAACCGGACCAGCGAGATGGACGCCTCGGTCTCCTCGTTGCGCCACAGCGCCTTGTGGGAGAGGCCAGCCAGCGTCTTGTCCGCCCAGTCCAGCTCGTCGGTCTGGAGCAGGATCTCGCGGAAGCGGGCCAGCACCAGACCGTCCGGGCCGGGTACCAGTTCCTCCCGGGACCGGTCGGCCGCCTCGCCGCCGTAGTTCGACGGTTCGGAGAGGTTGTTGGCCCACTCCTGCGGGTCGACGCCGGCCGGCACCGGCGGGGCCGGTACGAGCGGCTGGTCGCTCATCGCTCGCCCTGACCGGACACGAGGTTCTCCCCCAGGCACTTCAGCTCGACGAGCCGGCTGCGGTACCGGGTGGTGCCGTTGTTGGTGAGCATGTGGATCTCCCCCGGCTCGCGGTAGACCACCCCGCCGATGTCCTCGTGCACCAGGCGGGGGTCGCCACCGGCGAGCGCGTCGATCCGGTTGTCGGCGGCTTCCAGCGCGATCACCAGGTACGGGTTGAGGTGGTGGTGCCAGGGCTGCTGCTCGCCGGGCGCCAGGCTGATCTCCCAGACCCGCACCTGGTCGTTCTCGAAGACCACCTGCTGGCCGACGGCACCGAGCTCGACCTGGGTTCCGTCCGGGGCGGTCGCGTGACCGTAGTTACTCATTGTCATCCCTTTCGCAGACGAGGGTGTTGTCGGACCGGGTCACGGGCGGTGGGCAGCCGGTGATCCGGGCGTAGAGCTGGGCGGCCGTGTCGACGCCGGAGACGGGGTCGAACGGGACGATCGCCGCCACGTGCCCGTCCGGGCGGACCAGCACCAGTGTGTCGTTGTCGACCCCGAAGCGGCGCCGCACCCGGTCTCCCGGGTCGAACAGCGCCCGGTCCCGCAGCCCGGAGTCGTGCGGCGCGTCCCACCGGCTCACCACGTAGTGCCGCAGCGCGGGCGACTCCTGGGGCGGCAGTGCCGGGACCCGGCGCGGGTCGGTGAAGTAAAGCGCCACGAAGGCGTCGGCGGCCAGGTCGTGCAGGTGCACCGTGCCGGACTGACCGAACAGCGGCAGGTCGGGGCTGCGCGCCCCGGCCAGCACCGGCAGCGGCTCGTCACCGGCGGCGACCATCGACCAGTCGCCCGTGCCGCTCACGTCGAGGCGTACGCCGAGCATGGCGCGGGTGAACGCGTTGCCCCAGTTGCCGGCGGTCATCACCCCCGGGTCGTCCGCACGGCGGGCCATGTAGGCCCGCGCCGCCGCGGCCATCGCCGCGGAGCCCTTGGTGGCGACCGGTTCCTGCTCGACCTGGTAACCGTCGAGCAGGCTCGGCTCGGCCCAGCCGCGCAGCACCCAGGCCATCCGCCAGGGCAGGTTGGAGGCGTCCAGGACACCGGTGTTCAGGCCCAGCGCCCACATCGGGGTGATCAGGTGCGCGGCGTCGCCGAGCAGGAAGACCCGCCCGTCCTGCCACCGGTCGGCCACCCGCTGGTGCACGTTGTAGATGTTGGTGCCGACGATCTCCAGGGTCTTGGTGTCCCCGATGAACCGGCGTGCCTTGTCGGCCAGTTCCTCCCGGTCCGGCTCGGCCTGCCCGGCCGGCAGCGGGTAGAGGAATCGCCAGCAGTGCGGCTGGCGGACCAGGATCATCCACTCCTGGGGATCACCGAAGTAGGCCAGGTACGGGTAGTCGCGCGGGTTCTCCACGTCCAGGTCGACCTTCAGGTCGACCAGCATGTAACGCTCCTGGTACGTCTCGCCCTCGACCCGCGCGCCGATCTGGTCCCGGACGGCGGACCGACCGCCGTCGCAGCCCAGCAGGTACCGCACCGGAACCGTCCGCTCCCCCTCGGCGGTGCGCAGCCGCAGGTCCACCCGGTCCGGGTGCTGGACGAAGTCGAGCAGCCGGTGTCCCATGTGCAGCGCGCCGGGGGCGGTGGCGTCGAGCCGCTGCCGCAGGATCGGCTCCAGCTCGTGCTGCGGGATGTTGATGACGAACGGGAAGCGGGTGTCCTCGGTGAGGTCCCCGGTCCGGACGCTGAGGGTCTGGGTGTTCGTGGCCCGGTCCAGCTCGCCGATCTCGTCGATGCGCAGCGACCCGGCCAGCACGTCGTTCAGGGCGCCGTACCGGTGCAGCACCTCCAGGGTGCGGGTGAGGACGGTGCCGGCCTTGGTGTCCAGCGACAGCCGCTCGTCCTCCTCGAAGATGACCACCGGCACGCCGTAGTGGGCCAGGCCCAGCGCGGTGACCAGGCCGACCGGCCCGGCGCCCACGATGCCCACCGGCAACTGCTCGGTCGTGCTGCTCATTGTGCTTCGCTCCTCGGGTACGCCCGGTCACGGGTGAGGGTGGATCCGGTCATGGTCGCGGCGGGCGAGAGCAGGAACATCAGCGGGCCGACCACGTCGGCCGGTGTGCCGATGCCGGTGGCCCGCGCCCAGTGCTCCCGTTCACCACCGGTCGGGTTGGCCTGCTGGAACTGCGGGGTGTCCACCACTCCGGGGAAGACGGTGTTCACCCGGATCCGGTGCTCGGCGACCTCGGCGGCGAGCGACTTGGCGAAGGCGATCAACGCACCCTTGCTCGCCGCGTAGGCCGACGCCTGCGCCCGGCCGGCGGTGGCCAGGCCCGAGGCGAAGACCAGGATCGCGCCCGAGCGGCGGGCGATCATGTCCGGCAGGACCGCCTGCGCGCACCAGACCACCCCGTCGAGGTTCACCGCCAGCGTGCGGCGCCACTGCTCGGGGTCCATGTCGACCACGTCGCACCGCGGCTGCACCGCCGCTCCGGCCACCAGGGCGTCGATCCGCCCGTGCTCGGCGAGCACCCGGGTGACCGCGGCGTGCACCGCGTCCCGGTCGGACACGTCCACCCGGTGCTCGTGCACCCGCCCGCTGGGGTGCGGCTGGCCCGAAGCCACGTCGAACACGACGGCCGTGCCCCCCGCGTCCGCGTACGCGTGGGCGAGGGCGGCGCCGATCCCGTTGGCGCCGCCGGTGACCACGAGCACCTCGCCGGTGGCGTCGAAACTGGCCTGCATGACTTCCTTCCTCCTTCGTCGACCGGGGTCAGCCGGCGCTGGCCGGTGACGGGAGCGGCACGCCCAGCCCGGCGGCGACCTCCGCCAGTCCCGCGAAGACCGACGGCTGGAGCGCGACACCGTCGCGCGATGCCCGGTCGTACCGGCCGGCTTCGATGTCACCGGGCAGGTGGACCTGCTCCGTGCCGGGCGCCAGCGCGGAGCCGAGCACCTGGTCGGCCAGGTCGTCGACCCGGCGGGCGATCTCCTCCGCGTCCTCGGCGAACGCCTCGGCGTCCAGGGCGAGGAAGAAGTGCGCGCAGTCGTTGGGCACCGAGACGTCGGCGTAGAGGCCCTGGACGCCCCGGCCGTACGCCCCGCCGGACAGCACCCCGGTCAGTACGTCGATCATGAGCGCGAGACCGTATCCCTTGTGGGCGCCGGACGGCAACAACAGTCCCTTGAGCGCGGCGGCCGGATCGGTGGTGGGCCGCCCCTGCGCGTCGGTCGCCCAGCTCGCGGGGATCTCGCGGCCCTCACCGGCAGCCAGCCGGATCTTGCCGAGCGCGGCCTCGGAGAGCGCCACGTCGAGGATCACCGGCTTGCCGCCCGCGCGGGGTACGCCCACCGCGAGCGGGTTGTTGCCGACCACCGCCGAGGCGCCACCCGGGGCGGGCATCAGCGGGCGGGTGTTGGCCGCCGCGATGCCGACGCAGCCGCTGTTCGCGGCGAGGTCCACGTAGCGGAACGCCCCGCCGAAGTGGAACGCCCGGCGGACGGTGACCACGCCGACGCCGTACGTCTGCGCCTTCGTCACCGCCAGCCGCATCGCCTGGTCACCGGTGAGCTGCCCCAGCGCGTGGCCGGCGTCGAGCACCGCGATGGCGCCCTTGTCCCGGACCACCTCGGCCCGCTCGGCCCGGCTGACCGAGCCGGCCCTGATCCGGTCCACGTACATCGGCAGCAGCATCACCCCGTGCGAGGAGATTCCCCGCATGTCGGCGTCCACGAGGGAGCCGGCGACCAGGCCGGCCGCCTGCTCGGAGAAACCCAGTGCGCCGAAGACCGAGGCGACAGCGTCGGTGAGCCACCGGACCGGGACCGTCGGCGGGAAGTCCGGCGCGCTCATGACCGGTCCGCCCACGGTACGAAGAACCGCTCGACTGCGGCGAGCAGGTAGAACAGCACGACACTCAGCACCCCGAGCAGGATCATCGCGGCGAAGGCCAACGCGGTGTCGGCGCTGGCGCCGGAGGCGACGATCGCGTAGCCCAGCCCCTCGGTGGCACCGACGAACTCGGCGATCACCGCGCCGATGACGGCGAGGGTGATGGCGAGCTTGAGACCGACGAAGAGCTGCGGGACGGCGGCCGGCATCCGGATCATGCGGAACGTCTGCCACCAGTTGGTCTTCAGCGACCGGCCCAGCTCCACCAGGTCGGCCGGGGTGGAGCTGAGTCCGGCGGCGGTGGAGATGACGATCGGGAAGAAGCAGACCAGGAAGACCAGGAAGACCTTGGGGAACTGGCCGAAGCCCATCCACACCACCAGCAGCGGCGCGACGGCCACCTTCGGTACGGCGTTGAGCATCAGCAGCAGCGGGTAGACGGTCCGTTCCAGCATCCGCGAGGCGGTGACGATCAGCGCCAGCGGCACCCCGACCGCGATGGCCAGCAGGAAGCCCAGCAGCGTCTCCCAGAGGGTGACCAGGGTGTTGTCCCACAGGTAGGCGGACTCCTCGACCATGGTCTGCGCCACCTGCACCGGGGACGGCAGGATGAAGCTCTCCACCTCGAAGACGACCGTGATCGCCCACCACAGGGCGGTGGCGCCCACGACGCCGAGCACGGGCGGGAGTTGCTGCGCCCAGCGGCCTGCGGCGCGTGGCTTGTCGCGGCCGGTACGGCGGGTTTCGGTGACCGTCACCGTGCCACCTCCTCGGGGGTCATGAGCAGGTCGTGCAGCTGGGCGCGCAGCACGCCGAGTTCGGCCGAGTGGCCGTCGCGTCCCAGCGAACGCGGGCGGGCGATGTCGATCCCCACGATCTGCCGCAGCCGGCCCGGTCGCGGGCTGAGTACGACGACCCGGTCGGCAAGCAGCACGGCCTCGTCGACCGAGTGCGTCACGAAGAGCACCGTCGAGGCGTGCTTCATCTGGAGGCGCTGGAGTTCGACCGTGAGGTCGGCGCGGGTGAGCGCGTCGAGCGCGGAGAACGGCTCGTCCATCAGCAGCACCCGCGGCTGCTGGATGAGGGCCCGGCACAGCGAGACCCGCTGCTGCATGCCGCCGGAGAGTTCGTGCGGCAGGCGCTTCTCGAAGCCGTTCAGCCCGACCAGGTCGAGCAGTTCGTGTGCGCGTGCCCGGGCGTCCCGGCGGTCCTGCTTGAACACCTCGGTCGGCAGCAGCACGTTGTCGATGACCGACCGCCACGGCAGCAGGGCCGGGCGCTGGAACATGAAGCCGATGTCCCGCCGTGGCCCCCGGATCGGGGTGCCGGCGACGGTTATCTCGCCCGAGGTGGCCGCCTGGAGGCCCGCCACCAGCCGCAGCAGGCTGGACTTACCGCACCCGGACCGCCCGACGATCGCCACGAACTCGCCGTCGGCGACCTCCAGCGACACATCACGCAGGGCCTCCACGTCACCGGCCCGGGTGCGGTAGATCTGCGAAACGTTACGAATTCCGATCATGGTTCGCCCCTCGCGGTGCGCGCCGCAACCAGCCGCGCGCACCGCCGTCGAAGAGGAAGTTATGACTTTGCGATGTCGTAGACGCCGATGTCTTCGGCGTTCGGCGTCGACTTGAGGGTGCCGGTGCCGGCGAGGAGCTTGATCATCGCCTCCACCCGCTCCCGGGTCAGCTTTCCGGCCGGCCCGCCGTCACCCAGGACGTACGGCCGCATCTCGGTGAGTTCGGCGGCGGCGACCTTCTCGTCGGCCGTCCGGTCGTGCTTCTTGAGCAACTGGGCGGCTTCCTCGGGGTGCTCCACCGCGTAGAGCAGGCCCTTGACCAGCGCTGCCGTGAACTTCTCGACCTCCGCGCGGTTGCTTTCCAGCTTCGCGGCGGAGACCAGCAGGCCGTTGCCGTACAGGTCGGGAAGCTTGTCCGCGTACGGCAGCATGGTGACGGTCTTGCCACCGGCCGCCTTCTCCAGCAGCGGCTTGCCGGCGGCGAACTGACCGATCGCGTCCACCGAGCCGGCGGCGAGCAACTGCGGGAGCGACTGCGGCGAGGACGGGACGAACTTCACCGACTTCGGGTCGATGCCGGCCGCCTTGGCGTACGCCGGGAAAATGATCATGTTGGTGGAGCCGGAGCTGTCCGCGATGCTGGCGCCGGGCAGCTTCTCCGGCGAGTCGATCGCCTTGTCCAGCGAGGCGATGCCGGCCATCGACCGCTGGTGGATGGCGGCCACCACGCGCACCGGCATCTTCTCGTTGGCCAGCGTGGTGATGACCCCGGAGAGGTCGCCCGGGCCGTAGTCGGCCTGCCCCGACCCGATCAGCTTCATGACATCGACGGTGCCGGTGCCGGGCTTGATGGTGACGTTGAGCCCGGCCTCCTTGAAGTAGCCCTTCTCCAGGGCGACGTATGCGTACGCGTCCCGACCGAACGTCCCGAAGGAGGTCAGGTAGGTGACGGAAGCGGCATCGGGGGAATCGGCCTTCTCCGAATCACCACAGCCGGCGACGGTGAGTGTGAGAGCCGCTGCGGCGACGGCCGCGACGAGACGGGTGCGAGCTGACATGAGACCTCCTGCATCGGCGGGATTTATCAAATGTCAAACTTCCCGACTCGTCAAGACCTCGTTTTGGCAACACCGCCCCCTCCGGCGGTCCCGACCCGGCGACCGCACCCCCGCCCAGGCCCATTGACCTGGCAGTACGCCCCGCCGACCGCCAGCGGCGACCACAGTCGACACTGCAAGGTCGCTTACGCGCCGACAGCGTGCACGTCGCCGCTCGGCTCGGCTCGGCTGTACGATGCCGGTACCCGGGCCGCTCGAAGGCCTCGATGTGGGACATCGTCAGCGCGGCGCCCTCGTCGGCGATGGCACTGGTCGGTTTCGGCCTGGACTCGTTCATCGAGGTGTCCAGCGCGGCCGTGCTTATCTGGCAGTGTCGCTGCTGGCTGCCGTGAAACCGCTGACCGCCGTGCTGGTGCTGCCGCCGGGCACCGCGGTCGCGGCCAGCGCCGCAGGTGCCCTGCTCCACGCCAGGCAACCGCTGCTGGTTGCCGCAGCTCCTCCCGGACGGGCGCCTCGCGGCAAAGGCGTACGGCCGACCGACTGGCGGCGGCCGAGGCACCTATGCCTCGTTCCCCGTGCCCGACAGGCCCGAGCTGGTGGCCCTGGTCGACAAGGCTGCCAACCAGGCCAGCGCGCTGTGGGCCGCTCACCGCGGTCTCAGCTGAAGGGCCGACTGCTGTGACGCGGGCGGCGCATCGACTCACCAATCTCGTAGACGCACCGGCCGCGGCGGACGCGGGCTGAACCGCGCCGAGCACGCTCCCTCAGCCGCGGAGCCGTGCGCCTAACCTTGGTGCGTAGTCCGAGAACGGGAAGGATCAGGGCGGGCGAAAGCTTCCGTCGCCGCCCCATCCGCGACGTGGCGGCCACAAGGGCGTGTCCTGTCGATCTTGGTAGCCGTTGGGCAGGCCATGTGGGTAGGGTGCTCGCCATGATCGAGGACGCTGCATGCCGTTGACCAACCCGTGGCTGACCGGGCCCACGCCGGCGAGGCGGCTCGATCGTGAACGGCTTGAAGAGCGCATTCTCAACCTACTGTCGTCGCAGAACATGTGCGTGCTCGCGACCACGGGTCCGGACGGGCCGCTGGCCACCCCGGTGCGGTACTACCCGCTCGGCTTCGCGGTGCTCTTCACCGCCGCGCCGCGTTCGCCGAAGATGCGCAACATCGCTACCGATCCGCGCGTGTCCGTCGGGATCTTCGCGCCGCTGGTCGGGCTGGCCAGCAGTCGCGGGGCTCAACTGTTCGGAACTGCCAGGGTGCTTGATCCGGGGCATCCGGACCGTGCGCACTATTGGGAGGCGTTCCGATGGGAGAACGAGCACGCCGAGCGAGGGCGACCCCTGTCCGAGCCGCCCGAGGACACACTCGTGGTCGTTGAGGCAGAGCGGGTTGTCTATACCGAGCACTGGCTGCGACGTGAAGGGTTCGCACCCCGGCAATTCTGGCGTCGCTGAAGATGCCTCTTCAGGCCGAAAAATCACGCAAGCCAGATGATGGCGGCGATGAGGACAAGGCTGGCCTGGTAGAGGGATGCCCGTTTGGCGTAGCGGGTGGCCAGGTCACGCCACTGCTTGAGCCGGTTAATGCAGCGCTCCACGACGTTGCGCTTGCGGTAGACCTCCTTGTCGAAGTCCGGTGGCCGTCCGCCGGCGCTGCCCTTGGCGGACCGGCAGGCGACCTGGTCGGAGCGTTCCGGGATGACGTGCCGGATCCCGCGCGATCGCAGGGTTCGGCAGGTGGAGTCGTGGGCGTAGCCCCTGTCCGCGACCAGCACGTCGGGGCGTTTGCGGGGCCGTCCGGGTCCGGGTTCGTTGACGCGGATCGCGTCCAGCAGCGCGAGGAGTTGGGGGTTGTCGCCGGCCTGGCCGGGGGTGAGCAGGATCGACAACGGCCGGCCGCGCCCGTCGACCGCCAAGTGGATCTTCGTACTCTCAGTCCGCCTCGGGACCGGCCGATCGCCTCGCCATCCTGCGCACCAGGCGTCGCCGGACAGGTTGGGGAGCCCCCTTCTTACGGGCGCCAGCGGCATGCTGATGCGCCCGCACGATCGACGAGTCGATGCTGATCGTCCATTGCACCGGTGTGCCGTCGTCATAACCTGCGCCGCGGCCAGGATCCGATCCCACGTCCCGTCCGCGGTCCACCGGCGCAGTCGTTCGTGGCAGGTCTTCCAAGGCCCGAACCGTTCCGGCAGGTCACGCCACGGCGCACCCGTGCGCAGTTTCCACCAAGATCCCGTTGATGACCTGCCGGTGATCCCGCCACCGCCCCCGAGCACCACCCGGCTCGGGAAGCAGCGGCGCGATCACCGCCCACGCCTCATCGGTCAGTTCGCCACGACGTACCACCGGCGCATCGTCAACGATCAACCACTACAAGATCGGCAGGACACGCCCAAGGCTCACCAACTTGATTAGGGATCTTGGGTGATTCTAGATTGATGGTGTGGGATTTCTTCGATTCGCGGAGTCCGCGAAGCGTCTGGGTGTTCACCCGGTGACGTTTCGTCTTTGGGCTGGGTCGGGGAGGGTTCCGGTGTCGTGGTTCGGCCGTGGGCGCCGGTTTTCTGCGATCGGTGTCGAGGTGGTAGGCCGGTGAGCGGGAAGCTGCCGCTGGCCGAAGGCGAGACGTCCCGCACGGCGTGCGCCCCCACCTTTGTGCGTGGGGGTGTGGACGAGAAGACCGGTGAGGTGCTGTCCCAGGTCGCGGTTGCGCAGCGGGTCGGCTGGTGTGCCGATCTGGTGGCGGGAATGGTGGGCGCTCTGATCAGCGAGCATTTGAATGCCGCGGATGTGGGGGTGTTGGCCGGCGGGGTGGATGCGGGTGGCCGGAGGTTGCCGTCGCATGCGTGGATGGCGTTGCGGCGGCTGGGCTGGACGGTCACCGTCCCGGAGGGTGTGATCGTCAACGACCGGGTCGTGCGGATGGCGCAGGAGCAGGCGGGGCGTGTTCTGCGTTCGGTGGGGTGGCGTGCCGGTGTGACCGCGGGGGTGTTGGCGACGTGGCCGGCCGATCCACGTCAGCGCACTCCCGCCGAGTGGGAGCAGGTTCGGGCGTCGATCCCTGGCGGGGAGCATCTGCCGTCCAGCATCATCAAGTCCCGCACCCGGCAGGCCGCCACGTTCCTCAGGGCCACCGGTCACTTGCCGGTGGATGTGTTCGAGCTTGAAGGCGTCCCGAAGGTCCCGCGGATGCTGCTGCTGGCCGCGTGTGACCGGCAGCAGGCCACCATCGAGCGTTGCGAGGCCGACCCGGCCAGGGCGCTGCTGCGCGTGCAGTTGCCCACCCGTGCGGATCCGCGGGCGTATCGGGACTGGACGTGGGTCGCCTGCCCGATCATCCTGCCGCCCACGGTTCCCGTCTCGGCGGTGCTGCACCTGCCCACCCTCCGCGTCACCGGCCGACAGGTGTGCGCCGATATGGCATACACCCATGCCGTGCCGAAGGCCCAGCCCACCGGTCATATGGTGGCGCTCGGCGTGGACTGGGGCCTCAACACACTCCTCAGCGCGGGAGCCCTACGGCTACAGAAGGATGGGCGGATCACGGCGTTGGGGGCTGGTGGCCAGTTCCGGGCCGCCGGAGTCCTCGCCAAACAGCACCGCCTCCGACGCCTGTCAGAACGGCTGCACGCCAAGGACGACCAGTACCTGCGGCTGACCGGCGGCCACCCCGACGAGCACCTGGAAGCGAAACACGAGGCGCTGCGCGCCGAGATCCGGCACGTGTCCGACCGCCGCTCACACCTCAACAGCGCCCTCGCGTGGGCCGCCGCCCGCTGGACCGTCGACCAGGCGATCGCCGCCAAGGCGAGCGTCATCTATGTGGAAGACCTGCGTTCGATGGAAGCCAAGGGCATGGGCCGCACCCGCAACACGCGCCTGTCCCAACAGGTACGCGGAAAGATCACCGACCGCATCCGGCACCTTGCCGCCGAGACCGGTATCGCCGTGGTCACCGTCCCCGCCCGCAACACCTCCAAACACTGCCCGCAATGCCTGACCCCGCTGCAACACCGCAAAGCCCCCGACAAGCCCACCCTGGCGGGATGGAAGTGGGCCATCTGCCCCAACACGGGCGGCTGCGGCTGGCAGGGCGACCGCGACAACGGCGCCTGGCGCCGCATCGCCGCCCGCGGCCTCACCCACCAAGCCACGACCATCACCGACAAGGCCAGCGGGCAGATGGTGATCCGCGCGGTCGTGGACAAACTCGAAACCACAGCCGTCGTCACCCCACCCACCAAAAGCAGCCGCCGGGACCGGTCGAAGACCGGCCCCACCCGGCACAAGCCACCACGCCCCGCGCCCAGGCGACGCAGGGCACCCTCCCCCACCCGGCCCCACAGCCAGGCGGGCAAGCGTCCGGAGGGACACGCACCAACGGACCGGCTGAAGCTGCCCCGCGCAGCCCACCGACACCAGGGCGTGAACACGACCAGCACAACACCCACCACCGGCCACCGGCCACGAGGAGCCGCCCTGGGCGCAGGATTCCACCTCCACGCCCACGCCTCCCCACCACAGTGGGAAACGATCCCGGAAACCCAATCCGACACAGGATCGCTAAGCTGACCAGAGACGCTGCACATCGAGAAGCGCGAGCACTCCGCCCGCGGGATGATCGAACACCTCGCCGCCGGTAGACCCCGGATGACGCCCGGAGACCTCAGTCCCCGGTAGAACCGGCAGCCTCGACGATCGAGACGGGAGTGCCAAGTTCGACGGTACGGGAGACGGTGCAGAGCCGGTCGTGCGACTGCTGCAGCGACCGAGGCAGCGCCTCGCGCGCCCTGTCGCCGTCCGCGCCCACCGGGAACGTCACGGTGAACGCGACCGTGAGGTTCTCCATCCGGTTTCCCCCGGTCTCGTCCCGGATCTTGTCGCCAGTGACTTCGACGCAGAACTGAGTCGGTTCGGCGCGGCGGCTGGTGATGTGGTCCACATCTATCGCGGTGCAGCCGCCGATAGCCGCCAAGAGCAGTTCCACCGGCGTGAAGCTGCCGTCCTCGCCCGTGCCCATCGACATCGATCCGCCGCGGACATTCCGCACGACGTACTGCCCCACGCTGGTGCGCTCGATCTCCACCGAGCGGACGGTGTCCTCACCCATGGCAGGCACTCTATCCAGGCATCCTGGTCCCCGAGCCGCCGGGCCTGACCGGCGATGGTTCGCCGCGCGGGAAGGCGACTGGCCAGGTGCCGTCCGGCATCATCTCGGGGTGCACGTCCAAGGCGACCGCGCCCGCACCGCCAGGGAGACGGTCCGCGATTTCACCCCCGAGTGGTCCACCGCCCCCCGCTCCAAGCCCATCACGTAGTGCTCTGGCCCCGGGTGGTCAGTCGTGCTCGGGGATGCCGGCCACCCGGTGCGACGCGGCGTGCGTAACCTCGGTTACGAGTCGACGCACATGACCTCCCCGGGCGCGGTACAACGCACGCCGGCCGTTGCGCCGCACCGTGACCAGTCCTGCCAGCCGCAACTTGCCCAGGTGCTGCGACACCGCCGGCCGCGCCACTCCCAGCGCCGTCACCAGCGCGGTCACGTCGTGCTCCCCGTCGACGAGCAGCCACATCAACCGCAGCCGTGTGCCGTCCGCGAGCATCCGCAACATCTCCGTTGCTGCCTCGACGTGGCTGTCGGCAGGGAGGCGTTGTTGCAGGTCACTGGCACCTGCATCATTGTCGCGTGCGTACATGAGCACATATTATCGCCGCAGTCGGGGGTACCAACTCCCCTGCCGTAAGGGACGTTGGGAGACGCGGTGAACGACCACGATCACGGCCAGGGCCACGACCATCCGGGCGGTCACGAGCGCGGTCACGGCCAGGGCCACGACCACCCGCACGATCACGGCCATCACCACGGTGGCCGGTTCGCCGCCTGGTGGCACCGGCTGACCCACGCGGTCGTCCCCCACTCGCACGACTCCCGCGCGAAGACCGACCCGGCGTTGGAGTCCTCCCGCGAGGGACTACGCGCCCTGTGGATCTCGCTCGTCGGCCTTGGGATCACCGCCGTCGCTCAAGCGGTCATCGTCGTGCTGTCCGGCTCGGTCGCTCTGCTCGGCGACACCCTGCACAACGTCGCCGACGCCCTCACCGCCGTACCCCTCGCGATAGCATTCCTGCTCGGCAGGCGCGCCGCCACCCGCGCCTACACCTACGGCTACGGCCGGGCCGAAGACATCGCCGGCATCATCATCGTCGCGGTCGTCGCTGCCTCCGCCGTCGCCGCCGCCTGGACCGCCATCACCCGACTGCTGCACCCGGCCGAGGTGACCCACCTGCCCTGGGTGGCCGCCGCCGGCCTCGTCGGCTTCATCGGCAACGAGGTGGTCGCCCGCTACCGCATCCGCGTCGGCCGCCGGATCGGCTCCGCCGCCCTGGTTGCCGACGGCCTGCACGCCCGCACCGACGGCTACACCTCCCTCGCCGTGCTCGCCGCCGCCGGCGGGGCCGCCCTCGGCTGGTGCTGGGCCGACCCGGTCGTCGGTCTCGCCATCGCTGTCGCCATCACCTTCGTCCTCAAGGACGCCGCCCGCGAGGTCTACCGACGCCTCATGGACGCCGTCGACCCTGAGCTGGTCGATCAGGCCGAAACCACACTGCGCGGCGTCGACGGCGTCCGTGACGTCACCACCGTCCGGCTCCGCTGGATCGGCCACCGCCTCCACGCCGAAGCCGAACTCGTCGTGGACACCCACCTCAGCCTCGTCGCCGCCCACGAGATCGCCGCCGACGCCGAACACCAACTCACCCACGCCGTACCCCGACTCACCAGCGCCACCGTCCACACCGATCCCCGCTGCCACCCCGGTGCCCACCACCACACCGACCTGTCACACAAACGCCGGCAGATGCTTCGCTGACGACCCGAGCGGGTGACGGTGACGCACCGCCTGCGACGAACTTGAGGTCGAAGCGGCCGTGGCCGCGGTCAGTACCTCGAGCAGGCTGACCCGCGCCCTCCTACGCGTGACGCCGTGGCTTGGCCACCTGGAACGCGACCCGCTGCTGGCAACGGCGGCGTGTCGTGGGTGCAGGTTGGCGACGCCGGCTCGGGTGGATCCCCCCGTGACCGCTCGAGCCAGGCTCGCGCCCTGCCAGGTCCCGGCCATCGCTGTGGATCAGAGGCGCCGCTTCTATGGTGCGTCGACAACCTCGCGGCCGAGGGGCCAGAACGCGGCCGGGACGAGCTTGAAGTTGGCGACGCCGAACGGGATGCCGATGATCGTGAGGCAGAGCGCGATGCCAGCGATGATGTGGGACAGGGCCAGCCACCAGCCGGCGAGCACCACCCACAAGACGTTGGCCAGCCCGGAAGCGATCCCGGCGCCGGGCTTGGGCACCACGGTGCGGCCGAAGGGCCACAGGGAATAGACGGCCAGGCGCAGGGAAGCGACGCCGAACGGGATCGTGACGACCAGCACGAAGCAGATCAGCGCGGCGATACCGTAGCCGGCGGCGAGCACGAGGCCACCGCCGAAGACAAGCCACAGCACGTTGAGCACGAACCGGATCATGCCTTCCAGCATGACCACCGCCCGCCACTCCGGGTGGCACCTGGCGGCAGCGGCCGTCGCACCGCGATCCGAGCCGCAGTCTCTCGGTGAGTCGTGCGGGCTGGGGAGGATGTTCAGTCACGCCGCCTCCCGCGCCCCGGCGCTCCCGCCGCCTGCGGTGTCGACGGGCTGGTCGGGGTGGGGACATGTCCACGGACGTACCTGGCGGCGCGTCCGGGACGTCAGCGTCGGCGGGCTGTGGGCGCGAGATGACCCGGTCGAGCGGGACCCGCTGTCGGTGCGGGAGGAACTGCCCGTGCAGCGGGTGTCCGTCGGCGTTGGCCCGCGCCGACCCGTTGCGGATCACCGTGTCGAGGGCGACCGCGTCGGCCCACTCGGCGGGCTGTCCCGACGCAGCCCCGCCGACTCCGCGTCGGTGTGGAATCGGCACGGTATTGCGGATATCCGATAAGCGGTCTCCAGCGCATCATCGACCGTCTCGAACGGCACCAGCTGTGTCGACCCGACCAGGTGACCCGGCGCGAACCGGCCCGCCGCCACCATCGTCGTACGCGTTGGGGCAATCTGTCCCGACGGCGAAGCTCCTGGTTGCGGGGTGTCTCGGAGTGACAACCCTCTCTACCGGAGCTCCGCTGCCTCGCACTCCTCGACACGCCTTGACAAGCCACCAACCGACTCAACTGAACGGCGTTGGTACTAGACCTGGCGCTGCGGTTGACTACCTTAAAGCTCATTTGGTCGCATCGATGACTGGCATGTGTTTGTTTCTGATGTGACAGTGGCTTCCTGCGCTCTGTCCCCGGGAGGCTGCGATGGATTCGGCGGTGCACGGCACGGTGGCGGGGGTGGTGCGCGACGTGGTCGCTGTCCACGCGCCGGAGGAGCTGGTGGTGGTGGACGGTCTCGCGACGCTGGGCGGCCGGGCGGTCGCACGCCGGTTGCGGGGTTCCGGAGCGCGTCGCGAGGCGCTGGGGTTCGGCCTGGCCGACGTCGCGGTGCTGGTGACCCCGGTGGTCTGGCTGGTGCTGAACGAAGTGGCGCAGCGTGCGGCCGGCGCGGCCGTCAACCGGGCGGAGCGGGGGTTCGGTGCGCTCTGGCGGCGAGTGTTCCAGCGGGGCACCGGCCAGGTCGTGGTGCCTCCGTTGTCCAAGGAGCAGCTGGGTGACGTTCGGCGGCGGGTGTTGGAGGTCGCCGCCGAGCGGGGCCTGACCGACACGAAGGCGGTCGCGGTGGCCGACGCCGTGGTGGCCCGGCTGGCCCTCGATCAGAGCGCTGCGGAGGGGTAGGTCGTGCCTGGTGCCGGACGGCAGCTCGCCGCCACGACGCTGCGTTTCGTGTTGTTGTTGACGCTGCTGCTGGTCGCCAGCGTGTGGATGACTCAGTTCACGCTGGCGAATCTCGGGTTGCTCCGGCCGGCCGCCGTCACCTGCGCCGGCATGGTCCCGACAGATGACCGGCGGGTCACCTGGGACCCGACGGACTGCGTTGAGGTGCAGGCCGTCACACCGCCGTGGTGGGTGATCCCGGCGACCTCCCTGCTGTTGCTCGGTGCCGCCGCGGTGTTGTTCGCGGTTCTGCCCCGGTGGAAGGCCCGGCGCGGGCGGGTGCTGCCGCTGGCCGCCGTCGACCGGGAAGGGCAGGTCGGCCGGATGATCGCGGAACTGGTGGTGCAGACCGGGCTGCGGCGGGTGCCGACAGTGCTGGTCGACCCCACCGCGTTGTCGGCCGGCGCGGTGGTGTTCGGCCGGACCGGACGCCCCAGACTGTGTCTGCACGGTGGGCTACTGGCCCGGATGCGCACCGACCCGCATGCCGTCCGCGCGGTGCTACTGCACGAGCTGGGGCACATCGACAACCGGGACGTGACGCTGACCTACGCGACGGTCGCGCTGTGGCGGTCCTTCGTCGTGGTGGCGCTCGTGCCGTTCGTGGCCACGCACCTGCACTTGTTCGTCAGGTTTCCCTTCACCCCCGATGCGGTGCCCACGCATCGCAACCTGTTGGCGGCGGCCCTGCTGGTGGCGCTGGTCTACCTGTCGCGTTCGGACCTGCTCCGGACCCGGGAGTTCCACGCCGATCTGGCGGCGGCGCGGTGGGGCGCGGATCTGCGCGGCTGGCCGGCCGCGTCGCCGGTGCGGGCCGGCCGGGGTCGACGCCTGCTGGCCGGTTTCGGTGAGCTGTGGCGGATCCATCCCGACTGGGAGTCCCGCCGGCGGGTGCTCGCCGACCCCGGCGTGTTGTCCCGCATCCCGGCACTGGCGATGTTCCTCACCGGTGCCGCCCTGATCCTGGTCGACGCTCAACTGTTCTGGATCGACCCTTCGGCGGTCGCCTCGGCGGCCGGCTCGACGGTCGCTCCGGCGGTCGCCTCGGTGGCCGCGGTGGCGCTGCTGGCCACCGGCGTGATCTCCAGTCTGGTCTGGCAGGCGGTGGAGCCGGCTTGGCAGGCGGGCCGCGGTGGCCCCCGGGGCCTGCGGGCCGGGTTGTGGCTGGGGCTGGGCATGCTGGTGACCGAGTTCGTGTCCGGCCGGGTCGCGATCTGGGAGTGGCTGCCCCAGCAGCCCTTGCTGCTGCTCCTGCTGGTCCTCGCCGGCGTCGCGGTGACCTGGTGGATCACACAGTGCTGCCACCTGTGGGTGTCGGCATGGCCGGGACGTTCCCTCCGCCCGGTGCGGTGGATCGTGTTCGTCACCGGCTTCGTCGCGATCGTGGGCTGGATGACGTGGTGGCGCGGCCCGGGTGTCTGGCTGGCGCACGGCGTGCCCATACCGCGGAGCAACATCGCGCTGCTCCTCGCGCCGGGTGGTCTCGAACCCGGGCAGTTGCTGCCGTACGAGGCGGTGCTGCCGGCCTATGTCGTGCTCTTCTGGTTGACGTCCATGATGGTGCTGGAGGCCGTGCCGCTCAGCCAGATCGCGGTCGCTGTTTCATGGGCCATTCCGCTCGCCGCCTGGCTGGTCCGGCCCCGCCCGGCGCCGAGTCCAGGTCTGGCTCCGGTGCCGGGGCCGGGTGCGGAGGTCCTCGTCGCGCCGGCTCCAGCCATGCCGCCGCGGCCGGTGCCACTGCCCCGATTCCGGCGGCTGGTGCTGCCCGCCCTCGCCGGTACTCTGCTGTGCTGGGCCGCGGTCGCGACGACGATGGCGGTCATGCACCTCGCCCTGCCGGTGATCGGGACCCGGGCCCAGATCTTCGTCACCGTCTATCAGGGCTGGGTCACGTTCGCCCTGCTGGGCGCGGCGGCGCTGAGCGCCTTCGTCGCCAGCATGCTCGCCGGCCGCCAGCAACTCGTCGCGGCGGTCATCGCAGGCCAGCTGACCGTGCTCGGTGGTTCGGTGGGCGTGCTCGCGCTCGTCGCCGTCGACGGCTGCGTGGGGCCGTTGACGCTGTTCCACACCTCCTGCGGCTGGCAGCCAGGGCAGGCGTGGACGGCGTGGCGTGGGCTGCTCGACGGGATTCTGGTGTTGGCGCTGATCGCGGCCATCCCGGCCGCCGGGCTCGTCGCCGGCGCGCGGGCCGTCACCGCCCGGTGGCGGCGGGACCGGCCGGCAGCCGTCGACGTGCCGGGGCGGCCGCGAATGGTGGTGCGGCGTGCGTTCGTCACGGTGGTCGTCTCGATGGCAATGACGCTGATGATCGCGCTCGAGGCGGCCGCACCGGCCAGCGAGGGCACCGCTGCCCGACCCGGACCGAGCAGCAGCACCCCGCCGACCGGCGGTGCCGCGTCCACGGCCGGTCCGACCGGTTCCCCGGGTTCGCCGCGGTTGAAGGCCGTCGAGGTGGCGGCCTGGATGAGCCGGGGTGGCGGCAGTCTGACGACCCGGTTCTTCGACGTGTACGGCAAGTTCGCCGTCGCCATCAGCGACCTGAAAGCGCGGAAACCGGGCGCGAACGGCAAAGTCGAGGTGGACGAGGCCCGGATCCGGCCGCTGTGCGCGAGCATCGAGACGATCGCCCAGGAGGCCGCTCGCTACGCAGCCGTGCCCGACGCGCAGGCGCAGACGAGCTGGCAGTCCTTCGTCGAGCACGCCGCGCGGGCAGGCCGCGACTGCTCGCGCTCCTTCGAAACCGGGGACAGTCAGCCGTTCGTCACCTCGATCGCCGACCTGCAGCTCGCGTACACGCACCTGGCAGCGGTCGGCCAGCGGTTCACGGACATCCGCAAGGCCGGCGGGGGCTGACGGGCGCTGTGGCCTTCCTCGGTGTCACGTCGTTCGGTGTCGGGGTCGTCACGGCACCCTCCTCACCACGCACAACGCGGTGCGTCTGGCCGGCAACACCGTTAGATCCACAGACCGGCGCCGATGACGGCGACCCGTGCGGGATCACGCATGGTCGGTTCCTCGCTCGCGTACGTGATCCTGCAAGAGCGTTCTTGCGGTTTGGAAGGTGTCGGCGCGTGTGGCGCCGACGAGGCCGATGCAGCCGCGTTTGGCCCAGCCCGTGACGTAGAGTCCCGGCTCGCCGAGCACCGCCCCGGCGCGATGCGGAACAGTGCGGGTACCGGGGTCGAAGGGCACACCTGCCAGGGGTGAAACGGCGTAGCCGATGGCGCGGTAGACGGCCTGGACCTTGTGGTCCTCGTAGTCACCGGAACCGGTGATGTGCCCGTAGCCGTCGGGCACGGCGCGTTCGGTGCGCAGCCCTTGCACCCGGTCGACGCCGAGAATGGCTGCGGGGATCCGGTAGAAGTGCAGGTGGACGCGCCGTGACGCGGTCCGTGCGGCAGCGGGGATCCGCGACCAGGCTCGCAGGATGTCGACGACCTTCCGGGTGGGCGCGAATTGCCGGGTCATGCGCTCCATGTGCAGATCGGGGGCCAGGTCGGCAGGGTCAACGATGACATCGACGTCGTCCTGGTCACCGAGCTCGCCCAGCTCGCTAGGGCTGAAGCGGGTGTCGGCCGGGCCGCGGCGCGCGAACAGATGGATGTCGCGGACCGGGCTGGCGGCGAACTCGTTCAACACGTGCAACGGGATGCCGGTGCCGGCGAGGGCGTACGCGGGCTTGCTCAGCATCCGGATCACGTCGAGGGCGACGTTGCCGGCGCCGATCACGGCGACGGACTCCGCGCGCAGCGTCCACGCCGGCGACGCGTCGGGGTGGCCGCTGTACCAGGCGACGAAGTCCGCCGCCCCGAAGGAGCCGGGCAGACCGAGGCCGGGCAGCTCGACGGGGACGTCGCGCCGGGCGCCGGTGGCGATGACGACCGCGTCGTAGCGGTTGCGCAGGTCGCGCACCGTGACGTCGGTGCCGATCTCGACACCGCAGAAGAGCTGGGCGCCGCTGCCGGCGAGCACGGCACGAAGCTCGCCGGTGAGCTTCGTGACCCGGGCGGGATGGTCCGGGGCGATGCCGTGCCGGACCAGGCCATACGGGGCGGGCAGCCGCTCGAACATGTCGATCCGCGTCCCGGGTGCGAGTTCGCTCAAGGCACCGGCGGCGTGGACACCGGCCGGGCCGGCGCCGACGATCGCCACGGACAACTCCATCGTCACTCCGTCTCCTGCGGTGGCAGCGCGGCCATCCGATCGCCCTCGTAGATGCAGTCGACGGGGCATTCGTCGACGCACGCCTTGTCCTTCAGATCCACGCAGGGCAACGCGATCACGTAAGTCACGGGTGAACGCTAAAACCTCAACCGCACTTCACCTCAACCGCTTGAACTCAACCAGGGTTCACGTTTTACGGTCTCCGGGTGCCACCAGAGCAGCCTGCGGGCCCGGATGATCTGCTCACCGTCGGCGAGGTCACTGCTCGTACCGGGCTGCCCGCCTCCGCACTACGGTTCTACGAGGACAAAGGGCTGATCGCCGCCGAGCGCAGCCCTGGCAATCAGCGCCTCTACCGGCGCCATATGCTGCGCCGCATCTCTCTTGTCCTCGCCGCCAAGCGGCTCGGCGTCTCGCTCGCCGACGTCGCTGCGATCCTCGCCACGCTGCCGGCCGGCCAACCGCCAAGCCAGCACGACTGGCACCGCGTGTCGCGTATGTGGAAGGGCGAGCTGGAAGCCCGGCGGCGCTACATCGGGAACCTCGAGCGCCATCTCACGGGCTGCATCGGATGCGGCTGCCTCTCCATGCGGTCGTGTGGGACGCGCAATCCCGGGGATCGGCTTCGCTATCAGGGCCAGGGACCGGTACGCCTCGACGAGAGGTGTGAGCAGGACAGCTCGGGCTTGACCTGAAGTCGGGTTGAATGTCTAGCGTCGTTGTTGTGGATCAACGAATCGGCGTCGCGGAGCTGATGCAGGGTGCCTTCCGCCGCTGTCCGACGGGGGTGACGGTCATCAGCGCGGCCGGACCGGACGGTCCGGCGCCGCGACGCTCGTCGCGGCTGCTGTGCTCGAGGTGTTCCTCGGGCCATGACGGTCCGCTCGTCCATCACGCCAGGGATTTCGTCACTACACCGTTGTTGCCGAGAGGAATTCGATGAGGCTGTCATCTCTGCTGCGCCCGCGGACCATCGCGAGCGCCCACTGCGACCTGCCCTGTGGGGTCTACGACCCGGCCCAGGCCCGCATCGAGGCCGAGTCGATCCTCGCGATCAGCAAGAAGTACCAGGACAACACCGACCCGGAGTTCCGCGCCCGTTCGCTGATCATCAAGGAGCAGCGCGCCGAACTGGTCAAGCACCACCTCTGGGTGCTGTGGACCGACTACTTCAAGGCGTCACACTTCGAGAAGTACCCGCAGTTGCACGGCCTGTTCAACGAGGCCACCAAGCTGGCCGGTGCCAGCGGCACGAAGGGCTCCGCCGACCCGGCCGTCGCCGAGCAACTCCTCGCCAAGATCGAGGAGATCGCGACCATCTTCTGGGAGACCAAGCAGAGCTGACACGTGGGTGATCGGGTGGCGCCCTGCCACCCGGTCCCGCGAAACCCGTTGAGGAGGGTGTATGCCGTCTCGCACTGATCTCGTCGAGAATGTGATGAGCCGTTTCCCACAGGTACCGCACGAGGCGGTCATCAAGGAGGACCTGCTGCGCGGCGGGCTCGCCTTCGACGACTCGGCGCTGACGGACAACGAAACCGGCGACGTCAAACCAAAGTCGTACTTCATCTTCTCCTTCGACCACCGGACCCTGCCGGAGCTGGGCACGGCGGCGCTGCGCCGGCCACCGGAGGAAATCGTGCTGACCGGCGGGCCGTACGGGCTGCGGCGGACGATCGTGTCGGTCCGCACCAATCCTGCCTCGCCGTACCGCGTCAGGACCGGCGACGACGGACGGACGCGACTGTTCCTGGACGGCAAGCCGATCGCCGACGTCGGGCTGCCGCCAATGCCGGCGTACTACCAGCAACCGCTGGCCAACGGGAAGTCGGTGATGGAGGTGGCCCCGACGATCCAGTGGGGCTACCTCATCTACCTGACCGTCTTCCGGGTCTGCCAGTACTTTGGCGCCAAGGAGGAGTGCCAGTACTGCGACATCAACCACAACTGGCGGCAGCACAAGGCGGCCGGCCGCCCGTACACCGGAGTCAAACCCGTCGACGAGGTCCTCGAGGCCCTGGAGATCATCGACAAGTACGACACCGAGCGTGCGTCCCAGGCGTACACGCTTACCGGCGGCAGTATCACTTCCAAGGTCGACGGGCGCACGGAGGCCGACTTCTACGGCCGGTACGCCCAGGCGATCGAGGAACGGTTCCCGGGGCGCTGGCTCGGCAAGGTGGTCGCGCAGGCCCTGCCCCGCACCGACGTGCAGCGGTTCAAGAACTATGGCATTCAGATCTACCACCCCAACTACGAGGTGTGGGACAAGCGCCTATTCGAGCTCTACTGCCCCGGCAAGGAGCGCTACGTCGGCCGCGAGGAGTGGCACCGCCGCATCCTCGACTCGGCCGAGATCTTCGGGCCGCGCAACGTGATTCCGAACTTCGTGGCCGGCGTCGAGATGGCCGCCCCGCACGGCTTCACGACCGTGGACGAGGCCATCGCGTCCACCGCCGAGGGCCTCCAGTACTTCATGTCGCGCGGCATCACCCCGCGCTTCACCACCTGGTGCCCCGAGCCGACCACGCCGCTCGGCCGCACCAACCCCGAGGGGGCGCCGCTGGAGTACCACGTCCGGCTGCTGGAGGTCTACCGCGCGACCATGGAAGGCAACGGCCTCTCCAGCCCGCCCGGATACGGGCCGGCCGGACCCGGCCACGCCGTGTTCTCCGTCAGCTCCTTCATGGACAGCCTCCCGACTGGGCGTTCGTAATGACAGAATCCCTGTCGCCTTGAACGGCCAGGAGCCGGCACTCTTGCAGGCCTTTGTCGCGCGCCGGAGGCCGCGCTGTCCCGTGTTGAGCCTGCCGCACCCGCCTCCGATGCCGGGCCTCCACCCTGCGCGTCCGGGCCCGGTACTGGCGCCACCGTCGTAACCGCGCTGGCCCGGCTTCGGCGCGCGGCGGGCGACGGCACGGCGGCGGGCCTTGGTGTCGGCCGGGTGCATGCGATGCTCGGCGCGGATCGCCCGCCCCGACACCAACAGCCCCTCCCGCCGGGCCCGGCCACGGCGTACGGGTGGATGATGCCCACGTCCACACCCACCGCAGAGTTCGCCAAATGCACCACCTTCGGATCAAGCCCGGCATCTCGAACGATCCGAAGTGCCTTCCGGAACGTTGGCAGCTGCCGCGCGATGCTCGGGCATCCAGGCACGACTCAGGCAGTGCCGTCCCTGTCCGCGAAGGCGATGCCGGCCAGCTTGCCACGGGGTCGCTCGGCGTCGGGGAGGTCCAGTTCGTCGAAGATCGCCGCCGCGTCGCGCCACGCGGTGCGGGCCGCGGCCAGGTCACCGGCCGCCTGACGGGTGTCGCCGAGCTTGTCCAGCACATCGGCTTCGTCGTACCGGTCGCCGAGTTCCCGGTGCAGGCGCAGCGCGCGGTGGTAACAGTCGAGCGCCTGCAGGTGCTCGCCCCGCCCGTGCTGGGCGAAACCCAGGCTGTCCCAGATCATGGCAGCGCCGCGTCTGTCGTCGGTTCGCTCATTGAGCCGCAGGGCCTCCCAGAGGTGCGGCAGCGCCGCCTCGTGGTCACCCCGCTGGGCGTACGACCAGCCGAGATTGTTCAACGCCTTCGCCTGGCCGGGCAGGTGCCCGGCGCTGCGGTACAGGTCGAGTGCCTGCCGGGTCGGGTCGAGCGCGGCGTCGTGCCGGCCCTGGCGGGCCAGCACCCAACTGATGCCCAGGTGAGCGTGCGCCTGACCCGCGTCGTCGCCCAGCCGCCGGTACAACGCCAACGTGTCCCGGTAGTGACGGTGGGCGTCGGAGTGCCGCTCCAACCAGGTGTAGGCGATGGCGAGGCCGTGATGTGCCTGGGCCTGCCCGAACAGGTCGGCCGCGCGCCGTGCCGCCGCCAGCGCCGTCTGCTGGACCGCGCTCAGGTCGTCCCAGTGCCCACGCCGGTCGAGATACGTGGTGAGTACCGTCGCCAGGGACCAGACGTGGGTGTCGAAGCCCTCGGCGGCGGCCTGCGCCACGGTGGCCAGCAGCACCTGGTGCTCTGCGGTGAACCAGTCGACCGCCCAGATGTGGTCCGACCCGGTCGACACGGTCACCCCGGCCCGCGCCGGCGGCAGGGTCACCGGGCAGGCCAGGCGGTAGGGATAGAACAGCTCGTCGGCGGCGTGGGTGGTGTGCAGATAGTGGTCGAACAGGCGGTGCCGTGCCGCCTCCCGGTCCGCCGTCGAGTCGACCTCGTCGCACAGTTGTGCGGCGTAGGCGCGCAGCAGGTCGTGCATGGCGTACCGGCCCGGGGAACGCTCGGTGAGCAGGTTCGCCCGGGTCAGCCCTGCCAGCAGCGGACGGACCTGGGACAACGACACCCCCGCCAGGCTCGCCGCCGCAGGCTGCCCGACGTCGGGCCCGGGGTGCAGGCCCAGCCGCCGGAACAGCCGCGCGGACCCGGCGTCCAACGCCTGATACGACCAGGAGAAAACCACCCGTACGTCGGTGGCCGGATCACCGGCGTCGAACGCCGACAGGTCACCCGCGCGGGTCGCGGCGAGTTCGGCGGCGAGCGTGCCCAGCGGAAGGTCGGGGGCGGTGGCGGCCCTGGCCGCCACGATCGCCAACGCCAGTGGCAGTCGGGCGCACCGCCCGACGATCGCCTCGACCGCCGCCGGCTCCGCCTGACAGCGGCCCCGGCCGAGTCGGCGTTCCAGCAGCGCCCGCGCCTCGTCCGGGGCGAGCAGGTCCAGCGACACCGGGTGGGCGCCGTCGGTGACGGTCAGCCCCGTCAACTGGTTACGGCTGGTCACCACCACCAGGCAGCCCGACGTACCGGGTAGCAGGGGTCGTACCTGGTCGGCGTCCCGGGCGTTGTCCAGCAGCACCAGCATCCGTCTGCCGGCTACCGTCGTCCGGAACAGGGCCGCCTGCTGGGTGGGGTCGCTGGGCATGCGCTGCGGGGACACGTGCAGCGCCTCCAGGAAACCCCGGAGCGCCTCGCCGGGCGACACGGCTCGTCCGGCGAGATCGAAACCACGCAGGTTGACGTACAACTGCCCGTCCGGGAAGCGGTGCGCGATCCGGTGCGCCCAGTGCACGGCCGTCGTGGTCTTCCCGACCCCGGCGGTACCGCTGATGGTGCAGATGATCACCGTCCGGTTCGTACCGGCGTCGGTCGGGGTGTCGGCGTCTTCCGGCAGCAGGGCGTCCAGTTCCCGCAGGGCCCCCGCCCGGCCGGTGAACCCGGCCAGGTCCGCCGGGAGTTGAGCCGGGGCGGGTGTGGACCCGGCGGGCGGGCCGGCCGAGCGGCCCCCGGGCTCAGCCGGCTCCCCAGCCGGCACGCCGCCTCCGCGCGCCGGCTCCGGCCCGGTCACCTCCTGGCGCAGCACCCGCAGGTACGTCTCCGCCAGTTCGGCGGCCGGTTCCACGCCCAGGTCCTCCACCAGCCGACGCCGCGTGTCGGCGTACACCCGCAGTGCATCCGCCTGGCACCCGGATCCGGCGAGCGCGACGAGGTAGTGCGCGACCAGCCGCTCCCGCAACGGATGGGCGTCGACGAGCGGACGCAGGGTGCGTGCGACGGTCTCGTGCCCGCCGAGCGCCAACTCCACCGCGGCCAGCTGCTCCTGGGCGAGCAGCCGCTGCTCGTCCAGGCCTGCGGCGGCGGCCTCGACGAACGCTCCCGCCGCCCCGGCCAACGCCGGCCCGCGCCACAGGGCCAGCCCGGCGCGCAGCAGCCGCGCTGCCTCCGTCAGTTGTCCGGCCGCCTCCGCAGCCCGGGCCTGTCGCACCAGGACGGTGAACTCGGCCAGATCCAGTGCGCCGTCGTCGACGAGCAACCGGTAGCCGCCGCTGTGTGTGACGAGTGCCCCGGAAAGGTCGGCGGCACGCAACGCGGCCCGGATCCGGGACACGCACACCTGGACCTGGGTCCGCGCGCTCACCGGCGGGTCGGCGGCCCACAGCGCCTCGATCAGCTGCCCTGGCGAGACCAGCCGGCCGGCGTTGAGCATCAGCAGCGCCAGTAGCGCGCGGTGCTGCGGCCGGTCGATGGGCAGGGCCCGCCCCGCGACGGAGACCTCCACCGGGCCGAGGACGCACCACCTCATTGTCATCCCTGCTCCTGTGACCGGACGATCACCATCCTATGTGGTCGATGCGGTGGCAAGCCGTCGGCTAGCCGACGGCAAGCGTGGTCTCCGACGCTCATGTCAGCCGCCGACAAACGTCCGGCGGAGCTGACCGGCGTGCCGTGCACACCGGTCGGCGCTTCGAATGACAGGAGGTCATCAGATGCGAATCCGCACCAGTACCGGTCCCGTTACCGCAGCCGTCGTGCTGGCCGCGTCGCTGGCGGGTGCCGGCTGGGCGGCCCCGGCCCTCGCCGAGTTCGATCCGATCCCGGCGAAACCCGTCGTAACCGGGGTCGAGAAGGTTGCCGTGACGACGACCTTCGGCAGCTCGGACCGAACCCGTACGGTGCCCTGCCCGGCCGGCAAGGTCGCCCTCGGTGGGGGTGGCTACCTGACCAGCCCCTCGGACGCGGCCGGACGGGTGGCGATGGACAGGTCCGCGCCGTCCACCGACGGTACGAGCTGGACGGTGTCGATGCGTGAGGTCGGCGCGGTCAAGTACACCGGAGACTGGCGCTTCACCTACTTCGCCTTCTGTGCCGACCGGCCGTCCGGCTATCAGGTGGTGTCGGAGGTCAAGACCGGATGGAACGACCACCACCGGTTGTCCAAGACCGCGGCCTGCCCGGGCACCACGAAGGTCCTCGGCTCGGGCGCAGAGGTGTACAACTCGAACAGCGCCTTCGTCCTCGACCGGGTTTCCCTCGGCGACGCCCTGTGGCCGAACGGGGGGACCAACTACACCTGGGCCGTCGCCCGGACGGTGGACCAGGGCACGGTGGCGCACGGCACGGAAGCCCTCCGGACGTTCGCCATCTGCGCCAACGAGCCCGCCGGCTACGAGGTGGTACGTGCGGCGTCGGAGATCACGAGCGGTTCGCTCAGGAACGTCGCCGGCTCCTGCACCCTCGGCAAGCTGCTCAGCGTGGGCGCCGGCATCGAGGTCTCCAGCATCCACGAGGACGACCGGACGCAGACCCTGCTCACCGGGCTGAACGGCACGGCCGGCACGGCGAACGCCTGGGCCCACGAGGACGCCGACGGATACGCCGAGACGTGGGGGCTCTCGCTGGCCCTGGTCTGCGCGAGCTGACCCGCCGCGGGGGGGGGGGGGGGGGGGGGGGGGGGGGGGAGGAACAAGGAGAGGGATACACACCAAAAACAGACGGGGGGAGCAG
>NZ_JBVJGT010000050.1:0-47860 GCF_055587185.1 Micromonospora sp. NPDC048040 | reverse complement strand
CGAGCGCCTGCAGGACCGGCTGGACACCGTGTTCGGCCTTCTGGGAGTCGACGAACTCGACCTTCATCGCGACGGACGGTCCAACTCCGCCGCGAGTGGGATGCGCTTCTCCGGGTCGAGCCACTGGCCGCCGTCACCGTCGAGGTAGCAGCAGAGCAGTCGGTCTGACTCCGCTCCCAGGCGGGTGGACGCACGCCACTCCGGTGTCTCGGTGTGACTCAACGATTGCAGATCGGTCACATCAATGGGATCGGGTATGACACCTAATTCGGCCGTTCCGCGCACCGCCATGCCCTCGGCCCGGTATCTGTCATACTCCGCGCCTAGCGTCGGCTCGTGGCGGATTGACTGCGGCACATACACCGCCTCCACAAGGCCCTGCACCGCGTGAGGTACGGTGATCTTGTCGACCCCCGCCAGCCGAAGGTGCGTGGCCCGCAGCAGGTAGGGCGCGTACACGTCGCCCCAAGCAGCGGGCTTGACGTGATCGACACCGCCCGACCCACGCGGATCGAGGACCACGACCCGCGGCTGCTGGGCCCAGGGCGGCCTCGGCCTGACATGCCGATGGCATCAGCCGGCTCGCTGCAACAGCTGCGCCATCGGAGCCAGATCCGTCACCAGCAGGTCGAAGTCCAAGTCGAGTGACTGTTCGATCACCTGGGTGGCGACGACGATCGTCGACCGTGAACGGTCACCATCCCTACCCAACCGGCCCGTGATCTCCGCCGTGATCTCCTCCCGACGGCGAGCCGGAAACCGGGAATGCAGCAGCATCACGTCTACCCCGTGGGGCGCCCAGTCACGGAGCACGCAGTAGGTCTGCTGGGCATCGTTGACCGTGTTGCAGACCACGGCCGCACACCCGCCATGTTCCGCAACCGGTGTCAGCACTTGCCGTACGACAGCCCTGCGGTCGGCGGGATCGTTTACCGGCCCCTCGAGGTGACGAACTGGGCGTACGTCGAGCGTGAGCTCCATCGTCCTGCCCGACACCAGCGCATCCCGCGCCAGCGGTGAGATCGAAACGGGGTCGCACTCTCGGCTCGCTGGCACGAATGTCCAGCCCGGATACGGCACGGACGCCTTGGTCGGCTCGGTGCCCGCGCCTTCCTCGTACGCCCGCATGAGGGTCGCCGCCTGGGACGACGGCAACGTCGCCGACAGCAGGACGACTGGGCATCCGTACGCTCCCAGCCAGTTCAACAGGCGGCATAGCAGGGTGGTCATGTAGTCGTCGTAGGCGTGCGCCTCGTCAACCACGAACACCTTGCCTGAAAGGCCGAGTAGACGCAGCGCGTTGTGCTTGGTGGTCAGCGAGGCCAGCAGGGCCTGGTCGACGGTGCCCACGGCCATCGGGGCCAACAGTCCACGCTTGCGACCGCGCAGCCAATCCGTCGCCACCACCTCACGGCTTGGGTTGTCGGACACCACCACGCCGGGATCACTGAGGTCGGCAGCGGCGCGGGCCTCGTACTCGGCGTTCAGCCACGACATGCTGTGCAGCAGCGTGACCGGCGCCGGGCCCGCGGCCAGCTTGGCGGCGAATGCCCGCACCCGGCGGTACATCTCGTCAGAGGTCGCCATGGTTGGCAAGGCGAAGAAGAACCCGTGGGCCCCACATACCTCGGCCAACCTCCGGGCGGCCACCAACGCGGCTTCGGTCTTTCCGTCCCCCGTCGCCGCCGTCACGACCACCATCCCCGGACCGTCGACTACCGGCAGCAACTCATCGATGATCGACCGTTGAAGCGCGTTCGGGCGGTGCGGAAACAAATCCTCGAAGCCCACGGCCCGAAACGAGGGCGTCCCCAGTCCAGCGTTGTCGAGCAGGACAGCGACGGGCGCGGCCAGGGCCGCGAGGCGAGCCGAGACGACGGTGATGTCCGTGCGCTGCGGCACTCGTGACGACTGCTGGCGCAAGAAGTCTTCTTGGCTGGCCAGCCAATCGGCGAGGATCACGAGCCCCGTTACCAGCACACTGGCCGGCGCGCTGATCGCCGGCGGCGGCTTCGGCGAGCCCACCGCCTCATGCACCACCCGCACCAGGGCCGCACGCTGTCGTGCCCAACCGCCTTCACCCAGGTGCAACCGGCCGCCATGCGGACCACTGGTCTGCTGGAAACGGCCGTGGTGGCCGCCGACGACTTGAGCGATGCGGTATGCCAAGCGGCCGCTGGCTCGCCTGGCTGACTGCGGATATCCCAGGGGGTCGAGAAGGCCAGGCATGGCGAGTTGACCAGCGGTGTCGTGCCTGAGCGATCCGTCGCCTGCAGTGTCCTCATACGAACCGCTGCTCCGCAGCGCGCTGAACGCGGTCTCGTTCTGCTTCTGGAAGCCAGGCGTGGCCTTGCCGACGTCGTGCAGCCCTGCCCAGAACATCATCAACGACCTGGCGTGGGCATCGTCGGTGCCCAGCCCTCCCACAATGATCCTCCGCTGGTTCGGAGCCAGGTAACGATCCCACAGCGCCCCGGCAACGGCAGCAGTGTCGATCAAGTGCCAGAGCAGCGGGTACGGCACCTCGAGATGATTAGACTTGCCCCAGATTCCGGCATCGACTTCCTCGTGGTCGAAACCCAACCCGACCGCCTCCGTCCACATCCGCTCGTGAGGACGTCCGCATGCAACCACGGCCATACGACACTTCCGTCCGCTCGTTGCAGGACGGGGCATCGGGCGAATAAAGCCGCAGGTCGCGAAGTGTCCTCCCCACGCACGTGGGGGTGCTCCGGATTGGGGGGCGGCCCCCCCCCCTCGGTCCGTCGAGTCCTCCCCACGCACGTGGGGGTGCTCCGGATCCACTCGGCGCCTTGGACGACATCCGCCAGTCCTCCCCACGCACGTGGGGGTGCTCCGCAGCTCGCCATCACCGCCGTGATCGCGCTGGCGTCCTCCCCACGCACGTGGGGGTGCTCCTGTTCGTCATCGCGCGGGCCAGAGACGAGAACGGTCCTCCCCACGCACGTGGGGGTGCTCCGCTGCCGACGCTCGACCCGGCCGAGACGTGGACGTCCTCCCCACGCACGTGGGGGTGCTCCGTTCGACCGGCACATCCCTCTGGACCGCATCGGGTCCTCCCCACGCACGTGGGGGTGCTCCGTCGGCAATCGCCGTTGCCGCCGCCCAGGACCGGTCCTCCCCACGCACGTGGGGGTGCTCCGGCCGACCGGTGGGACTGCCCGCCGTGCAAGGCGTCCTCCCCACGCACGTGGGGGTGCTCCGATCGCCCGGCATGTCGGATGCGGAGATCGCTGCGTCCTCCCCACGCACGTGGGGGTGCTCCGCTCTGCGACTGCACGAGCGTCCCGGACCCGATGTCCTCCCCACGCACGTGGGGGGTGCACCTGGTCGAGGCCGACCGGCGCCTACCGCTGGACCTCGACGAGTCGGCCCACCGCGTTCTGCTGCGCACCCACCTGCTCACCTCGCCGCGAGCGGTCCTCGTTGAGGCACCCACGCCGGAGAACCTCGGGTGGTGCGACGGCCGCCCGCACGAGGTCATCGTCGCGTTGCATGCCACCGAGCCACCGCCCTGGCCGCCGCTACCCATACCGACCCCCGCCCGGGTCATCGGACGCGACCAGGGACAGAGCCCGGCCGCCGCCTCCCAGATCCTGCTCGCGAAACTGTACGGAGACATCCGCCGCCAGGATCTGCTCCTGGCTGAGCACCTGCCGCGGCTGATCGCCGAGTGGGACGCCCCGCCTGACTGGTGGTTCCTCCGGTTCCGCGACCCGGACCAGCACCTACGCCTGCGCATCGCGCTCCCCGACGCGTCCGCGTTCGGGCCGGCGGCCGAGCGTGTCAGCGCGTGGTCCGACGACCTGCGCCAGCGCGGCCTGCTGCGGGAGGTGCAATACGCCACCTCCTACCCGGAGACCGGCCGGTGGGGATCCGGCCCGCCGTGCGCCGCCGAGGCGGTGTTCATCGCCGACTCACACGCCGTACTCACGCAGCTGCGCCAAACGGTGCGCCCGAGCCGGCAGGCGCTGGTCGCCGCGCACACCGCGGCCATCGCCGTCGCCTACACCGGCAGCGTCGAAACCGGAATGCGCTGGCTGGTTGACCACGTACCCGCCACGGCACCCCAGCCGGTCCCCCCGGCCGCTGTTCCGCGAAGCTGTCCGCCTCGCCCAGCCCGGTGGCGACGCTGCGCGCGGTCGCCGGCGGCTCCGCCATCGTCGACGCCTGGAAGAACCGGGACGTCGCCCTCGCCGTCTACCGGACCCACCTACCCGGCCCACACACCGACGGCATCGACCCCCACGACGTCCTCGGCTCGCTCATGCATTCGCACTACATCAGAGCAGTCGGCATCGATTTCGACGACGAGGACCAGTGCCGATACCTCGCCCGGGCCGCCGCCATTGCCTACTTCGCCCGGAGCCGGTCATGAACCGGGCGTACGAGAGCCACGAGTTGGCCGTCGCGGTCGCCGACCTCCTCGCTCACCCCGACGATCCCAGCCTGCTGATCCACCAACCCTGGTGGCGGCAGTCGCTCGCCTTCGGCGTACCCGGCATCCCCCTGCTACACGTGGAGCTGGCAGCGGCAGGGCTAAGACCGTGACAACGCGCCCATCACTGGCTCACCGCCGCTACCAACCACCCGGTAACAGCGGGCCCCGACAGCCACCCCTTCTACGGCGCACCCGCGCTGGCGCACGTCCTGGCATGCGCTGCCGCCCACCAGCCCGGTTCGTACGCCCGCGCGCTGGATGGCCTCGACACGGCGATTGCCGCCGACGCGCGGCGCCGCGTGGCCGCCGCGCACGCCCGCATCGATGCCGGCGAGCTACCGGCCCTTGCGGAGTTCGACGCGATCCGAGGGCTCACCGGGATCGGGGCATACCTGCTGCGCCGACCGCCCGGCGAGAAGGAGCTTCGCACCGTACTCGAGTATCTGGTCCGCCTGACCACTCCCCTGCACCGCGACGGCGAGGTGCTGCCCGGCTCGTGGACCGGCAGTGGTCCCAACGGACGCGCCGATGACCGGTTCCCCGGCGGGCACGGCAACACCGGTGTGGCCCACGGCATCGCCGGGCCCCTGGCGCTCCTGGCACTCGCCGCCCTGAGGGCGAGGTCAACAGAGGCGTGCTCACCGAATTTCCCCAAGTCAGGCTGCCCGCCACGGCGATCCTCGTTCACTTGGCGGAAGGAACCGGCTCTCCGTGATCACGATAGGCATCGACCCGCACAAGTCCTCCTTGACCGCCGTCGCCCTCGACGAGACCGGTCACCTGCTGGCGACCAGGCGGATCACCGTCAACGCCGCCGCATACAAGACGCTGACCGACTGGGCCGCCCGCTGGCCGCAACGCCGCTTCGCTGTCGAAGGCGCCGCGGGCCTGGGGCGGGGTATCGCGCAACTGCTGGCCGCCGCCGCCGAGCACGTCGTCGACGTCCCAGCCACCCTGGCCGCTCGAGCTCGACTGCTGGACACCGGCGGCACCCGCAAGACCGACGCCGCGGACGCCGCCAGCGTCGCCCACGCCGCCATGCGGCACCAGCGGCTGCGCCACGTCGTCGCCGAGGACCATCACACCCGGCTGCGGCTGCTCTCCGAACGCCGTGACGACCTGGCTCGCGAACGCGTCCGGCTGCTCAACCGGCTTCACGTGCTGCTGCGTGATCTGATCCCCGGTGGCGCGGCGCTGGACCTCACCGCGGACAAGGCCACCGCGCTGCTACGCACGACCCGGCCGCTCACCGCCACCGACAGCTGCCGCGACCTGGCTCGTGAACTGATCGCGGACCTACGCCACCTGGACCGGCGCCTGCACACCAACCAGGCCCAGATCCGGCAGGTCCTGAGCGAGACTCACTCCACCATCACCGAAATCCGCGGCGTCGGACACATCATCGCCGCCAAGATCCTCGGCCACGTCGGCGAGGCCACCCGCTTCCCGACGGCCGACCACTTCGCCAGCTACGCCGGCACCTCGCCACTCGAGGCCTCCAGCGGCGAACGCCGCCGCCACCGACTCAACCCCACCGGCAACCGGCAACTCAACACCGCCCTGCACACCATCGCGCTCGTCCAAGCCCGCGACGAAGGCCCCGGCCGCGTCTACTACCAGCGCAAACTCAGCGAAGGGAAAACACCCGCCGAAGCCCGCCGCGCGCTCAAACGACGCCTCACCAACGTCCTCTACCGACACCTCATCAAAGATCAACTCAAACTCGCCACCAGCACGGGTTGACACAAAGAGGCGCTCTTGGCAGCTCAGCAGCGACCGCTGCCAGGCGCTGGCCACGCGGCTTGATGGAATGCGCCGACTGGGCGCTCACGATCGGCGGCAGATCAGCGCACCGGAAGCTGGTGGCGGCTTTGCCGGGTCTGGCGGTTCCTCTACAATGGCGAAGGCTGCGGGTGAGCGTCCGCTAACGCCTCAGAGATCGGATGCTTGCACCGATAAGCATATTGCGGCCCAGAAGGGATGCCTGTCGCCGCGAGGGTTGCACCGCAGACCGAACAGTGTGTCGCCATCCAAAGTCTGTGGACACTGCGCGCAAAGCTTCGCCCCTCCGCATCGGAAAGCGTTTGAGCCCATTCATTGAAATGTGCACCAGCCGTATTGCGCAGGACATACAAGTCATTAATGCGATTGGCTGGCTCTTTTAGATCCGACGGGAGACTCGCCTTGCGTAAGGCACTATACACCGGTGGCCATATTGCCTCCAAGGTGTAGCGATCCCCCTCCATGCGGGTGATGCTGACACGCATAGAAGCCGACAAGATATCGGAGAGTTCTTCCAATGCCTTGCCGGCGTAGCCGACCAGCACGTCAGCCTCGGAGTTCTTGATTTGTTGCTCAAGTTGCGCTGGCGTACCGAAGTAGCCTTGGCGGACCACTGGTCCGCTCTCTGGCGACCAAGCGACCACGCGTAGCGTTTTGAGGGAAAACCCTTGACGACGGGCCTTATCTTCGATCAGACGGGCCCAGAGCCTGTCGTGTACCGTTATGACTAGCTGCCATTTCTTGAAGTTGCCGCCGAACATGTAAGCGAGCACTGCGGTCCGATGCACCGTATCGACGCTCTGCCACACGTCATCAAGCACGAGGACCGGCACTTGTCCGCGTTTAGCGCAGGCGCGCGCCACCTCGAGCATGAGAAGAAGCGCAAGTAAATCCAATGCACCTTCGCTCAGAACTTGTCGAGGATCGACATCATGTCCTGACGTCAAGGAGCAAGTGAGCTGCAGTCCCCCCTCCTCGTCGCCAACTGCCATCACGATTCCTAGGATATGTGGCAGCTCGGCGATACGCAGAAACGCGGCAGTGACCTCATTACTGATCTCAGCTAGCAACATCGGCAATTCGCTTGCGATAACAGGCGGAAGTTCGCCTGGCGTTCCTCCCGCCGCCTTGGTGGCCGCCTCCAGCTGCTCTCGCAAATCGTGCCTCGCTTCTAGAGCCGCCGCAAGATCGGAGTTTGCCCGCTGGATATAATGCGGGAGTCTTCTAATCGCTTTCAACCTTTGCGGAGATGACGCGCCATAAGGTGTCGATCCGGTCGGGGTCGCATAAGCCGGCCACTGACGGGCTCGCCATTGATAAAACGCGACGCGGTCGCTAACTGGAATGTCAGAAATGGGAACGTCGGCGGCCACAGCCAGGGCAATTTGCGCTTTCAGGATCGCAGTCTCCGCTACACCAACAGCCACCGCCAGCCGCTCCGCCTCCAGAGCATGATATCCAGCATGACGGTACTCACTCCGGAGATAATCGAAGAAGAATCGCATTCGCTCTCGATCTTCGAGTCTCCAGAACGCATCGATATCCGCTCTGCTGATAGTTACGGGCGCCAAATGAAAGCCGGGCACAAGCTCTCGCCCCAGATGTTTGCCCTGACTTGACGGCTGCGGCCGCCCTCTTTGATAACGCTTCCCTCCCACTTCGACGACCACGTTCGGCCGACTCGCTAAATGCAGCAGGTTCCGAGCTTCTCGCTTGACTTTTGTGCCAGCATTCCCTCGCCGACTGACCCTACCCCGGAGCGCGAACTCAATAGCATCCACGATGCTGGTCTTTCCCGTTCCATTGTCTCCCAGGATTAGGAGACTCGTAGGCCTACCATCTCGGTCAGCGAAATTGATAGTCAGGCTATCTGCAACGCCACGGAAAGACTGAATTTCAAGTGTCGAGATCTTCGATGCGGTCAGACGTTGGGGCTTCGTTTCAACATTCGGCTGGACAGCACCCCGGCCCTGGCTTACTTCTCGAGGTTGATTCGCCATCGTCGCATCATATCTGTCCACCGCTGCGAGGCAGAAGGCATCGGCCCTCGCCTTCGCCCCACTTTCAAAACGTTCGTGGATGCTCCTCGTGGTCCGGAGGATCAACTTCTGTGCCAGCAGTACCTCGTCGCGCCCTATCGTCGGCAGAAGAGGATGGCCCGAACCACGACGGGCGCGGTCGAATGAGAACTGCGGCTGCAACAATGAGCCCCCGAATCTCGTTGCCCGTCAGGCTGAGCTACGACGGGCGCGGTCGAATGAGAACTGCGGCTGCAACTCCTCGAACTCTGCGCAGCCTCGCGGAACACGCTCGCGGCCGTTCGGGTCTGGAGGATCGCGACCTGGATCATCCGGAGGCGCCAACTTGCAGCGAGGTACCTTCGCCTGGTTGCTGCAGCACAGCACATGGACGCTCGTCGACCAGCTGACCGTCGGCCGGGACGCCCTTGGCAGTCAGCAGGGCGATGATCTAGGGCGCGAGGGCGGCTTCACCGGCGCGGTGACCGTGGGGCCAGGCTTCACCAAGGAGTTTGATCGGCATCAGCAATGGTTCGCTTCGGTGCGGTCGATGTCAGACCGACCTCCGCACCGCCGCAAGACCACAGGCCACCAGGAATGTGACCGCCATCAGTCCGATCCGTAGCCAGGGCACGTCGCGGGTCGGCCGTACGCCGATCGACACCGCCAAGGCCAGCTGTGCCAGCAGAGTCAGGCAGATGACGACGCTGAGCGACCGGTAGGTGTTTCCGAATTCGGACCAGAACATCCAGGTGCCGTAGACGGCGGGGACGACCATCAGCAGGCTCAGGCCGATCAACGGGACGGCCAATCTCCATCGCATGCGGGCGTTCACCGCCGCTCCTCCCGGCCCTCGCTGGTGGCACCGCCCAGAGGCTCCGCCTCACCGGTCAGCGCCGCGCCCGCGTCACGAAGCTGCTGCGCCTGCCGCTCCCATGCGGCGCGCTCGTCCCGCGTCAGGGCGTCGCGCTCGTGCAGCGACGCCGTGAAGGCGTCGTCCAGCGCGCGGCCGTGCCAGGAGAACGTCGCCGCCGTGCGCAGGTCCGCCTCGCCGCGCAGGACGGTGCGAGCCAGGGAACCCAGCGGGTCGTCGCCGCCGCGGCTTCTGGCGAGGGTCGTCAGGACCGCGCGGGCCAGTGGCTGGCGGTGGATCTCGTCGGTCATGGCCTATCCCTGTTGTCCGGGGTGCTGGTAGGGCTTGAGGTCAGGAAGCGCGGCGACGGCCGCGCCAGCCTGGATCATGCCAATGGTGCCGGCGATGCCCTTGAAGGTGGCCTCAGCGTTGCCGTAGAAGGTCGAAATCTCGTTGTAGAGGTCGTACGCCTGCCACGCGTAGTAGGCGGCCACGCCGTAACCGAGGACTGGCCCAACCCCCGTCTCGATCGTCGCCGTGCCCACGGCCGCGGCCAGATTGATGACGATCAGGACGTCGATGAGTTTGGCGGTCAGGCCACTGACCACGTCGAAGAGATGCTTGGCAGCCTCGGCGGCCTTGGTGTAGAGGTCGGCGTACTGGTCGCAGATCGGGTGCAGGGCCATGGCGGCATTGCCGAGCGTGAGCTGGAACTCCTGCTCGGCCTCCGCGGCCCGGCCGCGCCAGACTTCCGGTACGTCGCCAGCGGTGGTGACGAGGTTGCGGCCGACATCGAGCAGCGCGTTTCCGATGATCCGCCACGCCGCGGCGCAGTGGATGTAGGCGTCCCAGTCGCCGCTGAGCTGCTTGCTCCAGCTCTCGAACGGGTCGTGCCCGAACAGCCACACGCTGACCTGGCGCAGCCAGGCAGCAGGGCTGATCAGATCCGCGAGAGGGTTGATCTTCCACATCTCGACCGGGGTCGCGTAATTGGGGGGCACGAGGTGTTTGGTCGGCTCGGCTACATCAGCGAACGCAGACCGGGGCGCGGTGGGCCACAGATCGGGACGGCCGGTGCTGAGTGCGGCCCACATCGCCGCCGGGTCTTTCGCGCCCGGATAGGTCCGGTCGAGCCGACCTGCCGACTCCGCATCGGAGGTGGCGTAGGCGCGCTGGGCCAGGTTGATCTGGGTGGCGGCGCTCCGACTGACCGTCTGCAGCCGCTCCAGCCCCTGCGTCATCCGGTCGTACACCAGCTTGTGCGGGCTGGCGAAGATGACCAGCAGACCTTCCTCGGCGAAGGTCAGGTCGCAATGCCGCTTGACGTACGCGAGCGTGTCGCCGACGTCGCCCGACGCCCGGTGCAGCACGTTGTACAGCCCGTTCAGGCTGCCTGGATCTACGTAGAAGCCGCTCATGTTCCCCCGTTGAACGTCGTTCGGCTCTTGTGAGAACACGAACCGTACTGGACTGTGATCAACAGCGTCAATGAACACTTCGGCGCACAGTCACCCACCCGACACGAGGTGTATCGCGGAGAGGCCGGGGGCCTCCTCAGGCCATGCGAGATCTCGCCTCATGTGTCGAACTGGGACCAGCTGGGCGCTTGGCACGGGCCCGCGAGACCCGCAGGATGGCGTTCGGCCCTGCTCGGGCTCATCGCGTTCGGCGACGACCGTGCCCCGACACTGCATCGGTCCCTGCTCGGGTCGGCGTCTGAGCCATCGGAGCTCTTGGGCGTGGTGGGTGGGGAAACGCCCGAGCCGCGGTCCCTGGGCCGCCGTTGTCTGGCTGATGCCGCTGCGCCAGCCCCCGACTCAAGTCCTGCACCACATCGTCATCGTCGACGGCCGGTCGCCACCGCTCGGCAGCACGGAAAATGAGCGAGCCGGCTGGACGCGCCAAGGGCATCTCGGCCTTGACGAACAGCTCGCCCCGCTGAAGGGCAACGGACAGCCCCCGGTGGAGAGTGTCCGCCAGGAACGGAAGCTCGGAGCTGAGGCGTACGACCTGCTTGTCCCCCAGCTGCGCACGCTCCTTACGGCCGACCGCCGCCTGTGACCGCGCCCAGCGCAGGAATTCTGCCAGCTCAGAGGCGGCGTCTCGGGCTGCACCGGCCGGCGGGGTGGCCCGCAGGTCGGCGGCCGCGATCGCCGACTGCCGCCAACCACCCACCATCGTGGCGCACCGTCGCTGACCAGGATGTGCACGGCGAGTCCGAGCTGAGTTCCGAGCTGAAGATGTGCACCGTGACCTGCCCAGGGTTCTGCCACATCCAGCTCCGCGCGGCGGCCGCGGCCCCGACCGCATCGTCGGTGGTACGGACGCTGGGCGCGGGGGTTCTCGGCCTCGTTGCGGATCCGCCAGCTCGTGCGGTAGACGGGTTCGATCTTCAGCGTCGACCAGAAACTCTTGCGAGGTGCACCTGCCCATAGGGTGTGGTCAGAACGAGATACTCGCCGCCAGCAGCCGTCACAAGACGCTGACCCGCCGCCGGGGCGAGGGCCGGTACCGTATCCCGCCGACCGGTTCGGACACCAACCGGACTACCGGGCGGCGGGCCGGACCACGAGTTGGCTCACCTGCGGCAGCCGGACGCCGAGATCCCGCGACCGGCCGGTCGCCGCGTCGACGGCGGCGAGTTGCCCGTCCAGTCCGGTGACGAACAGCCACTTGCCGTCCGGGGACCAGACCACGGACCCCGGACTGGCCTCCACCGGCAGGTCCAGCACACGAACGGCACCCGAGCGCAGATTCAACAAATGGACCCGGGGCGCGCCGGTGGCGTTCGTGGCTATCAGGGCGGCCATCCGACCGTCGCCGGAGATCGCTCCGCGGTCGAAGGCGGTGATCTCGGCCGGCAGCGTGACCGCCCGCCGGGCACCGCCGGGGTGTGAGATCAGCACGCCCGCGCACCGCAGACGCTCGTCGCACTCCCGGGCCAGCCAGTGACGCGGGCCGACGGCCACCAGGTCGCCCGTGGTGATCCGGCGGACCCCATCGGGACGGATGGTGTAGACCCCGCCGGTCGCGGTGATCGCCGGATAACCGGCCCCGTCCGGCTGGGCGAAGGGGCTGACCCCCGCGGGCAGGGCGATCTCCACACCGGTGGCCCTGCCGTCGAACCGGGCCAACAGTATCCTGGGCCGCACGCTGTTACCGTCGGACACCCACACCGACTCCGGATCCGGCCCGGGCAGCATCGCCCCGGACCGGTCAAGGTCGTTGGTCGTTTCCGTCGACGGCTGGCCGTCGGGCACCCGGTAGCCCTCCACCGCGTCGAGGGGACGGATGACCACCCCGTCCGGGGAGAGCAGGAAGCTGACCGGGCCGGTGCTCCGCAGGTCCCGCACCGGGGTGATGCTTACCCGGCCCCGCGCGAACTCGATCCGGACCACCGCGTCCGGCCCCCGGCCGTACAGTTGCCAACCGCCGGTGATCCCGAGCAGGGGCCGGCCGACCTCAGTGACCGTCGGTGGCGCTCCGGTCGTGGCTGGCCCCGGGGTGGCCGGGGCGGTGGCCTCGGGCGCCGACGACGCGGCCGGCGGCGACGGCGACCGGCTCGCCGAGGGCGGATCCCGGTCGGCCCCGGTACGCGCGTACACGGCCAACCCGACCCCGGCGGCCAGCACCAATGGCAGCCACTTCGGCCACCGCCGCCAGCGGGGTGCGGCGTCATCGCGGATCGAGCCGCCGATCTCGATGATGTCGCCCCGCGCCGGCCGGTCCTGGTCCCCCGTCATCCTGACATCATCCACCTCGAACATTCACGGCCCCGCATCCGGCTACCGCCCGGCCTCCGAACCGCCCGGCATGGATTCCTGGTGCCTCGATGTTTGACGGCTCTTCGAAGTTCAGTGGTTTGAGGTGTCCGCGGTGGCGTCGGGTGGTGGCGGTGCGGCTGCGTATGCGCTGGTTCTCCGGTTGCGAGAGGCGTAGGCGTCGCGGGCGATCGTTTTGATGACGCGGTTGGTGTCTTCTCTGAGCCTGAGTTGGTGATGCCGGTATGCAGGAACGCGTGGGATCTGCGGCCACCAGGCCTCGATCGTGGTGGCGAGGCGGTGGAGTTCGGGCAGGTCGGAGGCGGCGCAGCGGGCATAGATGCGGTGCAGCAGCCGGTGGACGTGTTCCCGGTCGGGGTGGGTGCGGGCGGTCACGAGCAGGTCGAGCAGGTCCTCTTCGCGCGGTCGGGATCGGGGTGCCGATGGCGGTGGGCGGGGCGTCGAGGGTGTCGACTAGCCCGTGTTTCGTAAGGGCCTGCTGGGCGGTGAGAAGAGCCGGCGTGGCGGTGATCGATAAGAGAGGAGGTCTCTGGTAGATCGGTTAGCGACCAAGCAAACCGAAGGCCGACCGGAGACCTCGTGGCCAGGGTAGCGGCAGCGAGGCGGCACGATCTCACCAACGCTTAGTGGGCGGAGCCGGAGGCAGGCTCGGCGACACAAGCGGTTGAAGCGTGACTTTCGTCAGTGGATGGCCGTCTCTGACCGCCGCGTGGAGCGATAGGAATTCGCCGGCGAGGTCGTTCATCCGGGAGTGGTTCGGCCGGTGGCAAGACCTGCAGGCACGGTATCGGGAATCCGTCGGCCCCTTGCTGTGCCCGGAGGCCAGGCGAATCCCGCAACCATCGGCTCTGCGTTCGACTGGATGGTGCGCGTCATGGTGCATCCCCCGCCCAGAACTGCGCTTGGCATTGATCGGCGTACGTATACCCTCTGCACGGCAGGCGGTCCACGACCTGGCGCTCGTGCTCGGCTACGGGGACAGCGACGGCAGCGGCGGCGTGGGCACTGCCCGGTTCAGCGGGCCGGTCGCAGGTAGCGAGGCCGACAGTCAGCTCCTCGCCCGCGCTTGCTGGGCGCTGGCGCTGCTGACCGACCTATACCGCGTCGGTCCCGCAGCAGGATCCCCGGCGATGGCCCTGGCGTCAAGATCCATCACGGCCGAGAAGCTACTTGATCTCGCGTCACCCGAAGCTGTCGAGGAGCTCCGAGCTCTGCGCGCCTCCGCCGAGCGAGTCATCCTGCCGTCCCTTGCGGCACGGCGTGGCGCTTGGGCGCTCGGGCCAACCTTCGCGGGATCATCCCTGATGAACGCCGACGCCGATCTGACTGCCGCCGGCCTAGTGCTCGAACTCAAGACGGGCCTCGGTAGCAAGCGCCGCGACGGAACGCGACGATCATCGCTGGAGGCACCCACCATCATGCAGCTGCTCGGCTACGTACTGCTCGAGTTCGCCGACGAGTTCGCCATCGAGACCGTCGGTGTCTACAACGCCCGTTACGCACACCTGGCGGCATGGTGCCTACCAGAACTCCTGGCCGAGCTGGCAGGCCGGCCCGTCGACCTCAAGAAGGAACGTGTGGCCTTCCACCAGCTGCCCGCCACCGCAGTTGCATGATCCGGAGGGGACCAAGCCCGGCACGAGGACGTAGTCGAGAAAGAATCACCCACGCCGGCCAGGAAAACCGACCGGTGGCAGCACGGTGGCGGGCTGCGGCAGTGACGACGACGACGCTGGTGCCGCAGGTGGCCGGTCGGTTGCCTTGCCTGGTTCGCAGGCGGTGAGCAGGACGCGCCCGAGGATGCCCGCCACGAGACGGGCGGGAGCGGTCAGTCGTCCCTGACCATCGGTATGTTGGTTCCTCACTGGTGGCTGGGGTGTGCGGGAACGCGGGTTGGGATCGGCGCCGGACTATGGGGGCGGTCCGGCACTGATCGGCGTGCCCAGGTGGATCACGGGTTGTGAGGAGGTGCGATCGTCGGACGGACCGGACGAGCGTTTCGGATCAGCGGCCAGAGCTTCGGTCCGCTGGGCAGGTTCAGGGGTAGGGCCGCGTGGTATCCCTGCTCGCGGAGCATGTCCCTGGCGCCCTCGGTCGTGACCACGGTGTAGATCGGCCATCCGGTGTCGTCGACGACCTGGTGGTGTCGGCGCAGCAGCTCGCTGGCGAGGCCGCGGCCTCGAAAGGACGGGTGCACGGCCAGCCAGGACAGCCAATGATGCGGCGCCGAGGACCTGTAGCTGTCGATGGCTGAGTTCAGGGCCGCGAGGCGGGGTGCTGCGCTGCCGGCAAAGGTCGGCAGGTGGTGTTGCCCGAACGTCCGGAGACCGCTGTTCGGATCGTGCCGTCGCCACACCGAGACCGCCGAGAGGTTCAGCGCTACGTCAACGCCGCCGGTTTCGACGGCGTGGTCGACGTCGACCGCGAGGAGGCGGTGCAGGACGACGACCCGCTCGGCGGCGTCGGGCACCAACCACTCGATGACGGGGTCACGGTCGAGTGCGCCGGCCAGTAGCACGGTGATGGCGGCGACGTCGCGTGGTTTCGCCGCGCGGATGGTCGTGTCCAGGGTGGGGCCGTTCACAGTGGCCGCCTTGCCGGGAACGCTTCTGCCGGGAACCGCGCGGGGACGCCTCCGTTCGGTTGGCCTCGCCACATGCGCCAGATCGTCGGTCCGTCGGTCGGTAGTTGCATCGGTGGGCCTTGGCGGTAGCCGAGGCGCCGGTACAGGTCTCGGTTGCGGGTGTTGCTGGCCTCCAGGTACGCCGCCCGGTTCGCCGCATCCAGCGCCTGGTGGGCACTGTTGAGCAGTGCCGTTCCGACGCCGCGGTTTTGTTGGCGGGGGGCGACGGCGACGTAGGCGAGGTAGTCGTGTGGGACATGCGGGTGGTGTGTTTCGAACAGGGCGTCGAGTAGCAGGAATCTGGGCGCGTATTTGCCGGTGGCCTGCTCCACCTCGTAGTACATGGCGGTTGATCCCGCCGGCGGAGCCTCGTTGCGGGTGTACCAGATCGCGACGGCTGACCGGTCGGTGGTGGTGTCCACGCGTCCGTGTTGGAGTCCGTGGTGGAAGACGAGTGTGAAGTACCGGAAGTAGACCGCGCGGCGGTCGTCGAGGTTGGGGATGAGCCAGTCGGCGACGGGTCCGTCGAGGAACGCCTCGACCAGGACGGTGATGAGTTCGCCGGCGTCGTCGGGTGTGGCCTGGCGGATGCTGATGGTGTTGGTCGGTGGCATCGTCACTCCTGGTCAGACCGGCTGGCGGGTGGCGTCGGGGGTGCGCACCGGTGCGGTGGCGCTTTCCGCGCCGAGTCCGATCGCCTGGAATATGTCTGGGCGGGTGGCGCGTAGGGTCAGTGCCCAGGCGGTTCCGGCGAGTGCGAAGAGGCCGTAGGTGGCGGGGAACCACCAGCGCAACGGGGATGTGGCGGCGACGCCGAGGAGGACGTCGAATTCCTGGATGGTGACGGCGAGGATCGCGGTCAGGGCGGCGGTGGCGGCCAGCGGCGCGATCGCGGTGCGCCACGGGCCGTCGTGGTGGGGGGTGCGGGCGAAGAACGCGACCACGGCGGCGGAGGTGACGGTCATCAGGATCAGAACGCCGAGGCCGCCGGTGACGGTGATCCAGAAGAACAGATGCACGATGGGGTCAGCGTTGGCTACCGCGTAGCTGGCGAGGACGGCTACCGCGATGCTGCTTTGGACGATGGAGCCGGCTTTCGGTGCGCCGGTGCGGCGGCTCGTGCGTCCCAGCCACGCGGGCAGGACTCGTTCGCGTCCGAGTGCGAACAGGTAGCGGGCGACGGTGTGGTGGAACGCCAGGAGTGCGGCGAAGAGGCTGGTGATGAACAGGACCCGGCCGATGGTGACGATACCGTCGCCGAGGTGGGGCGAGACGAGGTTGAAGATGAGGTCGGTGCCGTCGGTGCGGGCGGCGTCGACGATGGTGTCGGGGCCGGTGGCGACGGACATCGCCCACGCGGACAGCCCGTAGAGCAGACCGATGATCGCGACGGCCAGGTACGTGGCTCGCGGTACGGTGCGGCGTGGGTCCTTGGTCTCCTCGGCGAACACCACGGTGCCTTCGAAGCCGACGAATCCGGTGATGGCGGTGACCAGGGCGGCGCCGATGCCGGCGGCGAAGATGTGCGACGGGGCGAGGGTGCCGAAGCTGATACCGCCAGGGGCGGGGTTGGTGACCATGACGGCGTCGAAGACGAGGGCGACGGCGCACTCGGCGATGAGCACGACCGCTAGGACCTTGCCGTTGAGGTCGATGCGTAGGAGCCCGAGGATGGTCACGGTCGCCCAGGCGGCGAGGGCGCACAGCCACCAGGTGCTGTTCCAGCCGTAGCGGTCCTGGAGAAACTGGGCCAGTACCGCGCCGAATCCGCCGTAGAGGCCGATCTGCATAGCGTTGTAGGCGAGCAGCGCGACGAAGGCGGCGGCGACGCCGGCCGGCCGGCCGAGGCCCCGGGTGACGTAGGTGTAGAAGGCGCCGGCGTTGACGATGCGGCGGGACATGGCCACGTAGCCGACAGCGAACAGGGCCAGGATGGCGGCGACGACGAGATAGGACACGGGTATACCGACGACGCCGGTGACGGCGTACCCGGTGGTCGCGCCGCCAGCGACAACAGTGAGCGGCGCTGCCGCCGCGATCACGAAGAACACGACCGACGGGATACCAAGCCGGCCCCGGGCGAGAACGGCGGAGACAGTGTCCGGTCTGTGGTGAGGCATTGGATCTCTTTCGACGAGGGGGATGGAGGGGGGCAACTACGCTCAGGTGCGGTGGCTCAGGACGCTGCCGCCGACGGCGCTGCCGAGGTCGGCGAAGAGGTCGCGCAGTGGTGGCCGGGACTGTTCGACCACCTGACGTAGGTGGGCGCGGACGGCCAGCGTCGCGCCGTCCAGCAGGGCGGTGTCCAGTTGGGTGTGTAGCGTCAGACCGGCGAGGGCCTGGTCGAAGGCGTTGAGCCGACGGGCGTTACGCAGTTCGATCGACAGCCGAGCCCACGACCAGGCGGCGGTGTTCATGTCGGCGGGCACGTAGACGATGCGCTGGCGCCACAGCCGGCCGACCTGCCGCTGGTCGAGAAGCCCGCGCTGCCACATGCGGGTAGTGACCTGCTCGCAGGCGGTGGCGGCCAGGAACGCCAGCCACGTGCGGGTGTCGGTGTGGTGCGGCTCAGCGATCAGCCGGTCGAGTACCAGGTGTTGCAGCCAGTCCCCCGGGGGCCCGGTTTGGAGCACCCGGATGTGTCCGCGGGCGAAGGTGATCCGGCCCTCATAGTGCAGCTCGGCGAGCAGCGCAGCGGCCAGACCGTGAGCTAGCGCGGACTCGTAGAGGCGCGGACGGCCGGTCTGGTCATCGTGGGCCATGAACCAGAACTCGTCGCCAATCATCATCGGTCTGGTGGGCGCGGTGCCTACGGCGCGTACGGGACGCTGCGGCTCGGCGGCCTGAACATTGGCGGGCGGAGCAGCGTCGTCGTCGGCTGCGCCGGGATGTGTGTGCACGACGGCTGGCCTTCCTGGGTCAGTTGTCGAGGGCGGTCGCAGCGGGCGGGGCCTCTGCGTGGCGGCCAGGGTGGCGGGCGAGTTCCTGTTGCGCCCAGGCGTTCTGCTCGCAGCTGCCGTCCGGCTGGCAGTGGAAACAGGTGCTGCCGTCGGCGTGCTGCTTTTCGGTCATCCGCGCGGACGCGTACCTGTCGGCCGGGCCGCACGGCTCATCACTGCGGCTCATGTCGCGCTCGCGTACCGGCGTAGGGCGGCAAGGCGGACCCGCAGCTCCATGCACGGCAGGTACTCGTCGGTGCTCGGGTAGAGGCACTCGGGGCGGTGACCGACCACCCATACCCACTCGTCGCTGAGGTGCGCCAAGTCGGTGCGGAGCCTGACGACAACGACGTCGACCGCGCTGCCGGGCGTGAGGTCCCGGCCAAGGGACCAGTCGTCGCTGCCGAGCTGCAGGAGGGTGCCTGAGACGACCTGCGGGATCGGGGGCGCCGGGTTCACGCCAACCGCCCCTTCCGTCGGCGTGGCTCCAGCCACCGGCGCGGCTGCCGCGACGGTTGCTGGTCGAGCAAGACCCAGAACGCGCGGTTGGTCTCGGCGAGTTCCTGGACGGTTTGCTCGTCGGGTTCACCCGGGGTGCGGTTCCAGCCGCTGCGGCCCTCGAACAACGTGGCCGCGCCTTCGCAGTCGATGCCGAAAGGGCTGTAGGTCACGCCGTCGCCGGCGGGAGCGAACCACTTGCGCCGCATCGGCGCTACCTCCTTCACTGGGTTGCACTGCCGGGCCTCCCCGGCTCAGACGCGCACCCCGACCGGTTGGGTGCAGGGATCGTCCGCACGGGGCCCGGAGGGACTAGCGAGCGGCAGGTGTGGCCATTCGCCCGTCACATCGACAACAAGGACGAAAGCCGGTGCGCTCGGGGAAGCAACGCGCCGGCGCATCCAGACTGGCCGGGGAGGCGGATGGATGGAATGTCCTGCTGGTGCACCGCCGGTGCACCTGCTGTCACCCGAGGTGCCGCTACGATCACCAGGCAGGCGACTGTCCGTGTCGGGAGGACGTGCATGGCTGCGGTGACGACCTGGACCGGTCGGGAGGCGAACGCACTGCGCCATGCCTTGCGGATGAGCGTCACCGCCTTCGCCGAGCACCTGGGCGCGGCCCGGCGGACGGTGGCCAAGTGGAGCAGCCAGGGCGACAGCGTCCTCCCGCGCGCCGACATGCAGGCCGCGCTGGACACCGTGCTCGCCCGGGCCACCTCCGACGTACGCGAACGTTTCGAGGCCCTACGGATGACGGGCACCAGCGGTGCACCTATCAGCACCACACCGCCGTACACCGGCGCGGACGCTGATACTGGAGGTGACGGAGACGGCGGCTCGGGCTCGGATGGTGACGTGCGACGGAGAGATCTTCTGCGCAAAGCTGCGGTCGGCGTCGCCGCTGCGCCAAGCGTCGCGCCATTACTCGACGCGCTCGTCTCGCCGCGACATCCACCTGCGGCGGTGCTGTCCGTCCAGCAGCTTGCCCGCGACGTGGCCGCCGTCAAGCGCGACTACCAGGCCTGTCGCTACGAGCGTGTCCTCGACCATCTCGTCACGCTGCTACCGGCCCTCGAACCCGCCGGGGCCAGCGCGGAAGGCGAGCATCAGACGCAGGTCAGCGTCTTGGCGTCCGAGCTGTACCACGTCGTCGGGAGTGTGCTGCTCAAGGTGGGTGACCGAGGGATGGCCCTGGTCGCGGCCGAGCGAAGCACCCGCGCCGCGGCGGCGAGTCAGGACCCGGTGGCCGTCGCCGCGAGCGCACGGATCATGACCCACGCCCTGATGAGCAACGGCCACGACGCCCAAGCGGTGACCCTCGCGGGGAACGCGGCCGGCGTACTCGACCGGGACACCCGCCTCGCGTCGACCGACGCGATCGCGGTGTATGGCGCCCTCGTCCTTCGGGGTGCCGTCGCTGCAGCCCGTCGAGACGACCGGGACACCGCACACGCCATGCTCGACGAGGCGATGCGCGCCGCAGCTCGACTCGGCTACGACGGCAACGACCGGTGGACCGGCTTTGGCGCCACCAACATCCTGCTGCACCAGGTCAACATCACACTGACCCTCGGCGACGCCGGAACCGCCATCGCGCTCGCCCGCACCGTGCCCCTGAACAAGGTGGCGCTTGCCGAGCGCAGAGCCACGCTGTACGTCGACGTCGCCCGTGCCTACACCCAGTGGGGCCGCCACGAGCACGGCCTGAACGCGCTGCGCACGGCGTACGAGGTAGCACCCGAGGAGATTCGCTGCCGTCCAGCGGTCCAGCGCATCGCCGGCGCCCTCGCTCTCCTTGCCAGGGGCTCGGTCCGCACGGCCGTCGTCGACTTCGCCCAGACGGCCGGGATCCCACTGTGACCGGGGGGCACCTGCAGATCGTGGTCTGCGGCGCTGGCCCCGCCGCCGACGTAACCAGGCTGGTCAGCGCCGCGCAGGAGCATACATGGACTGCGGCGGTCACCGCCACGCCCAACGCGACGAGCTTCATGGACGTGCCGGCCATCGAGGAGCTGACCGGTGCCCCCGTGCGATCCAGCTATCGGGCATCCCCCGGCACCCGCCGCTCGCTGCCCGCCGCCGACGCTCTGGTCATCGCACCCGCGACATATAATTCGATCAACAAAATCGCCCTCGGCCTGGCCGACAACTACGCAATGACCTCAGTCGCCGAGCTCATCGGACGACAGGTGTCGACCGTCGTCGTCCCGTTCGTCAATGCCGCCCTCGCCACCCGGCTGCCCTTCCGCCGCGCTGTGGCCAGCCTCCGCGACGAGGGAGTACACGTCCTGCTCGGTCCCGAAGACGGATGGGAACCACACCCACCCGGCAGCGGAACTGACCGGCAGCGCGCCTTCCCCTGGGCGACGGCATTCGAGACAGCGGCCAGACGTGCCCACGAAGCACAGACTTGAAGCAATGCGCCACCAGCGCTGGTAACCCGACTCAGACGAGCCGGCTCGTGTAGCCCGCCGCCACCAGACGACCGAAGGCCAACCGCACCTCCTATCGACCAGGACGGGCTACATAGCACCGGCTTCCGCCGCCGCAAGCGCAGCCTCACATGGCCAGCCTGCCGCGGTGGCGGGCTGGACCGGAACGTCGCGCCGAATGGCGAGGGCGCTCCGGGGGGATGTCCGGGTCGGCGGCCGGGGCGCCGACCCGGACATCCCCGCGAAGGCCGCTAGCGCACCGGCTCCCGCCACCGCCGCCTCCCCCAACACATCCCGACGTCGCATCGCTCTCTCCTCACCTCGCCCAGCCCGATCGGTTCGCCACCGAGGCTGGCTACACCTGGCGCTGCTGGGCCGCCCGCGGGCGCCTGGACTGATCAGTCGTGAATGAGACGGACCTGCCAGGAGGTGCTCGCACAGCCGGCCTCGGCGTCGGTGACCTCGGCCACCCCGGACCCGTCGACCCGCTCGACGACGTAGTCGTCGAGCTGATGGAACCGGGCCAGTTCGTCGGCCGCGGTCCCATCGAGGCGGCCGGCGACGAAGATGTCTTCGGGATCGAGAGTGTCCAGCACCTCGGCGAGGGTGTCCACGCCGTCATCCGGATGATCGTCCGGCCGCCGCCAGATCTCGGGCGCCTCACCAGCCGTCCCGGCGGCTGTGGCGGCCACGGCCGCCAGCGCGCCGTCGAGCAGCGACACCCGCAGCTGCTCGGCGTCGGCGCCGACCAGGGAACGGGGCAGGACGATCCGCGTGGTGTCCGGGCCAGCGACGTCCGTCAGCACGCGATCGCCGTCACCCGTCACTACCTCGAGGGTGAGGTCCCGCGACAGCGTCACGCTGACGATGCTGCCCAGCACGGTGAACCAATGCTCGACCGCCGCCACTGCTTCCCGCAGGTCCCCCGCCGCCGTCCGGTTCAGACCCTCCGACCCAACCCGCCAGCTCACCCGCCCTGCCTGACCACCCATACCCGTACCCCTTCCTTTCCGCCCGCCCGCACCTCGAACTCCTGCACCACCTCGCCGAGCGCCCGGACGACGACCTCCCGGTCGCGCCGTACCGCGAACGTCGCCGGCACGGTCGCGGCGAGCACCAACTGGTCCGGCTTCATCCGATCCATCGCCTCTCGGACCCGGCCAGCGGTCACCGTGGCACCGGCGGGCCGGGCGGCGGGCGGCACGAAGAGGTCCACCAGTTCCGGCCGCCCCGGGTCGGAACGCGGGGCGCGTACCGGGGGCGCTCCGAGGCGCTGCTCCACGCCGACGGCCTCCAACGCGCCCAGCAGCGCCCGGAACAACCGGACCGCGAGTAGTCCGTCACCGGACACGTCGAACCACGCCACCGGTACCCGCACCAGGTAGCCGATTTCCTGGCGCCGCCCTGGCCGCGCGTCCGCACGTGCTTGACGGACGGCTCCGCTTCGGTGTGCACGGTGACGTCGAGGCGAAGGTAGCTGCGGGCCGGGAAGGAACGCCGCAGCCACTTCGCGCCGTCGACCACCCGTTGCAGCGCCGCCTCGGCGAAGGCGGCGAGGTTGTGTACCCGGGCGTCGTACCCCGCGACGTCCACGCCGAAATCGCGTGGCGCGTCGCGGGGCTGAACGGACAACCAGAAGGTCATGGAGGCTGACCCTACTGGCAGGACCTGGCCATGCCCGGCGGGCGCACGTTGTAGCGACGCACGTAGCTCAGGCAGCTGCGGTACTCCCAATATCCGGGCGTGGTAGCGGGTGGGAAACCTCTTGATCTTCCGGATCCGGCAGTTCCGGTAACCCGCCTTGACGCACTTGTACCGACTAACGCTGGCCCGAACGAGGGGCGGCCAGGCACTGGTGATGCCGTACATGTAGACCCGTTCGCGACCCCGCGAATCGGTGTAGTTAATCTGATAACCCCAGCTGCGGCCCCGATACCTGTTGCTGTTGCTGTTGCTGTTGCGGTTGCGGTTGCTCGACGAGCCCTTGGAACGGGCCGGTGGCCGACCCGCGATCTTCTTGATCCGCTTGTTCCGGGCGGCCGTCCTGGCCGCGGCGCGCTGCGCCAGCCGTTTCGCCACGTATCGGGCTGCCAACCGACCGCCGATACCGACGAGGATGGGCACACACACCGGGCAACGCCCATCCAGGTCCGTGACGTTGACCGGGTCCTGATTGGCGTAGTCGTAGTCGTTCGCCGAACCACCCTGCACCGGGTCGACGGACAGGAAGCGGCCGGTGTGCGGGTTGTACAGGCGGACACCCATCAGGATGACGTCGTCGAGGGCGTCACCGGAGCGTTGCTTGCCGCCCAGCCAGCCGTACCGCTGGTCGGCCTGCCCCGCCACCGGCACGCCGAACTCCTCGTAGTCCAGCAGTTCGGGTTCGGTGAGGGCGGGGTCGATGGTGACGTTGACGTCGCCGTGCAGCCCCACCGGGTGCAGCCGTACGTCGCCGGTGGCCGAGGTGGTCGCCGCCAGGTCGCCGTCCGGGCCGGACACGTTCCGGGTGACGGTGCCCTGGGCGTCCTCCACCACCCAGTGGACCTCGTCGGAGTCGTCGCCGTAGTGGTTCACCTTGGTGGTGGCGGCACCCCAGGTGTCGTCGATCAGCGTCTCGGTGGTGAAGGTGCGGAAACGCTGCGCCGGGTCCAGCATCCACGTCTAGCGCGCGTCTCCGAACTGCTGCCGCTGCACCAGGTCGTTGACGTGGAAGGTGTTGGTCAGGCCGCTGGGCATTCGGGCCGTCCGGCCGAACGCGTCGTACTCGTACCCGGCGTCCGTCATCCGGTCGGCGGTGTCGTAACTGTGACCGCTCTGCGCCTCGACCGTCGTCTCCTGACAGGCTCCCTCCGCGTCGGGCGCGTACCGGCTCAGGGAGGTGCGGTTGCTGCGCCCGTCGTAGTCGTAGACGCGGGTCACACAGCCGCCGGTGATGGGGCTGTCGTGGCGGGTGCGGACCAGCCGGCCTGCCCGGTCGTAGCCGTACTCCTTGCTGCCGCCGGTGTAGGCGTGGTCCACCCACTGGCCGGCGACGTTCTCGGTCACCGCCTCGGTGAAGACCACCTCACCGTCGGAGTCGCGGGTGTACGTCCGCTCGACCGGCTTACAACTCCTAACTCTTTGAGCGTTGGAGTCGGCGCCAGCAGATGATGGCGCAAGCGAGGGTGAGGAAGGCTTCGTGGATGTCGTCGCGGATCTCCCAGCGGATTCGTAGGCGGCGGAACCAGTGCAGCAAGGCGACCGTTTGCTCGACAACCCACCGTCGGGCGCCGAGTCCGGAGCCGTACGTGGGCCTCGTCGTTCATTACGTCGCTCGCCCAGGTTCCTGGCAGCCACGAGAGGCGCTGGGGCCCGCGCGGACGTCCTGAGACGACGCGTCGCCGTGACGGTGGAGGCCACCGCCACGGCGACGCTGCGGCGTCAGTCGCGGATCGACTCGCTCAGCACCCGACCCTGCGCGCCCGACGGCGGCTGGATGCCGAGCAGCGCGGCGATCGTCGGGGCGATGTCGACGTGGTTCGGGTCAACGGGGCGCACACCGGGCAGGACGCCGGCGCCGGAGAGCACCAGCGGGATGTGCAGCTCGGTCGTGGCGCCGTGACGGCCGGCGACGCCGCCCGCCGGGTCGCCGCCGATCGACCAGCCGGGCTCCGGCTCGATGACGAGCTCACCGAAGCGGGGGCTCATGTGCATCGCCTGCTGGGCGACATTGTCGAACACCTGCCTCACGTGCGGGGTCGCCTCGAGCGCGGCCTTGATCTTCGCGACCGCCTGCGGGTCGTTCTTCGCGGCGCCGACCATGTGCAGGCTGCCGATGCCGCCGACGACGATGACGGCGTCGGTGTCGGGCTTGGGCGTCTTGCCGGTCCCGAGGAGCTCGGCCTTGTAGCCGGCCTTGGCGATCGCGTCGATCATCTGCGTGCCGAAGCCCTTGGTGAACGTGGTCATGCCGTGGTCGCCGGTGATGACGAAGGTGGTGCGACCGAAGATGTCGGCGTCCTTGGTGGCCTGCACGATCCGGCCGATCTGGGCGTCGATATCCGCCAGAGCGCCCGGGATCCGCGGGTCGTGGTCGCCACCCTCGTGGCCGATCGCGTCGAGCGCGTCGCAGTAGACCGCCATGAGGTCGGGGATCTTCGGGGCCGTGACCATGGTGGCGCCGCTCTTGACAGGCTCGCCCTTGATCACCTTCACGATGTCGTCGACGCGACGCGAGCAGTCACCGCCGGGCTGGGTGTAGATGCCCTCCGGGTCGCCGTACGCCGTCCCGTGGTTCTGCACGATGAACCACTGCGACGACATCACAGTCCCGCCCTGGGCGCGGACCGCCTCCGCGATGGTGGGCACCGCGAGATCGCGCTCCTGGCCGCGGGCGGTGTGCGACACCGGGTCGTAGACGTAGGCGGTGTTGAGGTGCCGCTCCGGCCAGGCGCCGGTCGCGATCGAGGACCAGGACGGGTTGGTGATCGACTGCATGACGCCGTTCGACTCGGTGACGCTGCCACGCTTGACGAGCTGGTCGATGTTGGGCGTCGACACCTCGCCCAGGTAGTCGTAGTCGAAGCCGTCGAGGCCGATGAGGATCACGTGGTCGGCCGCCGGCGCCGCCTGCGCCGGTAGGGAGTCCGGCACGGCGGCGTACGCCGGCAGCGAGGTGAGCAGAGGGAGGGCGAGGGCCGCGGTGAGGTGGCCCAGGGTGCGGAGAGTTCGGATCATGGTGTGCACTGAATCGGGTCGGGTTGGCGCCCCCGTGAGCCCAAGGTGGCGACGTCGTAAGCGTGCAACGTGGTTTCGCGTCGTTCACACCTCGTCGCCCGGGGAGCTTCGCCGGGCGCCCGGTCGGCAGGCCGCGGGCCTGCTTGCCCGCGCGGGCGCCGGCGGCACGCTCCAGCCGGAGCCGCCCAGCGGATCAAGGACGGTGCGATCCCCGAGCAAGTCGCGCGCGTGCCGGCGAGCACTGGCGCGGCTGGCGACGGCACGTCGGCTGGGTGGAGGCGCTTGTGGCCGGCGCGGCGAGCCCGCGCGGATCTTCCAGCGGCGTCCGGCCACCGACACGAGAACGTTGAGCGCGACCGTTGTGGGTGACCAGCACTGGTCGTGGGTGCGCCGGTTGCGGGGGATCAGCGGCCAGTGGTGTCCGCCGTGATCGTCGGGGTGGGCGGGTCAGGTAATACAGATCGGGGTGTGGCCCAGGTACTTCGTCAGCTCGTAGCCGTGAGTGACCTCGTTGACGCTGACCAGCGACGCTCCCTGCGTGGCGCCGGGCAGCCACCGCTGGCGGATTTGCTGCGGAATCGTCATGAGTAAATCCCGGACCTACCCGCAGACCAGACACAGGCCGGCCCTGCCGAGACCACCGAGCATCGGCCCCAGCCTGGCCGCGTGCGATCCTCGCCTGGTCCGTAGACCGGGCGCAGCGGTGTCGTCCGCTACGCCATACGCGGTCAGACAGCTCTTGACCTTCATAGACCAGTACAGCGGCCCGAGCGGACTGCGAAACCGGTGGCGGCAGGGGGAAGCCCTTGCCACCACCGGTAATCGTCACCTAGAGGCCGCGCAGGTGTTGATCACGTCTGTCTTGCGTTCGTAGCAGCGTTGGAGCCGGTTGAAGGCGTTGTGCCAGGCATTGGTGCGCTCGATGTGCCAGCGCTGGGTGGCCTGCACGGGGGCTTTTGACGCCTTTACGGGCGATGCCGCCGGTCAGTTCGCGGGTGTGCAGGAGGGCGCGGGTGGCGGCTGAGTCGTAGCCGGCGTCCAGGTGCACGGTGATGTCGTCGGGCAACGGGCCGAGGTCGTCGAGTCGGTCGAGGGTGGGTTCCAGCAGTGGGGAGTCGTGGCGGTTGGCACCGGCCAGGACGCGTCCGAGGGGATGCTGCGGGCTTCGACCAGCAGGGAGCGTTTCATGCCCTGTTTGCCGCGGTCGACTGGGGAGCGTCCGGCGACGTCGCCACCGCCGGGTGCTTTGGTGATGCAGCCGTCAACGGCAAGGTCGTCGAGCAGCAGCCCGACGATGCGGTCGTAGGCGTCCAGGACGACCTTCTTGAGCTGGGCGAGCACGCCGAGGCGGATCCACTCGTCGCGGCGGTTGCGGATCGTGGTGGCCGAGCAGGTGGTGTCGGCGATGCCTTCGTAAGAGCAGCCGAACGCAGGACTTGAAGGAGCTTGTCGAACACGATCCGGTGAGCGATGCGCGGCCGGTGACAGCCCAGCGGGTGGGCCAGATCGACGAGGGGTCGTACGGGCAACAGCGCGGCGAACTGGTCCCACAGGGGATCGCTCAGCCATGATGGGACAGCGGGCACAGGCGTTCCGATGGTCACTGGGTGCAGGAATCTTCATGATCACCGATGCCTGTGCCTGCCTCGTACCCGCCCCGCGCCCACTGACCTAGTTGCGTGGCCTCTTACCAGCCGGAAACGGTTGTCCCCGGCTGTCGGTTACACCCCTTCCCCCCGTCCAGGCTCGCCTCTCGCCCCTCTCAGTGCTCCGGGTCGGCATCTCGCGCGAGACGCGACGCCAGCTCCTCCGCCCGCTGCCGCCCCTCTTCGGTCAGCCCGACCCGGGCATGCCCCTCGAGTAGTCCCGCAGCCGCGCCCGGGTGATCCGGCGGCAGCGGCTCGCTAGTCAGCCATCCACTCCTAACCGCCTCGGCGGCGAAGGCGCTGATCATCCGAGCCTGAGCACCATCAATTGAGGGCTCCACTGGCGCCGGAGCGAGATCCGCCGGTCCCAGTTGTGCGGGGTCGGCGAAGACGAGCCTACTGAGGTCGTAACCCGGCAGACGGCGCGGCCGCCCAGGAGGCAACACCGGCGCCAACGCCCGGAATGCCGCTTGCACGGATTCCGGCCGGTAAGGATCCATTGCGTCACCGGCCCTGAGCAGCACACCTCCCCCGGGCAGCGGGACAACCTCCGCGAACGCCCCACTGGCTACGAGCGAATCGACGCCGCCGAGGCGTTCGGCCAGTTCCCGAGGCACGACCGTTACCCAGTCGTAGCCCCGCAGGAAACGCCTGCTCTCGGCAGCAGAGTCCGAGTTGATGCGGTACAAGCCCATGTCCAGGAGCGTGTCTCCGGTAGTTGCCCCGCCGTCCAAGGCCACCTCGCCGTACGCGGGATCGGTCGAGTTGGCGACCCTGCGCAACACCTCCTGCAGCCGGGGGGCGATCTCGGCCAGGCGGCCCGGCTGGCCGTCGAAGGACACCGAGGCCTCGAGCATGAGGTGGTCCGGAGCGGCGAATCGGAACACGTACAGATCCAGTGATGAACGCCGTCGGCGGTTGGACCAGTTCCAGGAGATCTGGCAGACGTCGGGTGTTAGGGCGTCCCTCCATGTGCTGATCCGCCGCCCGGCGCTGCCCTCGTCCACCGCTCTGCCGTACTTCGGTGGCCGCACCCCATCGCCCAACGTGGGCAGGAGCAGGTCGGTCGTTTCGTCGTACCAGCGCTCGAGCACTGGTAGGACAGACTCGAAATCGCCGCCAAAGTCGAGATAGAGGCGGATCACGCCGTTGTCCTGGATTGTCCCATCGCCATGCCATTCGGGGGGCGTTTCGTCCGTGTCGTCGTACATGGTTGCTCTCCGAGAAACGGGGATGGGCCGGGGAGGATCCCCGGCCCATCCTTTCGGCTGTCGCTGTCGGGCTGCCCTAGCACTACCTCAGCCTGACAGCTAGGCCAGTGCCGGGTTGAATGCAGAGGATGATGCATCCGACGATCGCCACACCGGCCACCACCGCGCTGCCGACCGTCTCGACGTCGGGGTCCCAGTGCACTCCTCCGCCCGAGCTCGTAGTTCCCTTCGGGATACAACCCGGACCGGGGCAAGCCGTATGGGCCGGCTGGGTGTGGGTGAGGAACGACACCAGTGCCGGGTGGCACGGGTTTGGTCGTCGGTGCCTCAACCGGCTCTGGCGCAGTGACTGGGCGCGGCAAGGGCAACGTCGTGGGATGCGGCTTCGGCCGATCTTTGGTCTTGGGTTGGCCGGATGTTCCGTACAGGATGAGACCTGCGCTGCTTCGGTTGCGCGGCTCCATCCAGATGTTGACGACCTTGCCGTTGCCGATCGGAATACCGCGCACCGGAGGCAGGGCTGGACCCGCCATCACTCTACGAGGGTCACCCGCCGCCTTCAGCTCGGCCTGGAGCTCGTTGATGTACCTGTCGAGTTGCTCCCGCCCCAGCCTCCTACCGTCGGGGTTGGCTGGCTTGACCTCCCAGACATAGACAACATCACACCGCGCCCAAGGCGTGGATCGCCTTGGGCTTTGTCAACGCTCCTGACGAGGCCCTAGAGCGATGAGTGTCGGTTATCCATGACTACAAAGGGCCCGGAAACAACCTCCCGTGCATGAGCGTCGGATCGGACCGTGACTCCAGCAACTCTCGTTGACCAGGTGGGGCAGGGACTTCTGTCCCTGCCCCACCTGGTCAACGGCATCTATTCCTGACCTTCTGGCGTCGGTTTGCGACTGCTGAGCATGCGCACGGTTGTGCTGAGCTTGATCGGCGCGTCGTCGGGGCCTCTGAGAAACGGGTTGATGTAGACGGGGCGGCGCAGCGCTCTACCTGGCCCGTGCGGCTGGTTGCGCCAGTGGCCGGACACCCAGAACCGGTTGGTTTGAGGGCGCCCTGAGTCGCCTGGAGCCGATCCGGTGCTGGTCGATGTGATGCTGCTGTTGGCACGGATGCGGACGATCCGTACCTCGGGTGCGGGTCGGTTGGTGCGGGCGTAGGTCTTGCGAACGGCTTTGTCGACGTCTGCTGTCGTGACTTCAGCGGCCTGCTGTGCGATCAGCAGCCATGTCGCGATCAGCGCTGCCGCTGGATGGTCGCCGGGCAGCACGTGCTGCTCGTGAGCCTGGAGGGTGCTCATCGGGGCGAGCCAGCCCACGTGTTCGCGGAGTCGCTGGAGGGGTTTGCCGTCCAGTCCCCCGCCGATGGTGCGGTAGGTGACCAGCTTCCAGCCGTCGCGGTTGGCGGTCCAGGATGCGGCGGTGATCTGCCGATGTGTCACTGGTCGCGGCCATACGAGCAGTCCGTCCGTCGAGGGCATGAGGTCGCGGCTGATGGTGACGTCGGGAAGTTTCTCCGCGGCGTATTCGGCCAGGTCGGTGAAGTCGGCGTCGATCCAGAACAGGCGTGATCGGTCCAGGCCCGCGGCGACCTGTTGGCGTACGTCGGTGTTGGCGAGCGCGACGGGTAGGCCGTCGGGGCCACGGTAGAAGCGGGCGAGCCGGTCGCGCACCTTCGGTAGGTCTCGGGCGGTGATGGTTGTGGCGGGCCAAGCGGTCGTCGTGATGAGCGTGCGGCCCTGAACCTGGGCGTTCAGGAACGCCAGGTGCAGGTGTTCGATACGTTCTCGTGCCTGCGGATTGTCGCCGAGGCCGAGCGCCTGCACTGCCCGGTCGACGACCTTGTCGTTGCTGCCAGCATCGATGTGGGTCTGGCAGGTCGCGCACGCCGCCCATGCATCGCCGAAGTTTTGCACCAGTCCCCCGGTCGCGCCGATGGCGACGGCGGAGACTTCGCCGCCGAGGAGCGTCCACGTCGGGTACAGGTCCCCGCAGAAGTCGCAGGTGCGGCGCACAGTGTCGAGCTGGCTGACCGGGACGGGTATCGGCTCGTGTCCGTCGGTGGCGAGTTGGATCGGGTGCACATAGGTAGGCGGCGTACCAAGGGTGTTCAGTGGGGAGAGGCAGATCCGGCAGGCCATCTCCTCGCGGGCGGCGGCCGTCATGCCGTCGCCTCCCGGTTCAGCTGCCCGCGGTCGCGGAGACGAGGTCCTCGACGGCGCCCGGCGGCGGGCATCGCCATACCCGGCTCGTACACCACGTGGCGGTTCCGGCCGTGCTGTTTGGCGTGGTACATCGCCATGTCGGCGCGGCGTAGGGCCACCTCCTCGATCGGGTCGGTGGCTTCGGCGAGCGCCAGGCCGACGCTGGCGGTGACGGTGACCGTGACGGGTTCGCCGTCCGCAGTGAGTTCGACGGGCTCGGAGATCAGGGCCACGAAGGTATCGGCGATGCGAGCCAGGTCGTCGGTGCGGACGGGCAGCAGTGCCGCGTACTCGTCGCCGGAGAGCCGTGCGGCGGTGCCGCCGTGGAGTGTGGCGATGCCGTGGATGCGGTTGCCGATCTCGACCAGGACCTCGTCCCCTCGGTCGTGGCCGTGGGTGTCGTTGACTGGTTTGAAGTCGTCGAGGTCGATCAGGACGACGATGACGGGCCCGGCGCTGTCGGCCTCGGCGAGGGTAGCGTGTGCGGCGAGCAGGCCGGCGCGGTTGAGCAGGCCGGTGACCGGGTCGTGTTCCAGCTGCCAGAGAGCGTCGGTGAGTCGGTTGTCGAGGCGGCGGATGAATGGCCACATGGTGAGGCCGCCGAGGGTGAATGCCACCAAGGCGGTGGCGATCATGATCAGCGGTAGGGACACTGGGGTCCTCCAATTGGTTGGAGGACCCGGGACGCGTACGTTGTCGAGGCGAGGCGTCCCGGGTCCTGATACGACGACGGCCCGCCATGTGGCGGGCCGTTCTTTCCTGTGTGTGCCGCCCCGGTTTTGCGGCACGGCCGTGGCTGCCTCCTTGAGAGGCACCATCGGCAGGGCTCAGCGGGCGGCCGATGAGGGCCGGTGTGTCGCCGGTCGACCGGGCCTCACGCCCTGGGGTGGCAGGCGAGTTCCTCGGCCAGTTCGACGATCTTGTCGCGGCGCGCGGCGGCAAGGCCGGCGAGCAGCTCGATGTACTGCTGTTCCTGTGCGGTGACGGGTTCGGCGAACGCCGCCTTGTACGCCAGGCGCGCTGCTTCGTGTGCGGCCTCGATCGCGCCGCTGTGGTCGTAGGCGACAGCGACCTGACGCAGTTGCTCGGCCGCAGCGAGAGGGTCGCGGGACAGCGTGATGTCGTAGATGCGGAAGTTCGCTGGAAGGTCCGCTGCGCCGATCGCGGTGATCAGGCACAGGTTGGCCTGGACGTGGTAGGCGTACGCCTCGGTGCGGGCCGGCGTTTCCCCGCGAGCCCGCACGGCGGCGCGTTCGGCGTTCCAGCGCAGCCGCGCTTCTTCCGCCTGCCTCGCGAGGGCGAGCAGCATGCTGCGAGTGGAATCCATCGTGTTCCTCCTGTTACTCGGTTGAGGGGTCGGTCCGGCCGGTGGCGATTGCCTGCTCGAACACCGATGGCGGGAGTCCGCCGTGCAACGCCTGCCGCAGCAGGTCGGCGAGTTGGTATGTGGAGTCGACCTGCAGGGCACGGTCTGCTGCCATGGCGGCCAGGGCGCCGTCACCGCACCGCCACGCGGCGACGGCGAGCAGGGTGGCCGGTGCCGGCACGAGCGGCTCCTCGGCGCGGCGGGTGACGTCGGCCCAGAACGTGACGTGCCCGTCGTGCGGTCGGGTGAGGTCTATGGCTAGGTCCCGCACCGAAGGCCGCTTCAGGAGCAGGGTGAGCCAGGCCACCTCGTCGTCGGTGAGGCGCTTGCCGGCGTCGTGCTGTCGTAGCGCGTCGCGGACCGCTTGCGCGCCGGCCTCGTCCATGCCCGTGCCGCCGGCGGCGTTCAGTGTCTTCAGGCGGTTGGTCGCCGCCCGGGTGGCGTCGCGCATACCGTCACGGGCGGCACCGTCGACAGGCGTGAACCGGGCGGCCACGGCTGCCCGGTCCGGTAGCGCGACCAGCCCGGCGGCGGTTGCCTGCACGGCGACGAGTGAGGCGGTGGGGTCGAACGGGGTTCCCTGCGGTGGGCAGCAGGCCGGGTTTTCGCAGGTGAGGTTAAAGATCCGTGTACCGGTGACCCGCAGCAACTCCCGGACGGTCATGCCGCTGGCGGTGAACGCCTCGCCGATGGTGCGTATTGCCGGGTCAAGGCGGTCGGCGTCTCCGTATCCGACGATCATGAGATCGGTGATCGGCTGCTGCCGCCGCACGACCGGGACCAGGTTGGCGACAAGGTCGAGAAGGTGACTTGCGGGGGCGCCGAGGGCAGGCAGGTCGCTGCGGGCGGCGAAAACGATCCGGCGGTCCCTGCTCGCGATCACGGCGACGCTGCCGTCGCTGGGGCGGAAGCCGAGGAGGTACGGCACCGCGGCCACCAGGTCGGCCGGGGATCGCACGGTCAGCTTGTTGTCTGGAAACGACATGATGATCTCCAATGCGGATTTCGGGTCGGTAGATGGCGGAGGGCTCAGTCGCGGTCGGGGTTCAGGTAGAGGTCGATGCCGACGCTCTCGACGCTGGCGGTCACCGTGATCAGGGTGTGGTCGATGCCGGGCAGCGCCCGGGTCAGGTCCGCGCGGGCGAGGGCTTCGGCCGCCGCCGTCGCGTCGTCGGAGGTGGTGTGGCCGCGGAGCCGCATCTCGTACTCGTGCCGCCACGGAATTCGCCAGCCGTCCTGGTCGCCGGTGGCGTACTCGGGGGTGGTCCAGCCGTACGCGGTCCACGGCCGCGTCTCGTCCGGGCTGCCGCTGGTGGTGGCGGCCCGCATCACGTCTCGTGCCGCGTCGCAGGCTTCTCGGGCTGTGCCGACGCTGACTGGCAGCGTCAGGTCGGCGACCACCGTGACGTGGTGTGCTCGGGGCAGCCGGTCGAGCCCGAGATCGGCCAGGAACCGGTCGACCCGCTCGGCAGTGTGCTGGTAGATGCCACCAAACTCGTCGTCGATCAGGGCGCGGATCGCGCGGGCGCGGATGCTGCGCCGCAGGTCGGCGAGGGTCTGCACCGCGGCGTCACGTGCGTCCGTCGCGGCGGTGATGTCGTCGGCGAGTTCGGTCAGCTGCGCCGCCCGGTTCACGGTTCGCGTATCGGCGTCGATGTCGTCCTGCGGGATGTCGTCGGGGCCGTCGGCGGCTTGCCACGTCAGCCCGGTCAAACTGATGCCGGCGTCAGCCAGCGCAGGCAGGTGACCCTCGACGATTGCGCGTGCGGCTTCGTACGCGTCGGCTTCCCGGGTCGCTGTGACCCAGGTCTGGAGCGTGACCTGCACGGTGATGCGGTATCGCTGGGGCCCAGGCTGGTCGTTTCCGTTCGGCACGGGTGTCACGTCGAGGACGTGTCGCGGGTAGACCGCGATCGCCGGCTGCAGCTGTCGCAGTTCGTCCGGTACGCCGAAGCGGGCTTGCTCGCGGGCTTCGTTGTGGTCGGTGTGCGACCGCGTGTGCGACAGCTGCGCTTCGGCGGTGGTGGTCCATCGTTGCGGCAGGGGTTCCAAACCCCAGGTGGCGAGGGCGTCTTCGCAGCCGGGCCGGCAGATCAGCCTGCTCCGCAGCGCGTCGATGAGAGCGGATCGGGCCTCGTCGGCCAAGGTCTGCCGCTGCTCGATAGCGGCGATCGTTTCGGTGTGCAGGGTGCGGAGCTGGTCCGCGAGGCTCTCGTCGGTCATCGCTGCGCCGCCCGAGTGCCGGCGGTGGCCAGGTGGGTGTCCGTGAGCAACTCGGCGTGTGAAGCCGACGCGCTGCTGTGGGCCAGGCGGGATCCGCTGTTCTCACCGACGAGGGCGGCGACACCGTCGAGGAGGTCGGGCTGGGCGGCGTTGTGGTGGTTGGCGCGGAGGCCGTGTGTCAGGTGAAGCATCTGTCCTCCTTGGGACACGTTGAAGGCGGCCACCGGGTGGTGGCCGCCTGAAGGGATGGGGATGGCGCGCCCTGTCCGTGTGGGCGAGGGGCGTGCGTGGTGCCAGATCCGAGGCTGGCGGCGGCGGCCGACCGGAAATGGTGGGCGCGATGCCGTCGCGCGAGGCGTCAGATCAGAGGCACATGGAACGAAAGGAGAGCGTTCAGGCTAGCCGTGCCGGGAGTCCCGACGGCCGGGCTGTCAGGTTCGGCCTCCTGGCAGAACCTGACAGCCGGGCGATGCCCGCGCTCCCTGTCAGGTCTGCTCATCGCAGCGGTTCACGGCGGGACTGCAGTGCCCCTTGCTGATAGCGGCAGCCGCCGGTACCCGCTCTGCCTAGCCGGTGACGGGCTACCGGGTGCGGGGAGTCATCGCCACCGAGCAACGCGACCGATCCCCTGTGCTCTGGATCGGACCCGCACGCCGGTCACCATGCGGGCAGCTGGTGACCGGTCGGCGGATCCGTCAGCGGAACCCGCCTGCAGTCTGGCCGTCGCCGAGGCAGCCCAGAGCGGAAGGTGGCTGTGAGCCGCCGCCTCCTGCCTCCGGGCCGGGCGGCCATAGGGCCGCTACGTCGCTCGGCTGCGGCCGCCCGGCTTCGGACCTGCCCGCGACGTTCAGGATTTCCTGGGCATCGCGGGCGTTGTTCAGCAGCGCCGCAGGACCAGCACGTCCTCGTGTGCCACCAGGTGCACGGGGATGCCTTGGTCCCTGGCGCGGCGGACCGCTAGGAGCCCGAACATGTTGGCCCGGTGCACGATCTGCCCGTCACGGACGGCGGCGAGCATCGCCGCGCACCGCTGCACCGGGACCAGTCCGATCGACTGCGCGACGGCGAGGAGCTCGCCGGGCAGGTCGATCAGGTCGTCGCGCTGGCGGCGTACTGGTCGGCAGGTGATCACCACGGTCCCGCCGGGCTGCAGCAGTTGGTAGCTGGCGGCCAGGATCGCGGCGAACCCGTCGAGTAAGCGGGACCATCCCGTGTAGGCGAGGTTGCCGCTTTTCCGGTTGCCGTAGTGGTGGTCCCGTTTGCGTACCCCGGTAGTCGTCGTGCGCACGAGGCCGTGGGTCCCGCGCCCGTACGGCGGTGAGGTGAGCACGAGGCTCACTCGACCGACTGCGGACGCGGGCACCAGATCGAGCAGACCTTTGGCATCGCCGGTGAGCACCTGCGCCACGCCGGCGGCGCCCTGCGACGCTGCGAGAGCGACGTTGGCGGCAGCAAGCTCGGTGAACCGGGGCTCGATGTCGATCCCGATCCCCTGCCGGCCAAGATGCATGGCCTCCACCAGGGTGGTGCCGGATCCGCACATCGGGTCGAACACCAGATCGTCGGGCGCGGTGTAGGAGCTGATCGCGTGCGCGGCCAGGTGGGGCAGCATCTTCCCAGGGTGGCTGGAGGTTTTCGCGACGTAGCGGCCTCGGCGTTGGTCCCGGGCGGGCTGCTGGCAGGTCAGCCACACCGAGGTGACCGGCAGGGACTCAACCATCGGTGCCCCCGGTCTCCGACGCGCTGCGGGTCAGGATCAGCACGTCGGTGTGGATGTCCAGCTGCGCCCGCTGGCCACGCCGAGGCGGTCGGTCGACCGCCACGATGTGCTGCAGGTACGCCAGCCCGGCCCGCTTGGCGGCGATGATGACGTCGACCGGCAGGGTGACGTCGTCGTGCGGCAGCAGCACCGCCACGCAGCCGCCGGGCACGAGGCTGGCGCGGCAACGGATGAAGAACTCGACCGGTGAGGCGTCGTCGAGCGGCCAGCCGGTGACGATCAGCGTCGCCGCCTCCCGGCCCCAGCCGACCTGCCGAGGCGCGTGCAGGTGACTGCGGCGATGCGCGGCGATGACCGCACGGGCCAGCTGCGGCCCCACGGCCAGGTCGATGATCAGATCGGACGGGTGGGTGAGGTTGTGGACCAGCCGCACGCCCATCGCGTTGGACAGGGTCTCGCCCTCCTGCGGGGCGGGGACCGGCCAGACGGTGATCGGCACGGGCGGGTCGCCGGGCACCACGTCCCCCACAGGGGTCGGCGCGCGGCGCGGGTTTTTATCAGTCATGGGCACGGTGGCCCCCGGACCGGCAGGGCGTACTGACGATCCCTAGTGCGCCGCTGACAGGCCGATCGAACCCGCCCCGACCTGACAGAACCCGTCATTCCCTGGCCGTCTGACAGCCCGACCGGGCGGTCCTGACGGCGGCGAACCTGACAGAACCGGGCACGACCTGTCTCAGTCCGGCAACGGCCTCTGGTGTCAGGTCGGGCTGTCCCAATCGAGATCACGGGCCTCCGGACACCTCGGAGCGCTCCCTTCCGAAGGGACATCACCATGGCAACGACCACCCGCACAAGGATGGCCGACACGGCGCTGACCACCGCCGAGAAGGCATTCGAGCTGCTGACCTGCGAACCCGCACCGCTGGTGTTCGACGCGCGCCCGGTTCCGGGCCTGCCGGACACGACAATGCCGCTGAACGAGCTGCGCAAGCTGCTGATGTACGAGGCCTACGACAGCGACACCACCGACGAGCTGTGGCGGCAGCTCGCCCACCACGCCCGCGAACGGGGGCCGGCCTGGGTGGTCGGGGCGATCGGTGTGGCGTTACCCGCGCTGACGCACCTCGCGGCGAAGATCAGCCGCGGCTACGTCCGGCACGCCGACGACGTGGACTCCGAAGTCCTGGCCGGGTTCCTCCACGCACTGCGCACGGCGGACCTCGCCCCACCCCGACTGTGGCTGCGGCTGTGCTGGGCGGCCTGGCGCGCCGGCGCCACGGTCGTCAAGGCCGACGACGGCGAGGAACTGCCGTTTGACCTGTCGAGCGGGTCGCGTTCACCGCGGATGCCTTACGGGCACCCGGACCTGCTGCTCGGTCGGGCCGCCGCCGCTGGCCTGATCACCGCCGAAGCCGCCGAGCTGATCAGCGCGACCCGATTCGGCGACGCACTGATCGAGCACCTGGCCGCTGAGCAGGGCGTGACCGCGTCGGCCCTGCGGATGCGGCGACGCCGTGCCGAGCGCGTCGTGGCCGCCGCCGTCACGCGAGGCGACCTGTCCGGCCCGATCCACTCGTCCAGCCGCCGCGAAGTCACCATGGCGGCCTAAACTAGACAAGAGGATCATCAACCAAGGATTGTTTCCGTGGTCAACCAGGGTCCCCAATGGACCCCGCAGGGGTTAAAGGTCAAGTTAGCTGCGGACCGCTCGCCTGACGGGTGGGGCACCAGTTTGGAAGTCGGTGGCTGGTTGCCCCACGATGTCCGAATCGCCTGTTCAGCCGGTTGGCATTGGTGACCGCTAATGCCGCTTTGTGACCGTTCGACGAACCAGTTATTGGCCCGTGGCTGGCCTACGCGTTCGGTGGCTGCCCGCTCTGGTCCGATGCCGCCATAGGGCCACGGCGACCAATCCGGCGGCGAGGAGAGTCAGCATCGCACCGGTCGCAAACCACCAACGGCCGGGCCACTGCACAGGCGCAGGTACTGCCACGACAGGCGTTGGGGCCGCTGCGGGCGCGGACGGTGCGCCCGGCAACTGGCGGATCCCGAAACACAGCCCAGTGGCGCCGTCGACCGAATTCACCCGGTACCGGGTGCCAGCGCGAAAGTCGTAGCCGCAGCTGGCCTCGCCGCGGCTCACGGCCAGCCTGAGCGTGGCATCTGACCCGGGACGGCCCTTCTCGACCGACTCGACCGCGAGTTGGACGGCCCTGTCCGTCACGCCAGTGACAGTGCCGACGACGATGAGGTCCGCCCGCTCGTCCTCCTGGTCGGGCCGCAAGGCGCAAGAGCAGGCCCAAGCGGGCTGCACCGGTGAGACGAGCACGACGAGGCCGAGGCTGAGAGTGGTCAGGGCAACCAGAATCGCGGCGCGCAGCTTCATGCGATCACCGACGCGCGCGAAGCCCCAAGGGTTCCATCAGTAATCGTCATGCTGGCGGCTACGCGGGAAGCCAGTGACGCCCACGTCCGCGCCGGCGACAGCAGTAACCCGGACAATGCCCTGGACTACCTCGTCGAAGGTCACGTGTTCGACTGCTACTCGCCGGCGGCGCGCGCGTCGGTGCGCAACGTCTGGAGCCAAGTCCGGGAGAAGGTCGATGACGATCAGACCCAACGCGTGGTGGTGAACCTGCATAACTGGAATGGTGACCTGACGGCTCTGCGGCGCCAGTTCGACGACTGGCCCATCGACGGGCTCAAGGAACTGGTCGTGGTGAAACCCGACGGTACGTTCCGACAGATCATCCGGCGACAGTGACAAGGGGCAGAGATGGCCGTCGAGTTCCGTCTGATCCTGGCCGGTGATCTTCCCGTCGACGAGATCGCCGCCCTGACCGCCGCGGACCCCCGCGAAAAGCCGCAGCCGATGTCGAACCAGCGTCTGTTCACGGCCCGCCTGTACGACCAACGCGGCTACGCCATCGCCGTCCGCTCCGGCACGCACGGCCACTACGAGGCCGAGACAGATGGCGACTCCCGCTGGGAATGGGAACCCGAGACGTACGTCAACATCACCTTCTCCATGCGCGCCGACGACCTGGTCGACAAGGGAATCCCCAACATGGTGGCGGCGGTAGCCAGGGTGCTGGCCGGTCGCAACGAGGACGCGGCCCTGATCCAGGACGGCGACCACCTCCTCCTGACCCGCACCAACGGCGTCACCCGCACACACCGCACAAGCTGGTGGAACCACTACCACCTGGAGCACCTCGTCACCGGCGGAGCAGGCCGATATCGCCCGGTTGCGCCGTGAGCTGGAGTTGGCGCAGGCGAAGCTGGCGCGGACCGAGACGGCGTCGACGACAGGAAAAGCGCGTGAGCTCTTGGAGGACATCTCCAGGAGCGAGCCGGACAGTCCGGACGTGTTCGGGCTCGGCAGGCGCTGATGGCCGCCTATCATGCGCTGACCAGCGCGAGGATCACGACGCGGGACGCGAAGCGGCTGACCGGGATCGCCCGGTCCAGCGCCAAACGCGACCGGCGGCGGCCAACACTGGCGGCGCCGGTGCGGCGAGCGCCGGCGAACGCGCTCACCCCGGCCGAACGCGAGCAGGTTCTGCGGCTGTTGAACAGTCCGGAGTTCGTCGACGCGGCCCCGGCCCAGACCTACGCGGCGCTGCTGGAACAGGGCGTGTACGTCGGTTCGATCGCCACCATGTATCGGGTTCTTCGCGAACACGCGCAGGTTCGCGAGCGTCGCCGGCTGGCCCGGCACCCGGCCCGCCGGCGTCCCGAGTTGGTCGCTGACGCGCCGCGGCAGGTTTACACCTGGGACATAACGAAGCTGGCCGGACCCGCAAAGGGCGTCTACCACGACGCCTACGTGATGATCGACATCTACTCCCGGTACATCGTCGGTGCCCGTGTGCACGCCCGCGAGTCCGGCCCCCTCGCCGAGGCGATGATGCGCGAGGTGTTCGGTGTCCATGGCGTCCCGCACGTCGTGCACGCCGACCGCGGTACGTCGATGACGTCGAAATCGATGGCTGACCTGCTCGAAGACCTCGATGTCACCCGCTCCTACTCCCGACCCTGGGTATCGAATGACAACCCGTACTCCGAAGCGCAGTTGCCGGGTAGGCGGCCGGAGTCGCACCGGCCGCCCCCCACAGATCCGGACGTGAACCTCTCGACTCATCCGGCTCGTGCCGTTCAGTTCCCAGGGCGTCAGTACCGCAGCGCCCACTGCACGAACAGGCCGGGTGACCGTTGTCGGACTCCCTTCAGCCACGCCCGCGCCCTTATTGCCCCCCTGGTGACTCCTTCAGCGGGCACGTAACGGGCACGGCAGAGGATGCCACGTGCTTCGGGCTGCTGGCATGATTCGCGCCGTGGACCTGCTTTGCGACTACTTCTCGGCTACCGCCGCAGTGATCGATGTTCTCGGCGGTCCGCGCGCCGCCTCAGGTCTGAGGTACTGAGGTGACCGAGGCCCAACGGCGCGGTGCCGGCTGGTGGCTCGGGCGCACCTGTCTGGTGGCCGCGCTGCTCGTGCCGGTCAAGTTCGGTCTAATGCTGATCATCCTTGGGCCGGAGGCGTACCTCAGCTCCACCCAACCCGGGGGGACGTTCCTCGCCCTCGGGTTGGAGGTCTTCCTCTCCCTGGTGCCCACAGTGCTGCTGTTGGCGTTGTCGGCGGCGGTGGGTCGAGCGCTCGGAATCGGACTCGCGTTCCGCGTGCTCACCACGGTGCTGATCGCCGCCGTCGCGGCCCTGCCGGTCGTGTTCATCGGCTGGATCGTCTACGCGATGATCGAGCTCCTCGGGCAGCTCGTGGTGGCTGCCGTCGCGATCCGTTACGTGAACGCGCTGCGACCTTCGGTGTGAACGCGGCTGGAGAGCACCGACGGCTGTCGACTGCTGCCAGGAAACCTCAGTCCATGCGTGTTGTTCGGGGTCTAGCCACGTCCGGTGTTATCGGTTGCCGTCTCGTTCGCTGCCTCTCTGCTGCCCCCGCGCCTCCCGTTACCTGCACGCGCGTATGGCGGCCAGGTCGCTACGCTTCTCCGGTGACGAATGGTGCCGGTGTCGCATTGGGTATCGAGGCCGCTCGGCGGTTAGCGCAACTGGACCTGGTGGACATCCAGCCAGGGCTCACCGACGCCGAGTTCGTCAGCCTCAATCGACGGTTCGGCTTCGAGTTCGCCGACGACCACCGCGCCTTCCTCGCGGCCGGGCTGCCAGTCTGGACACCTGGCCACGATGACCACCCCGACAAGGCAAGTTGGGGCTGGCCGAACTGGCGCCAACTCGACTCCACCATCCTGCAAGAGCAGGTTGACTGGCCGCTCACAACCGCGCTCGACGACATCGAGCAGGGCGAGTGGCCACCCGGGTGGGGCAATCGCCCTCACGACCTCGTCCGGCGCATTGCCAAGGCGAAGCGCCTTCTCGCCGACGTTCCCCAGATGGTTCCCGTGTACGCCCACCGCTACCTGCCGGCCGGCCGCGGCTCCTTCGGACATCCCGTGCTGTCCATCCACCGGCTGACCGACACCATCGTGTATGGCCACGACCTCGCCCACTACATCGATCAGGAGTTCCGAGAGCCCCGGGTGACTGTGCCCCTCTGGCGTGACTACGTGTGAGGGTGAAGGCCGGCGCCCGACTGCTTGATTCCCAGGCAACCAACACAGGGCGCTGACCTGCCGTTCCATGGGTGTTGGCCTGGTAGAACGGTCCATCAACGTCCCTGCTCGTCCGCTGGCGTCCGTCCCGATCGTCACTCGGTTAGTCACCCGGCCTACGACACGGCATCGGGCACCCCCTGCAGGGGCCGAGCTATGCGGGAAAGACCACGCCGTCCGTCGTAATACGCGGCGGTGGTTCGAGCCTCATACCCAATGCGAGGCACACCGCATGGGCAGCCGCGATCTTCACGTCACCGTCAGCCGTGTCCGCCGGCATATCCACAATCTTCGTCACCGTCACCTTGTAGCCGCCGGGTCGCCCCAAGCGGGCGAGCGCATACCGCACGCCCTCAACCGCCTCAGCCACCAATCGATCATTGATCGGCCGATCGATCACAGCTCGCGACCCATAGACATCCCACAACCAGGCAAAGGCATCCGGGGAGACATCCACCTCGTCACGGTCTGCTGGCTCGACCGCGACAGCCACATCCGCCGCATGCCCAATCCGGCCAAGCACCTGCCGAAGGCGAAACTCTCCCTGCACGGCCAGAGGATACCGGCGCCGGTTCTTCGTCCCCAAGGAATGATCAGCCGTCGATGATCTGGGCGGGTAGCCCACAAACGACGCGCTATCGCCATCCCGCCTGCCGCCGGCCCGCCCCCTGGCACATCACCATGCGCGGCTAGTTGCTGGGTTACTCCCGCGAGGCGACGGACCAAGCCAGCGCAGCTACGGCAACCAGCATTGCTACCGCCGACAAGATGCCCGAGATCAGGAAGGGCATGGGTATGAGCGACGTGCCTTCCAGGATCAGCAGAATCGCGGCAACCAACATGACGCCGACACCAACGCGGACCTGTCGGGATTGCTGGCTCTCCGTCGGATGCGCGGGCCGAGCCCAGGTAACGGGGAACCGTTGCGACACGGCGAGACGGACGCCGAATACGAACAGGAGAAGGAAGAAGATCACGAGCACCAGGCGGAAGGCGACCAACACGGAGTTCGCGTCTCTCATGCGGCCATCATTCACGGCGGCGTCAAAGCTCTTTGCACGAGCCATCGCACGACGAGTTGCGGCGCCTCGCCCGGCGCGGACCCGGCTCCCGGGGTCGGAGCTGGCCACCGGCGGCCACCCTCCCCCTCCCAGGTGAGCGGTTGACCTGACCCTGAGCGGCTGCGGAGCCGGCTCCTGGACGACCGGCATGCCGTCGCGCGGCCACCACCCCCATGCTTAAAACTTGCCGCGCGGACCCGGCGCGCGCCCTCCCCTGCGCCGCGCTGCTCAGGCGCGGCGCGGCCGGCCGCCGGCGACGAACCTCCACCACTCTCCCCGCTATCCCGTCTGCGGCGGCCCCGGCTCCCCGCTCTCCGCGCCAGGCGCCGGGCGTTCTGCGTGGCCGGGGACTGTACATTTGTACAGTCCCCATCCTGGCACGGCCGACCGACGGACCGGGCGGGCCAGACACCGACCGGTCAGCAAGCCCGCTCAGGATCGGAACAGCCCGGCGGTGAGCATGTGAAGGTCGAGAGGGGGACGGCATGCCCGCAGCGTTCAACACCGCCCGAGGGCGGCTCGGTCCGCGCCAACCTTGCCCGGTGTCCTTTCGCAGTCAATCTGCTCCGGCCGTGGCGGGCTGACCTGCGCGGATCAGCTTTGGTTGAGAATCCGACTCGCCGGTTGTTCTCGGTTGATCTGCTCCGCAGGCACGCCTACGCCGGTGTTTCTCAGTTCGCCTGCTTCGCAGGACGGTGTGGTCGCGATCCTGGGACCCGGCGGATGCAAGGCGGCTACACGAACGAAAAGACACGTTCCTCCGGGTCCACGACCGCGGCCAAAAACGCTCCAGGCACGAGGGCCGGGTCATCAGCGCGGATCGTCTCGGCCTCGAAGGTGGCGAACCCAGTACCACTGATCCGCAGGCGGAGTTTCAACCCGGGATCCTCCCCACCCAGGTGGTTGGCCACCGCGAGAATCTCGGCCGTCGCGGCGACACCGGTAGCGGCGAGCCGCCGCGCGTCGCGGCGCGAGCGAGTGACCAGGCGCAAGCCCCAAACTCCGAAGCCGCCGCCGACGATCGTCATCAGTAGGCTCCCGGCGAGCAGGCCCCAGAAGTCTGCGGCAGACAGGCTCCGGCCCTGCGATACGGCGACGGACAGCAGGAACGGTCCGGGCAGACAGATCGCCAAGAACATCATTCGGCAAAGAAGTGCGCCGATCGGACCGATGCGCGGCTCCGCCTCCCGGGGTGTAGTCGTCATCCTCACAACCTAGTGCGGGGTCCTTCAGCGCTGAGGCCGGACAAGCCCCGCCTGAGGCAGAGCAGATCGATTGGGAAGACCGGGCAGTCGGAGCAAAAGTCTGAGAAACGGGGCAGGTTAGCTGCGAAAGGACAACCGGCAACGCGGTTCGCTGACCGGTCTTGTCAGGGCGTGACAGACCGGCAGCGAGTTCGATCGGCCTGACAGTCGAGATCTGGGCGGTGCATGTCGTCCACGGCATGCCCGCCCGGTGGGGACCACCCAATCGGCGAGGCCCACGGTCCGGCATGGCTGGCGCGGCGTACTGACACCGCAATCCCGTCGCATGACGCAAGGGAGGAGCGCCCCCACCGGACCACACGGACCTTCGCCCGGTCCCCACCGCGGCGGCCCGCAGATCTTTTGTGGAGCGCCGCAATGCACACGACTCTCTCAATCTTGTCCGACCTCGCCGCAGCCACCCCCACGCCCACGCCGGCACCGACGCCCAAGAGCATCAACGAGGTCATCTCTGGCATCACTGGCTGGATCATGGGCATCATCGCGTTGGTCGCGACGATGTTCCTGGTCATCGGCGGCCTTCGGTACATGGCCGCCGGAGGCGACCCGGCCCAGGTCGAGCAGGCGAAGGGCAACTTCAAGTCCGCGTTGATCGGCTACGCCCTCGCGGTGCTGTCCCCGGTCATCCTGCAGGTGCTGCAGGGCATCCTCGGCGGCTGAGGCAGTCGTCATGGTCGACTGGCTGATGAACGGCCTGGTCAGCTGGCTCGCCGAGAAGGTCACCGACCTTCTCGGCGGCCTGCTGGCCTTCCTGGCATCCTCCATCTTCATATCGCCGGACGTCACCGTCCTGCCGCAGGTGACGTCGATCGCCGACAAGAGCGCGCTGGTCGTCAACGCCTGCTTCATCCTCGCGATCATCGCCGTGGGCGTCGCCACGATGGTCGGCGACTCGGTCGAGATGCGCTACCACATCAAGGAGCTGATCCCCCGGCTCGTCGTCGGGTTCGTCCTGTCCGCGTTCGCGGTCCCGCTGACCAGCGTGCTCATCAACATCGCCAACGCCCTGACGGTGTCGATGACCGGCACGTCGGCGCCGACCACCGAGGCGGTCACCTTCGTCAAGGTCCGCATCGCCTCGGCGATGACCGACGAGAGCGCCGCCCTCCTGATCGCCATCATCGGACTGCTCATCGTCGTGCTGATGTTCATGCTCGTCGGCAGCTGGCTCGCGCGGATCGGAGTGCTGATCATCCTCGCCGGGATCGCACCGGTGGCGCTCGCCTGCTACGCCACGCCCTGGACACAGGGCGCCGCGCAGCTGTGGTGGCGCACCCTGCTGGGTTGCCTGGCCACACCCACGCTGCAGGCGGTCGCGTTCTCGGCGGGCATCAACCTGCTGATCGACCCGGGATCGAACCTGCCGATCCTGCTCGGCCTGCCCGCCTCGGACGCGATGAACCTCATGCTCGTCATCGTCGTGCTCTGGGTCACGATCAAGATCCCCGGAATGATGCGCCGGTACGTGGCCCGGGCGGGCTCGTCGAACGTCGGCGGGATGCTGCTGCGGGCGGTGTTCGTCCAGGGGGTCACCCGCCGCCTGCCGCTCGGCCGGCTCGGTGCTGCTGCCGTGCGAGGTGGGCGATGACCGACGGCGACACCACTGCGCGCGCCGTCGTCCCGACGGGCGCTTCATACTGCCTCTCCGATGACTGTTGTTGGATTGGTGGACGCGGGTCACGTGCTGATCGGGTTCTCGCGCCGACGTCGGCGGAGTAATCCGGCCGCCGTCGAGCCGCGCGAAGCTGACCTGTGTGCTTCAACGATCGAGTCGCGGCAGCCGCCCGCTCCGACCGTCCGCGATGACGGTTGGAGCCGGTGGCGTGTAACGGATAGCCCGGGTCATTGAGAACGGTCACCGTACGGGGTAAATGAGAATGCGCAGGTCCTGAGCGTTGACGGAGTCGATCGGCGATCAGAGTTGTCCGCTGAGGGATCGCCTTATGGACGCCGCCACGCGCTCAATGCGGCATGACCGCGTGTTGGCGCGTTGCAGCAGATGAACGGCAGGAACGGTACGGACGTTGTTCAAGATTATTTAGGAGGGGGCTGGCGAAGCCTCCCTGAGCGACATGCCCAGACCATGGCGGGGCTGCCGAGTTCCTCGATCCAGTCCGGCGGTTCGGTTGCGGTGAATGCCTGGGTCATTGCGGTCAGCCATGCTGCGAACGAGGGGAAGTCCGGCACTGCGTCGTCGGGATCCTCCCAGGCGTAACCGTCGAGGTAACGGACGCGGGGCTCGTCTTCATGGTGGTAGTAGACCGGGTACTCGCCGTTGGCGTCCGGCCGAGTCACGTCGAAGCACCACACTGCCTCGTCGTAGACGGTGTAGGCGAACCCGACGAGGTGGTTGGTCGACAGGTAGCGGCCGGGATCGCGGCTGACGTGTTCCGGAAGGTGTATCCATGTCTGGTTGAGCGGGACCATCTCCTCCTCGTTGACGATCACGAATTCGGGATCGTTGTCGCCGACGGTCCGGCGGCACGACAACCGGTTGTGCTCGGCGAGGAACGCGCGATAGCTCGGCGGCGCCGACCACCTCACCGACCCGAAATGCGGTTCGAGACCGTTCTCACGGGTGCGGATCGCCTCCTCGCTGGCCGGCGGGGAGGCGGAGAGCTGGAGCATACCGGCAGCAGCGGCTTGCCGTAGAGCCTCAAGGTTGGCGTGCGGTTCGATGATCACCCGTGTGACATTAGGGGTCGGGCACAAGCGCTGTGCTGTCCTGTCCGTCGCGGCCGAGCAGGTCAGCTACGGCTTGCAGCCCGCTACCACCCCAGTCACGCTCTGTAGCGCACGGAATGCGACATGGTGTGAGTATGTCTGCTGTGTGGGCATTTGCTGGAGGCCGCCCGGGGTGGTGGGGGTGTGTCAGGCCGCAACGGTGATCGACGCGGTTCGGTTCGGCGAAGTTGTGGAACTGCGATGTCGGGCGGACGTCCGGGCCGTCTCGGCCACCGCGGTCGACCTCGCCGCCGAACAGAGACGCGCCATATCTCGATGGAGCGCAACACCCGCATATCAAGCATGAGCGGACGACGATGGCACCGGAGGCCGAGGTTCTGTCCGCTGAAGATTCCCCTAATACTCCAACGTCACTTGGCTTCGGCGTTGGGCGTGGCGCAGGCATGAAGACGGCCACCGCGTTGATCATCGATGGTTTGTGAGGACAACCGAAGATCGTGCGGTGGCCGCGTGCCACAGCGTAGACCTTGATCGGTGGCGGGTCACTCTGGACGAGGCAGCGGCGCGTGTCGCTGGCCGATTCGTGCGGGCAGAGCCGCGCCGGACCGCCGGGCAGTTCGTGGAAGGGCTGCTGTCGGGCGTGGAACGCAAGACCTGCTGGTCGTTGGCGGAGCGGGCGGGTCACGCTGATCCGCAGGCGATGCAGCGGTTGCTGCGTACGGCGGTGTGGGACG
>NZ_JBVJGT010000049.1:0-51957 GCF_055587185.1 Micromonospora sp. NPDC048040 | reverse complement strand
TCAACAGCAGCATTCAACGCTTCTCGATCCTGAACTCGCCCTGTCCGGCGGACTTGCTATGAGCCGCTGGCCTCAACTCACCCTGACAGACAGGGCGGCCGCGTCACGCACCCACACGCGGGCCGACATGGGTTGGCTGCAGAAGCTGACCGAGCGGCTACGCGACGACCCGGACATCCGTCCGCACCTGCGCCTGATGGCCAGTCCCGCTGTGCTGCTGTACGGTGGCCGCGCCATCCTTGCGGTGGGGCCGGGGGCAGGCAGCTCCGTACGCGCTACAGCGGCCGTACGCCTCGTGCTGAGTGCGGCACGGGTGGCCACCTCAAGAACCGAACTGGTGCAGGCGGTCCGGGAGATACCCGGTGCTACGCCGGACAAGGCTGGTCGGTTGGTCGAAGACCTGTTGGCGCAGGGATTCCTCATCTCCGAGTTGAGCCCGGCACCGACCTGCGGCGATCCGATGACGCGGTTGCGCAGGTCCCTGGAGGCAACCCCTTCGGAACGGGCACACGCCGTCGCCCGGCAACTGGCCGGGCTGGTCGACGAGCTGGCCAGGTGGGACGAGTTGCCCCTCGACCGGAAGGCGGACCACCTGCAGCCTCTGCAGCACCGGATGGTCGATGTGGACCCTGCCGTGACCGCTGTGGGCGCCGGCACGGGAAGGGGCGGCGTCAACGGTGGTGGGGCGCGGAAGCTCCTACAGACCGACACCGCCCTCTCGTTCCGGTCCACCGGACTGCACGCCTCGGTGGCAGCCGAAGCGGCCGAGGCCGCTGGCCTGCTCCTACGCCTGGGTCACCTGCCGGAGGGAATGCCACACCTGGGGGAGTACCGGCGAAGGTTCGAGGGCCGGTACGGGCCGCACCGCCGAGTCCCGCTGCTAGAGCTTCTCGACCCCGCGACCGGGCTCGGACCGCCGTCCTCCCACGGCGGCGCGGGCAGGCCCAGGCGCGGTCCGCGTGACCAGCTCCTCCTCGACCTCGCCGTGTCAGCCAACCGGGAGGGCCGCCGAGTGGTGGAGCTGGACGACGAGCTCCTTGCCCGTCTGGCCACGTCTGATCCTGGCCCCGAGCACATTCCGCCGTCACTCGAGTTGTCCTTCTTCGTCGCCGCCGCCTCGTCGGCCGCCATCGACCGTGGGGACTTCCAGATCGTCGTCGGCCCCAGCGTCGGCGCGTCCGCCGCTGGCCGCGGCCTGGGCAGGTTCGCCGGTCTTCTCGGGCCCCCCGCTGGGGAGGCGCTGGCTGAACTCGCGCGCATCGAGCAGGCGTACGACCCCAGCACGCTCATTGCAGAGGTCGTCTATTCGCCCGATCCCCCACGCTCCGCGAACGTGGCGCTGAGGCCCGCTGTCCGGCGACACGAGATCCTCGTCGATGCATGGCCCGGCGTTCCGGCCGAGGGCGTGATACCAGTGCGCGAGCTGGTCGTCGGCCTGAGGGACGGGCGCTTCGTGGTCGGTTGGCCTGCGGGGGGAGCCGAGGTCGTCGGGGTCCAAGGGCACATGCTCAACACCCGGCGGGCGTCGGCCGCAGTCCGGTTCCTGGTCGATGTCGCCCACGACGGCCGCTGCCAGTTGACCGCCTTCTCCTGGGGACCGGCGGCTGGACTGGCCTACCTGCCAAGGGTCCAGCGCCACCGGATCGTCCTGGCTCCCGCCCAGTGGCGGCTCGACCCGGCCACCGCCAACGGGTCCGGCCCCGACGACGACTTCGGGCCAGCGCTCTCGACATGGCGGACCACATGGGATGTACCCCGCCACGTCTACCTGACGGTGGCCGACAACCGGCTGCTTCTCGACCTCGACGACGTACGGGACGTCGAGCTGCTTCGAGAGGAACTCAGGGCGGGTGTCCCCGGTGGGTCCGCGATGCTCCAGGAAGCGCTGCCCGGACCGGAGCACGCCTGGCTGCCGGGAACCGACGGCGGCCACATGTGCGAGGTGGTGGCCCCTCTCGTCCGCCGTGGCGGGGGGCGCCCAGGTGGCGACACACTGTCCGTCACCAAGGTCGTCGACCCGGTGGAACGGCTGCGCCCACCGGGCAGCGACTGGCTGTACCTGAAGCTCTACTGCGACCCGCATCGAGAGGAGGACCTAATCGGTGGACCCGTACGCACCTTCGCCGAGCACGCCACCCGGTCCGGCCTCGCGGACGGCTGGTTCTTCGTCCGCTACGCGGACCCGGAGTGCCACGTCCGCCTCCGCTTCCATGGAGATCCAGCTGCGCTCACCGGCCCGCTGATGGAGCAGGTCTGTGCCTGGGCCGGCGGACTGACGGCCGAAGGCATCTGCGGGAAGTTCTCGTTCGAGACGTACGAGCGTGAAATCGAGAGGTACGGGGGCGAGGCCGGGATGGCGGCGGCAGAGCGTCTGTTCATGGCCGACAGCCCGGGCGTCGCCGAGATGCTGCAGGCCCACGTCGAAGGCCGGCTCGGCACAGACCTGCTGGAGCTGGCCGTGGTCAGCATTGATGACCTCCTGGCCTGCCTGGGCCTGTCCCGGGAAGAACGAGCCACCTTCTCCTACGGCGGTCCACCTTCCTCCCACCCCGGCGGCTTCGAATACCGCAGACGGCAACGTGCCCTGCGCCAGGCGCTAGGAGCCGCCCCACCCACCGACGACGAAGTGTCCCGGCTGCTCAACGCCCGACGGCCAGCACTCGAGTCCGCCATCGCCCAGCTCACCGCCCTGCACCGCGACGGCAATCTGTGGCGGTCCCGAGAGGCACTGTGCCACAGCTACGTGCACCTGCACGTGAACCGCCTCCTCGGGACGGACACCTCGGGCGAGGCAATGGCCCTGGAGTTGCTCCGCCGCACCCATGCCGGCCTCGTGCGGGCGCCTCTGACTCCTGCGGTGCCGCGGCCCGGTGCTGTCGCGGACAGTACTGCAACGGCAGTTGGTCACGGGTAGCCGCGCCGTCGGTAGTGGCAGGTGCGGGCTCGGTATTGGACAGGCTGATGTGGGCGTACCAGGGCTGCCAGTCGCGCACCTGGTACTGGTCCAGGCCGGCTCCGTTCTTGAAAAGCCGATGAGAGTGTGGCTATCTGTTCAGCCCGGACCCGCCGCGTCGCTGCCGGGGAGCATCGCGCTGCCCAGCCAGTCAGGTCAGGCGTTGGTGGGCGGGTGGAGGATGTCGACATGACCACGACCGTGTCTCGTCCTGGCATCGGCCTACTGACCCTCGAACGCGGGCCCGGCGATCTCTCCGTATGGCGACCCCAACAGCCGGTCACGAGCTCGGCCTACCGCGCCCCGATCGCGGTCAACATCCTGCTCGACGGCGTCGACGACCTCGACCACGTCGATCTGCCAATGATCGCCCGCGTGCTCGACGACATCGATCACTACCTGGTGGCAGGGCTTCGCTTCGTGCACGCCACGATGCTGACCGATCCGGCCTGGTTCGGCTTGGCCGAGGACGAGCTCGATCCCTACCGGGAAGTCCCTGCCGAGGAGCTTCCGCTGGACAACCCGCAGCTCAACTTCTACACCGACAGCGAATGGATCCTGCACTTCCAGGAGGGGCGCTTTGCCGTCTGCGACCCCTACGGCCTGGCTGTGATATTCGATCAGCACCGGCCGGTACGGCTGGAAGACCTGAGCGACGCCGAGGAAATCGACTGATTCGCAGAGCATCCGCTGTCGTATCGTGCCGGCATGATCGACGAGCCGATTGATCCGGACGATCGCCCCGAGTGGCTGGTCGAGCAGGGGCGGGTGGACGAGGCGATCACGGTTCTCGAAGCCCGGGCCAGCGGCGGGGACTGGCTGGACGTGGAACGCCTGACCGATCTGCTGATGGAGCATGGCCGCGTCGAGGAGGCGGAGGCGCGTTGGCGGGCGGCCATCGAGGCCGGTCTGCCTCGGGCGTACGGCGGCCTCGCGAACCTGCTGGCGGATGCGGGCCGGACCGACGAGGCAATCGCCGGGTGGCGGGCGGCGGTGGAGGCGGGTGAGCCAGAAGCCCGGGCCCGTCTCGCCGCGTTGCTCGCCAGGACCGGCCGGATCGACGAGGCCATCGGCGAGTACCAGACGGCGATCGCGGCTGGTGACGCGGCGGCGGGCGTCCGGCTGGCCAAGGTGTATGCCCGGGCGGGCCAGCTGGACGAGGCGGTCCGCGCCTATCGGTCAGCGATCGGCGGGGAGGGTGTTTCTCGATGGCCGCTGGGCGCGCTGTTGGAGAAGCTGGGCCGCGCCGACGAGGCGGTAGCCGCTTACCAGGCTGCCGTTGACGCGGGCGAGGGGCACGTTCGCGTGCGGCTGCTGGCGGCCCAGGGCCGCTTGGAGGAGGCGACTCAGCTCGTCCGCGACACGCTGGCCGAGCCGGGTCACAACTCTTCGTACCGGCAGCTTGGCTGGCTGTTGACCGAACAGCGGCGCTTCGAGGAAATCGAGGCCGAGGCACTGCTGCTCAAGGACGACAACATGGTAGGGCTGTCGTATCTTCTCGCCGGCGCCAAGCAGTCCGCGAACTACCACGAGAACTGTCCAGCCGACTGCAAGGGCAGCACCCGGGTGGTGCGACACCTCCCAGGGACGCGGGGATGAGGTGCGGCGGGCCCTGAGCCGGGCGGGACGTGGACGAGCGGGGACGTGCCGTATCACCAGCGGCATACATGTCCTGGCCCCGCGGCAGATGTCGACTCGACCGCTGGTGGGCGATCGTCGGAGCCGACCGTTTCGACGACCCGACGGAGATGCCATGCCCACGTACACCCGGTCCCGCCTGCCTGACGCTGCTGGCCTTGCCTGCGTCGCCGCCCTGGCGATCGCACTCACTCGGGCCGCCCTGCCGGCAGCTGACGGCTACACGAAGGGTTTCGCCCCCTGGTGGGTTCCCGCGGTCGGCGCCCTGTTCGGCGTCGGTGCCGCGCTGGCCATGCGGCGGCGGCCCGGTTCGGTCCGGATACCACGCCTGGCGGTGCTGGCCACCGCGTGGTCGGCACTCGTCCTGCTGATCTGGTCGGCCGGCGGCATTGTCTTCGACGCGCTGCGGGCGCTGGCAGTACTCGGTGTGCCAGGGCTGCCACCGGTCGTCGACTGGCCGGGGTTCATGGCTCGCGCCGCAGCGCTCGCGGCCGGGGCACTGCTGGCCGCAGCCGCCCTCCGCCATGCCAGGGCCACCGGCGCAAACCGCGCCCCGAAGGTCTGGCCCGGCTATGCGGCAGCCGCACTGGTCCTGCCGTACCCGGCCCTGAAGGTCTACTGGGCGATGGGTGGCGAGTTGGCGCGGCAGGCGGTGGGCTCGGTTTCTCTCGAGGGCTTCCCCGTCATGGAGCTGGTCGTCTTCGGGGTAGCCGGCGGGATCGCCCTTGCGCTGGTACAGCCGTGGGGTCGGTTCCTGCCACGCTGGATGCTGCTTGCCGCCGGCTGGACCGCGACCGGTGTGCTGCTCAGCATGGGGGCGCTGGCCGGGCTCGGCGCCCTGGCGCAGGCGATGGGCGTGGTCGACGGCCCGGTACGGTTCACCGACGGCGGGTGGATTGTGGCCTTCGTGTACGGAACCTGGCTGCTGCTCGGTCTCGCTTTCGGCGCCGCCACGCTCGGATACCAGTGGCGCGCCCAGCCGGCACCCGCGCCGTCCGCCCCCCTGTCGACGGCTGCCTAGGCTGGGGGCATGGCGCGCTGGACGGGGCGAGAGGGCCCGCTGCTGTCGGTGCTGGTCAGCGTCCCGGTTGCGGCCTTGTCGCTGGTCATGGCGTTCGTGTCGCTGCCGGTCGGCCCGGCCGTACCGCTCGGGTTGGGGGTGCTGGGCGCGCATACGGCGCTGCTGGCCCGGCGGGCAGCGCCGCGGGCCGCATTTGGTGTGGTGTGTGTCGCGTTGGCGGTGCAGGCCGCCGTCAGCGGACTGTTCCTGATCATGCCCTCGGTGCTGGTCTTCCCGTTCGCCATCTACTCCCTGGGGGTCTACGCGAGTCGACGCTTTGCCGCAGCTGGCCTGGCCGTGGCGGCCGTCGCCGCGGTTCTGGCCGCTCTGCGCCTCGTCAACGATCCCAGCGTGACGGCGGCTGGACTCCGACCGAACCCGTTCCTGGTATGCGGCTTGTTGGTCGCGGTCGTCGTCGCGGCGTGGATCCTCGGCCTTTACCGCCGCACCCAACTGGCCTACCTCTCGTTGCTCGAGGAGCGGACTCGGCAGGCCGCAGCCGAACAGAAAGAGCGCGCCCGGCGGGCGGTCATCGAGGAGCGGAACCGGATCGCCCGGGACATGCACGACGTTGTCGCGCACTCACTCTCCGTCATTATGAGTCAGGCGAAGGGTGGACAGTTCCTGGTCCGCAGCCAGCCAGAGCGGGCGGCGGAGATACTGGCGACCATCGAGAACGCGGGCCGGCTCGCCCTGACGGACATGCGCGGGCTGCTCGGCGTACTGAGGTCCGCCGAGTCGGACAGCGAAAGCCGGGAGCCCCAGCCGGGGCTGCGGGATCTGCCGCAGCTTCTTGACCGTGTACGGGCCGCGGGCCTGCCGGTCAGCCACCACGAACACGGCGCCGCGCGGCCCGTCACCCCCGGCGCCGAACTGGCGATCTTCCGTACCGTGCAGGAGGCGCTCACCAACACCGTCAAACACGCCGGCTCGGACAGCCGGGCGGTGGTTACGGTGAGCTGGACAGTCGACGGCCTCTCCGTGACGGTCCGCGACCGGGGCAACCGGGACGACGCTGCGGCCGGGACCGGCCACGGCCTGATCGGCATGCGGGAACGGATCGCCGCAGCAGGGGGGTCGATCTCGGCGGGTCCGGCTGACGGCGGCTTCCTGGTGATCGCCCGACTGCCGTACGCGGCGCCGGCGGACGAGGCAGTCGCATGACCATCCGGATGTTCCTCGTCGACGACCAGGACCTGGTACGCGCCGGCGCAGCGATGATGATCGACGCGCAGGACGACATGACCGTGGTCGGCCAGGCGGCCGACGGGGCGCAGGCGCTCCAGGCGCTCGCCGTCACCGCCGCCGACATCGTGCTGATGGACGTCCGGATGCCCCGCGTCGACGGCGTGGCGGCAACCCGTCAACTCCTCGCCGGTGCCGGGCCGAGGCCCAAGGTCATTGTCCTCACCACGTTCGACCTGGACGAGTACGCCTTCGCGGCGCTGCGCGCCGGCGCCAGCGGTTTCCTGCTCAAGGATGCCCCGGCGGCCGAGATGCTCGCCGGCATCCGCGCGGTCCACAACGGAGACGCGGTCATCGCGCCCTCGACCACCCGGCGGTTGCTCGACCGCGTCAGCGTGCACCTACCCGCCTCGCCGTGCGGGCCGGACCCGGCGGCGACCCTCACCCCACGGGAGCATGAAGTGTTGCTCCACGTCGCGCGAGGATCTTCGAACGCCGAGATCGCGTCCCGGCTGTTCCTGAGTGCGGGGACAGTGAAGATCCACGTGAGTCGGATCCTGGCCAAGCTCGGCCTGCGCGACCGGGTGCACCTGGTCATCTGGGCATACGAGCACCGGCTCGTCCACCCCGACGCGTGACCCGACAGCCCTGCCACGAAGCCCACCGAACCAGCCGTCCGCGCCTGAGCGGTAGCTGATCGATCGTCTGATCCGCGAACACGATCCGCTGCGGCGGCGAGAACAGCCGCGTCCGGAGCGGAGACTCGCGGCGAGCGCGCACGTCCCGTCGGTATCTCGGCATGCGGTCGGCTCCGCCGGATTTGCCGCGTGCCGCGATGGACTTTCCAAGCGGTGCAAGGGCGAAGGCTTGCCATAGGAACAAATTTTGATTCGTCACTACGGTTTGGCACGATGACCTTCGTGTCGGTTGCGCAGCACAGCTACGTGGGACCGCCGGACGCGCCGGACCGGTATGAGCTGATCGAGCGGCGCGCCGCTGGTGGCGAGGGGGAGGTCTGGCGCGCTCGCGAGCACCACGGAGATGTGGCGTTCTCATACGCGGTGAAAATCCTCCGGGTGCCGGCGGAGGACCAGACCGACCGCGGCTTGGAGGGCCTTCGGCTACAGGCGGCGTTGGCGACCCAACTCGAACACCCGGCGCTGGTGAAGGTCAAAGAGGTCTTCGTCGGCCCGGCGCCTCATCCGGCTGGAAGATCCACTGCGGACACGTCACCACGGCTGTACTTCGTGATGAAGTGGATCGAAGGCCGCAGCCTCCAGGAAATGCTGGAAACCGGCGGGGTACGCGGACTGGACATCCTCAAGCCGCTTGAGCCGATCGCCGAGGCCATCGACTACCTGCACAGCGGCCAGGACACCGACGGCATACCGGTTTTGCATCGGGACATCAAACCGGCCAACATCCTGGTCTCCGGCAGCGGACGGGCCTATCTGGTCGATTTCGGCCTGGTCCGGCTGCGTAGCACCAGCGGCACCGCCCGGGTGTACGGCACGGCACCGTTCATGGCACCGGAGTCCCTGGCCCGGGGGGAGTACAACCCGGCCACGGACCGCTACGCCCTCGGCGCGACCGTCTACTACGCGGTGACCAGCGAGATGCCGGTGCCCGGCGACGTCGACGGCATGACCCAGCGGCTCACCGCGGCACTCGGCCCAGGACAGGACCGGGTGATCCGCGGGATCCTGTCGATGGTCGCGGTGACCGCCGAGCGTCGGCCGGCCGCCGCGGCGGCCTGGGTCAACGCCCTGCACGCCGCACCGCTGGAGACCGTGATCGGCGGGGCACCACGGCCGTCCCCGCTGCCGCCCACCTCTGGGCCGCCGGGCTCTCCGTTGCCGCCCACCCCCGGGCCGTCGAACTACCCGTTGCCGCCCACCTCCGGGCCGCCCGGCTTCCCGCCGTCGGGCAACCCTGCGTCGCCGGGCTACCCGCTGCCGCCCGGCCCACGGCCGTCGGGGGCTCCGGGGCCGTCGGACTATCCGCTGCCGCCCGGCCCACGGCCGGCTCCCGGGCCGCCGGACTACCCGCTGCCGCCCGGCCCCGGGCCGTCCGGCTTTCCCGGGGCGCCCGGCCAGCCCCGGAAGAAGTCCAAAGCCCCGATGATCATCGGAATCGTGGCAACGGTCCTCTTGGCCGCCTGCTGCGTACCGTCGCTGTGGAGCCTCAGCCGGGGCAACCTGCCCGGCAACCTCGGTGCGAGTCCGACCCCCAGCATCGACCGTGCCTCCCCGCCGCCGGCAGTGACCGCACTGGAGCCTGTGCTGCTGTCGGTGGCCGACGTCGTGTCCGCGATGAAGCTCGAAGACCGTGACCCGGTCAAGTCGAGCCCCTCCAACGACGCGCTGCACAACGGCCTGACCAGGCTTGCGCTCTGCTCGGACGGCAACGTTCCCAGTGGCGCGATCGGGGCGCACAGCAGCAACGGCTACTGGGTGACCACCGGCCAGTACCCGTACCTCGGCTCGGCGGTCGCCGGCTTCTACGGGACCGCGGCCGCCCCGTTCCTCGATGCCACCCGCAAGACGGCCGAGCGGTGCGGATGGCGGCCGTTCACGGTGCCGAAGTTGGGTGAGGAGTCATTCGGGATCACCGTCAGCGGCTCCAACGGCGTCTACGCGATGATCTTCGTCCGCTCGGGCCAGGTGCTCTTCCAGGTCGCGATCCAGAACGACTACGAAGGTGGCAGTCACCAGAGCGACCTGATCAAGATGGCGACGTCGATGGCCAAGCGGTTGCCGAAACCCAGGGCGAACCGATGACCGTCCCCGAGGCAGGTGGCGGCGCGAGCACCACCTTGCTGGTCGGCGTACCCGGTGAGGACGGGGAGCGACGGGTCACCGCGGCCGGCGGGCCGCTGCGGATCGGCCGTGATCCCCTCTGTCCGATCGTCCTGGACGACTCGCGGGCCTCCCGCGAGCACCTGGAAGTCACCTACCGGGCCGGACGGTGGCACCTGCGTGACCTCGCCAGCCGGAACGGCACGTTCCTCGACGGCCGTCCGGTGCACGAGCTGGAGATCAGGGTCGCCTGCGCGGTGCGGCTCGGCAACGCCGTCGACGGTCCGGTGCTCACCTTCCGCCCGGAAGGGCTTCCCGCCGCACCGCCGCCGGTGACCGATTCCGCGCAGCCGCGCCTTTCTACCGAGGTACGGCCGAGCGGGCCCGTATCCGCGGCCGAGCCATCACCCGGTGCACGATTCGCGCTGGGCCGGACTCCCTCGGCCAGCTACCCGACCACGGATCGGATCCTGATCGGGCGGGCACCGGAAAACGACATCGTCCTCGACGACCTGCTGGTCTCCCGCTACCACGCCGACCTTGTCCGGGATGGCGCCGGATTCCGCCTGATCGACCTGGGTACGCGCAACGGCACGTACGTCAACGGGCGGCAGGTCGAGCAGGCGGTGCTGAATCCCGGGGACCTCCTCTCGTTCGGGCACCACCAGATGGTGTTCGACGGCACCGCGCTGCACGACTACGTCGACGCCGGCCGGGTGTCGCTGCGCGCCGAAGGGCTCGGCGTCACAGTCGGCACGCGGAACCTGCTCTCCGGGGTCTCGTTCGAGCTGGACGAGTGCAGTCTGCTCGCGGTGGTCGGCCCGAGCGGTGCCGGCAAGTCGACGCTGCTGGGGGCGCTGACCGGCAACCGCCCGGCGCAGGCCGGCACGGTGCGCTACCAGGACCGCGACCTCTACGCCGAGTACGCCGACCTGCGGCACCGCATCGGCCTGGTGCCGCAGGACGACATCCTGCACCGCCAGCTGACCGTACGCCGCGCGTTGCGCTACGCGGCCGGGCTGCGCTTCGGCGCCGACGTGACGCCTGCGGAGCGGGACCAGCGCATCGACGAGGTACTCGCCCAGCTCGCCCTCACGGCACACGCCGACCAGCGCATCGACACGCTCTCAGGTGGACAGCGCAAGCGCACCTCGGTGGCCCTGGAACTGCTCACCGAGCCCTCGCTCCTCTTCCTCGACGAGCCGACCTCCGGGCTCGACCCGGCGCTGGACCGCGACGTGATGCACGGCCTGCGCGAGCTGGCCGATCGCGGCCGAACCGTCGTGGTGGTGACGCACAGCCCGCTGCACCTGAGCGTGTGCGACCGGGTGCTGGTGCTCGCCCGTGGCGGCAAGGTCGCCTACTTCGGCCCGCCGGACGAGCTGCTCGACTTCTTCGGGGCGGCCGAGTACGCCGACGTGTTCACCGCGGTCGCCGCCGACCCGGACGTCTGGGCCGCCAAGTTCGCGGCCACCCGCCCGCCGGCCAAGACCGCACCGCCGACCGAGCGAACGGCGGCCACCGCGTCACCGCCGCGCCAGGGATGGTGGCGGCAGACGGCGATCCTCGCCCGTCGCACGGTCGCCGTCACCCTCGCCGACCGGCTGTACGCGGCGCTCTCCCTCGGCCTGCCGGTGGGCCTCGCCGCCCTGCTGCACGTGGTTCCCGGCTCCGACGGGCTCGGGCTGCCCGCACAGCCGCCCGGGCGCAGCACCGAGGCCGCCCAACTGCTGGTCATCCTGACCATCGGCGCGGTCTTCATCGGGCTGGCCGGGGGCATCCGGGAGTTCGTCGGGGAGGGTGCGATCTACCGCCGGGAACGGGCGGTGGGCATGGCGCCCGGCGCCTACCTGAGCGCGAAGCTGGCCGTGTTCGCCGTACTGAACGCGTTCCAGGCGGCATTGTTCGTCCTGCTCGGCATGGTGGGCCGGCCGGCGCCACCCGAGGCGCTCGTGCTGGGCGTGCCGCTGGTCGAGTTGATCGCGGTGGTCTGGCTGACCACGCTGGCAGCCACCGTGCTCGGGCTGCTGGTCAGTGTCTACGTGTCCACCAGCGAGCAGACGATGCCGGTGCTGGTCGGGCTCGTGATGGCGCAGCTCGTGCTCTGCGGCGGGCTGTTCGCCGTGGTCGAGCGCGCCGGCATCGAACAGCTCTCCTGGCTTGCCCCGGCTCGCTGGGGCTACGCCGCCGCAGCCGCCACGGTGGACCTGCGCGCCATAATGCTGAAGCCCGCGCCGGACGCACTCTGGGCGCACACCATCGGCGCGTGGAGCTGGGCGATGGCCGTTCTGGCGGGCCAGACCGTACTGCTGGCCGCAGTGGTGCGGTGGGCGCTACGCCGCCACGAGCCCGTACTGGAGAGCCGGAGGAACCGCACGTGAGCCGCCGCAAGGATTCTGCCGCCGCCCTCGAAGCCGTTCTGCGCGACGGCTGGAGCAGTGCGTGCCGACTGTACGAGCACCTGGCACGCGGTGGCCAGTTGGTCGCGCTCCCGCCCAGCGGACTGCGGCTGAGCCAGAACGAAACGATCTTCGGCGACACGGTGCTGGGTTACGCACGCTTCTACGGCACCGCCGTGCAGTATCGGGAGAGCAGCCACTTCTGGTTCGGCTCGACGAGCTTCGTGCTCGCCGGCATGGCCGGTGACGCCATCAGCAACGCCAGTGCCCGTAGCCGCGCCCAGGCGATGGCGGCGGTCCAGTGGCGGGACCAGGCGCAGGTGCGGATGATCCTGACCAACCAGCGGCTGCTCGGGGACTACCAGGGCAACATACTGAGCTTCTGGCACAACGGCGTACTGGAACTCACCGCCGACCTGACCCAGTGGTCGTTCATCCTCCGCTACCAGGAGGGCAATCCGCTGATGCTGCACGGCCCGGCGGCGCCGTGGTACGCGGTCGCGATCGCATGGCTGATCTTCGGCCCGCAGGGCATGCACCTTCCGGCACTCGCACCGATAAGCGCAGCCGTCGCGCAGCGTTCCCGCGCCATCACCGGCGAGGTCGTGCCTGACCAGGTCTAGTCACCCGCTGACACCGTGGTTCGACGTCGCAGGGTTGGTGACCGTCATCGCCCGTTCCCATCAGGGGATTCCGAGCATCAACCGGCGCAGCGTGTTGCAGAAAGGCATCGGCGACGTCGGCAGCATGACCTTCGGCGCGTTGCAGTACGTGCTGGGCCACGACGAGAGCTTCGAGGATGTGACAGGTGCTGGAAAACAACATGGCAGCCAAACGCCGGCGCGCGATGGTGTTGGGTGCGTTGGTTGTCGGGGGTCTGCTGATCGTGGGCGTGTTGGCGCGGCCTGCGGACACGGCGCAGCGGACGGGGAACGCTCAACCCTCCCCGTCGCAGGCGGTAGCCATGCGTCTCGACAAGCCCGAAAAGTTCCTGAGTGGCTGGCCGGAGTCGAAGAACCGAAAGTGGCGGAATGCGGCGCAGCAGAGCGTGGGCGCCTTGAAGACGCTTCTTGACGGCGACGCCACCAGCGCGGTCGCAACTGCTTACACCACTGCGGATGACAAGTACACGATTGTCGTGAGCGGAGTGTCCGGCAGGGTGCCGAACCCGACTGCGGCACTCGACCGCATCTTCGCGACACTGCCGAGGTTGTCCGAGGTCAAGCCCACGCGGCCCGGCCCGATGGGCGGTGAAGCGCGCTGCGGCAAGGGAGAGGATCAGGGCGTCTGGGTCAACACCTGCGCCTGGGCGGACGACTACAGCATCGGCATGGTGGCCTTCATCGGCTTTCCGCAGACAGGCGATCCGGACGACATGTTTGTGCGGGCACGATCCCAGATCGAGCACCCGGTCGCCTGAGGTCATGGGATGGGGCGGACAGCCGCATCGGCCACCCGCCCATCCGTGCTCGTCACGATCGTCGGCGTTACCCGGCGAGCATCTCGGCCGGGACGACCCCAACGGGTGCGGCGTGCCCGCCGGCAGCGCGGCGGGCCCGAACCAGAGCCCAGACCCGGGTCATCATGACGCTCACATTGGTGATCGCAGCGACCGCCGTCCAGACGACCAGCGGCAGCGTGTAGTACGCCAACTGCACGAATGTGACGTCCCGTCCGCCGCCCACGACCTGACCGAGCAGGTCGGGCAGCATCACCAGCAACGCCATCGGCACCAGCCGTGGCACCAGCCGCATGACCGGCTGCCAGAGTGGCCTGACGGCGAAGCGGCGCGCCCACTCGCCGCTGCGGCGAAGGTTGCGCACGCCCAACGCCGAGCTGACCAACGTGAAGCCGGCCAGCACAAGGTCGATGATCAGCCGCAGGGCCGCAGGCTCCTGCGGGCTGTCGCCGCTCACCAGCTCCGCGATGGCGTCCGCCAGCTGATCGGTGCCCTCGTTGCCCAGGCCGATGCCGCTGTTGCCCAGCACCGCGACGCCATAGCCGGACGGCAGCAGCAGCTGGCTGGCGGTGAAGGTGAACCACACGCCGTTGTGGCGGACCCAGCCGTTGTCGTCACGATCCCAGCCCAGGCCGTAGGTCGAGCCCGAGCCGGACGACGTGTGCATGGCGGTGATGCTCGATGCGGAAACCAGGCGCGCACCGCTGGCCGCAACACCGCCGCTGTTCTGCATGATCAGCCATTGGGCCATGTCCGCCGCGGTGGCGATCACCCCGTCAGAGCCCGCCACGAACCGCTTCGGCTCGGCCGCCGGGACCGTCGCCCCGTACGCGTACACGTGACCCTCACGCACCTGCTCCGGCAGGTCACCCGGGGTCTGATCAATGCTGACGGTGGACCGCATACCCACTGGCTCGAACACCCGATCGCGCAGGTAGTCCGCGAACGGCTTCCCGGAGACCACCTCGACCAGCCGCGCCGCGAGGTGGTAGTTCGTGTTCGTGTACGCGTACCTGGTGCCGGGATCGGCCGCCAGGGTGGCCGCGCGCGCCCGCTGCTGCGCGGCCGCGAGCGAGTCCGGCTGCCACAGGCTCTTCTCCCGTAGCGTGCGGTCGGTGATCCCGGAGGTCTGATTCAGCAACGCCCGCACCGTGACTCGTGCCCCGCGGGCGTCGTCGATCTGGAAGTCCGGTAGATACCGGCGAACGGGCGCGTCCAGCTCCACCTTCCCCGCCTCCACCAGCTGCATTACCGCCAGGGCAGTGAACGACTTGCTGACGGACGCGACCGGCATCGGCGTCGTCGCGGTCACCGCCGCGCCGGACGCGTCGTGACCATGACCGCCGACATGCAGCACCCGATCTCCCCTGGTGATCGCCACGGCGATCCCCGGATACCCGGCCCTGCTCGCGAAGTCCTCCACGACCCGCTCCACCGCTGCGGCATCCACGGCGTCGTCGCCGCCCGCATCAGCGGCCAGCGCGGGGCCGGAGCCCACAGAAACCGCCAAGCCCGTGGCCGCCGCCAGAACGGTTCCCCGCCACCAGCAGAAACTGTCCGCCCTCACCGCGTGCTCCGATCATCTCGATTGACGTCGGCCACGCTACGAACCGCGCCCTGCCAGCACAGGATCCGATCGACAGCAACCACCCCTGACTTTCGTCAGGGCCTGGGCACGCGCCGGACGGCAACGGGCTGTCGGCGCGGGCGCTCTCACCGCCCTCATTCGTTGTGCGACAGACCGTGCGATCGCGAGGACCGACTCAGCGAATCCGGACAGCATCTGCGGGGAAGGCGGTCTTGACGACCGTCGGGACACGAAACAGTGCACAGTGGACATCGGGCGACGGGGCCGATCGGGGATGAGGTGTGGTGGCGGCTTCAGCCGCCGGGAGGCGGTCGTGGCCCCTTCGAAAATGGGTGGCATGACCAGAGGAAGGCGGGCAGGCTTGCGCCCGTGACGAGCAGCGACCTGTGGGACGAGGACACCGCGGAGCGGTACGACGACCTCGCGGCCGAGATGTTCGCCCCCCAGGTGCTCGACCCCGCTGTGGACTTCCTCGCCCGGTTGGCGGGTTCCGGCCCCGCGTTGGAGTTCGCGATCGGCACGGGGCGGGTGGCGATCCCGCTCTCCGCCCGAGGCGTCTCGGTGACCGGGATCGAGCTGTCGCAGCCGATGGTTGACCGGCTGCGGCGCAAGGTGCCCGCGGAGGAGTTGCCGGTCGTCGTCGGTGACATGGCCACGACGACCGCCCCCGGCCGGTTCTCGCTCGTGTACGTGGTGTGGAACAGCATCGGCAACCTGCGCACCCAGGACGAGCAGGTGCGGTGCTTCCGTAACGCTGCCCGGCACCTGTCGCCGGGTGGTCGCTTCGTTGTCGAGCTGTGGGTGCCGGGTATCCGGCGGTTCCCGCCCGGGCAGGCGGCGGTGCCGTTCGAGGTGACCGACCGGCATGTCGGCTTCGACACCTACGACATGGTCACGCAGCAGGGGACCTCTCACCACTACCGGCGGCTGGACGACGGGAGCATTCGCTACGGCCACAGCAACTTCCGCTACATCTGGCCTGCCGAGTGCGACCTCATGGCGCGGCTGGCCGGCTTGACGCTGGAGCAGCGGGTGGCGGACTGGAACGGCGCTCCCTTCACGTCCGACAGCGAGAGCCACGTGTCGGTCTGGCGCAAGCCACTCGACGCCGCTGAGGAGGGCTAGCCGAGCCCCGGCGGCTTCCGGGAGGCAGTGAGCGTATCGAATCCAGTGGCCCAGGCGTGGGCGCGGAGCCAGGTCGCGGCGGCACGCGCGCCGGGAGTCCTCAGTCGGCGGCGATCTGGCGGACGGAGTGGATCGCCAGGCCGATCGTCGCGGGGTTGCCGGTGCGGGCGTGCGTGTCGATGGCCGTGTCGGCGAACTTGATCGCGTGGGCGTCGCCGGTAGCGGCGGCCAGGGACATCAGCTCGGCAGCCTGCGTCGCCGGCGTTGCATCAGGAGGGCGTGCCACGGCGGGGGAGTACGCGGCGGTGACGGCGGCTGCCGCCGCCCACGCAGCTGCCAGGCTCGGCCTCCACAGCGCCGGTGGCAGAGCGGGCAGGGTCCGCAGGACCGCGTGGGGAGCGGTCGCCGCGTGTACGAGCATGACGGGGTTGGCGTATCCGTGGTGGGCATGGCGGGTGACGGCGGCCTCGACGACGGCTGCCAGCCGTGCGAGAACCTGATCCTCGGCACGCCCGGGTACGGCGCCGGCAGCGGCCGGCCACTCGGGCAGGTCGGCGAGCTGGGCGAGACGGGCGCGGATGCCGAACCGTTGGTCGGGGACCCTCGGGACGGCATCCAGCGCCGAGCGCGGATCGGTCGATGGGTAGGGGCCGACGCCCGGCGGGGCGAGCGGCTGCCATCGGGCGGCCCAGTAGGCGAGGCCGTGGCCCAACTCGGCGACACGTGCGCCGGTCTGCGCGTCGAGCAGGGCGCGGACGGCATGGCCGACCCGGATCACGCCGTGGGTGGCGCCGGCGGCGATGCCGGGAAGCAGGCGGGGCCACCAGCGGGCCAGCACCTCGCGCCACGGGCCGAGGGTCAGCTCGCGGTCGAAGTAGTCGAGCCAGTCCCCGGTGCGGCTGGGATCACCGAGGGGGTCACGCCACTCGTCGGCGGCGATGGGGGCGATTCCTCTCGGCCGCGGCTCCAGGCGGCCCAGGTGGGCGTCCAGCCACCGGTGGACGAGATCCCCGTGCCCGTGACGGACCAGGACTTCGGCGACCATCGGCGCGTGGTTGGACAACCAGCCGTCGCGCTCCGGGCCGGTGCGTTGGAGTCGTGCGAACGCCTCGTCGAGGATCCCGTCTGCCATGTCCACGATGCTGCGACCTGAACCGCGCTTGAGGTCAAGCCCGCCGCTCGCTGCGCAGGCCGGAGGTAGGCGGAAACGGGTCAGCGGGAAGCCGCACGGGTCCGCGAGCCGTCGGACGGGCGCGGCTGCGGGACGCGGGCGGGGATCACGGTGAGGGCACGAGGGAGGTCGACGACGGTCGTCCGTCCGGTGCCGTCGACGGCGACGGTGACCGCGTGGTTGGCGAGGCGGAGGCCGGTGACCGACAGTGCGCCGAGTTCGGGCCCGGCCAGCGGGGCGAGTCGGACCGTGCCGGCCGGAACGTCCGGGTAGAGGCCCAGGGCGGCCTGGAGCAGCAGCACCGCGCTCGCCGCCGACCATGCCTGCGGGTGGCAGGCGGCGGGGTAGGGGACCGGCCGGCCGAGTACCGACCGGTCGTCACCGCCGTACAGCTCCGGTAGCCGGTAGTCGAACGCCTCGGCGGCCCCGAGCAGCCCTTCGGCGAGGCCGCGCGCGGTTTCCGTGAAGCCGGCCCGGGCCAGCCCCGCGAGCACGATCGCCGTGTCGTGGGACCAGACAGACCCGCAGTGGTACGACAGCGGGCTGAATCCGGCGTCGTCGGTGGACATGGTGCGCAGCCCGAACCCGCCGGCCATCGCGTTGCCGGTGAGCAGGCGGGCGACCTGCGCCTCCTCGGCGGCGTCGAGCAGGCCGGTGCCGAGCAGGTGGCCGATGTTGCTGGTCAGTGAGTCGACGGGGCGCTTGTCCCGGTCCAGTGCCAGCGCCGGTCGGGGGCCCTGTGGGCCGCCGTCGACCCAGAAGGCGGCGCGGAAGCGGTCGGCCAGCCGCTGTGCGTGGCCCCGCCAGCGGTCCGCCCCCGGGCGGCCGAAGGCATCCAGCAGGGCCGCCCCGTTGACCGCCGCCTCGTGCGCGTACCCCTGCACCTCGGCCAGCACGATGGGTGCCGTCGCCAGCCGGCCGTCACGGAACCGGACCGCGTCGCCGGAATCCTTCCAGCCCTGGTTGGACAGCCCGTGACCGGTGCTGTCCACGTATTCGACCAGGCCGTCGCCGTCGGCGTCGGCGTGCTCGCCGAGCCAGCCCAGGGCCGCCTCCAGGTGCGGCAGCAGCGGCTCGACCTGGTCGTCGGCCAGGCCCCAGCGCCAGGCGTCGTGCAGCAGGTTGACCCACAGCAGGGTGGCGTCGACGGTGCCGTAGTACGCCGGCGGCAGCCGCAGCCGGTGGTCGGGCAGGGCGAACTCGTGCCGGCGCAGCTCGTGCAGGATCTTGCCGGGGGCCTCGCCGGTGCCCGGGTCGACCCGGGTGCCCTGCCGGCGGGCGAGCACCCGCAGCGTGCCGGCGGCCAGGTCGGTGCCGAGCGGCAGCATCATCCGGGCGGCCCAGAGGCTGTCCCGCCCGAAGAGGGTGAGGAACCAGGGCACCCCGGCGCCGAGGAAGACGTCCTGCGGCGCGCCCGGGTCGGCGAGGCGCAGCCCGCGCAGATCGTCCAGGCTCCGGCGCAGGAGCCGGGTCAGTCGGCGGTCGTCGGCGTGGACGTCGGGCTCGGACCAGTTGGGTTTGCCGGGCGGGCAGACCACCACCGCGCGCGGGTCCTCGACGGTCAGTCGCCAGCGCAGCGTGACGGTGTCGCCGGGAGCCAGTTCCACCGGCCAGGACAGCCGTGGCGCGGTGGCCCGGTCGGCGACGACGTCGGCGCCCTCGCCGACGACCGTCACCACGATGCCGTCCGCCGCCCACGTCAGCTCGCCGGGCCGCCCGGTCCGGGCCGCCAGCGGCTGCGTCGTCGCGCCGGACTTGACCAGCTCGATCGGGGCGAGGTCGCAGCCGAGGTCGACGCTGACGACGGCCTTGACCGCGACCGTGGCGGTCGAGACGATGCGCACCTCCTCGCTGAGCCCGCGCGGGTCGAGCCGCCGTGTCCGGTCGAGCCGGACGGTCGGATCGGGGGTGGGGTCGCCGAGCCAGCGGGCCAGGCCGACGAAGCGGGCGCCGTGCGGCTCGACCGCGCCGCGGGCCACCGCCTCCGGCTCGCGGTCGTCGACCCGCAACTCGGCCCGGGAGAGCACCCGGGCGTCGGCGTGGAAGACACCCTGGACGCCGGCCGGGCGGATCTGCCCGGCCGCGTCCCCCAGCGCGCTGGTGGGGGCGAGGACCACCGCCACCAGGTCGTGCAGCAGGGGTTGCAGGTGGCGTTCGATCACGACTCGACTCCAGATCCTTCTCGGACGGACCGATGTCTTGACAGGCGGTCCTCGGGCGGTGCAAAGTGCGAAACATTCCTGGAACTTGAACGATCAAATCTTGCCGTACGGGCCTTGGATCGTTCAAGACGGCGAGAGGCATGAAGTGGCCGAAAAAGTGACCATCGCGACCGTTGCCCGGCGCGCCCGGGTCAGCCGGCAGACCGTGTCCAACGTGCTCAACGCCCCGCACATCGTGCGCGAGGAAACCCGGCGGCGGGTGCAGGAGGCGATTGACGCCCTGGGCTACCGGGCCAACCAGGCCGCCCGGCAGATGCGCACCGGCCGGTCCCGGCTGATCGCGGTCCGCATCGAACCCACCCGGGACGGGATCAACGGCTCCGTGCTCGACCGGTTCCTGCACGGCCTCACCGAGACCGCCGAGACCGCCGGCTACCGGATCATGCTCTACACCGCCACCGACGTCGACCGCGAGATCGTCGCCTACGACGACCTGCTCGGCGCGTACGACCTCGACGCCTTCGTCCTGACCGGCACCGACCACGGCGACCCGCGGACGGCCTGGCTCGCCGGACGTGGCGTGCCCTTCGTGACCTTCGGCCGGCCCTGGGACGCTCCCGACGCGCACCCCTGGGTCGACGTCGACGGCGCGGCCGGTACCGCACAGGCCACCGCCTACCTGCTGGCGGCCGGTCACCGGCGGATCGCCTTCGTCGGTTGGCCGGCCGGCTCCGGCGTGGGCGACGACCGCCGCGCCGGTTGGCACGCGACGCTGGCCGCCGCAGGGGTCGACCCGGGCGGGCTGGACCGGGAGACCGTGGACGGCATCGCCGAGGGTGGGCAGGTCGCCCGGGACCTGCTCGGCGGCGCCGCACCGCCGACCGCCCTGGTCTGTGCCAGCGACTCCCTCGCCCTGGGCGCCCTTCAGGCAGTCCGGGCCGCCGAACCGGCCGTGCCGGTGATCGGCTTCGACGACACCCCGGTCGCCGCCGCGATCGGGCTGAGCAGCGTCAGCCAACCCCTCGGCGAGGCCGCGGCCCGCTGCGTGGACCTGCTCACCGCCGTCCTCGACGGGCCCCACCGCACCCCCGACCACGTGTTGCTCCAGCCCTCACTGGTCCTGCGACACACCGCCTGACCCCCGTCCCCCACCAGGAGAACCAGATGGCAACCCGATCCCTCACCCGGGTGGCAGTGGCCGGCATCGCCGCCGTCACCCTCCTCGCCTCCGCCGCCTGTGGCAGCGGCTTCGACGACTCCTCCGGCGACACCCCACAGTCCAGCGGCCCGGCCAACCTGCAGATCCTGATCGGGTCCTCCGGCGACGCCGAGACCAAGGCCGTCCAGGAGGCCGCGGCGAAGTGGGCGTCGTCGTCGGGCAACCAGGCCACGGTCACCCCGGCCCAGGACCTCACCCAACAACTCGGCCAGGCCCTCGCCGGCGGCACCCCGCCGGACATCTTCTACGTCGACGCCGCCCGGTTCGCCGACTACGCCAGTGTCGGTGCCCTGGAGCCGTACGGCGACAAGATCAGCAACCCGGACGACTTCCACGAGAGCCTCCGCACCACCTTCACCTACGACGGCAGGCTCTACTGCGCGCCGAAGGACTTCTCCACCCTCGCCCTCCAGATCAACACCGACCTGTGGGCCAGGGCCGGCCTCACCGACTCGGACGTGCCCACCACCTGGGACCAGCTCACCGCCACCGCCCAGAAGATCAAGGCCAAGGGCCTCGTCCCGCTCGCCCTCGGTGACACGCGGGACCGCATCGGCGCGTTCATGGTGCAGAACGGCGGCTGGCTGATGAGCAAGGACGGCAAGCAGGCCACCGCCGACACCCCGGAGAACCTGGCCGCCCTCCAGTACGTCAAGAAGATGCTCACCGACGGCCTCGCCCGCTACCCGAAGCAGCTCGACGCCGGCTGGTCGGGTGAGGCGTTCGGCAAGGGCAAGGCCGTCATGACCATCGAGGGCAACTGGCTCAAGGGCGCCTTGCAGAACGACTTCCCGAACGTGAAGTACAAGGTCGTGGAGCTGCCCGCCGGCCCGAAGGGGAAGGGCACGCTCTCCTTCACCCAGTGCTGGGGCGTCGCGGCCAAGTCGAAGCACAAGGAGCAGGCGATCAGGTTCGTCGAGGCGATGACCGCCGGCGAACAGCAGATGGCCTTCGCCAAGGCGTTCGGCGTCATGCCGTCCCGCCAGTCCGTGCGCGACCAGTACACCAGCGCCTTCCCGGCGGACAAGCCCTTCATCGACGGTGCCGCGTACGCCCAGGGCCCGGTGAACGCCCCCAAGATGGACAGCGTCCTCACCGACCTCGAGGCCGGCCTCCAGGGCCTGGCCGCCGGGGACCCGAAGGCCGTGCTGGCCAACTTCGACAAGAACGCCAAGGCGGCGCTCGGCGGCAACTGAGGTGCACCGCGGGGGCGCCGCCCGCCGGCGGCGCCCCCGCGGTCAGCCACGAGTCGAAGGAGGGGAGTTGGCAACCGAAGCACTGGCGGCGCCCGCCGCCGCGACCGCCGGCCCGCCCCGCCGCCCGGGCCGCGGCGTCCGGAGCGGGGAGAATCTCGCCGGCTGGCTCTTCGTGGCGCCGGTCGTCGTCATCCTCGGGCTGTTCCTGCTGCTGCCGATCCTGATGGCGCTCTGGGTGAGCCTGACCGACTGGAACGGCCAGGGCAGCCCGTTCACCGCCGACGTCCCGTTCGTCGGCACGGAGAACTACACCCGGCTGTTCACCGAGGACGGGCTCGCCCGCCGGGACCTGATGACCAGCATCCGGAACAACATCTACTACGTGGCGATCGTCGTGCCGGCGCAGACGCTGCTCGCCCTCGGGCTCGCGCTGGTGGTCGACAACCGGATGCTGAAGGGGAAGGCATTCTTCCGGACCGCGTTCTACTTCCCGTCGGTGACCAGTTCGGTCGCGATCAGCGTGGTCTTCCTGTTCCTGTTCGCCAACTCCGGCGCGGTCAACAACCTGCTGGGCGTCTTCGGCGTCGACGGGCCGCAGTGGTTCGCCGACTCGCGCGGGGTGCTGCACCTGCTCTTCGGCGCGGTCGGCGTGGATGCCGCGCCCGCCGCCCTGACCGGCGGCGGCCCCCTCGGGTTGAGTTGGTGGGAGTGGCTCTCCGGGCCGAGCGTCGCGATGGTGTCGATCATCGCGCTGGTGGTCTGGACGACCTCTGGGACGTTCATGCTGATGTTCCTCGCCGCGCTGCAGGGCGTCCCGGTGGCGCTCGACGAGGCGAGCATCCTCGACGGCGCGACCCGCTGGCAGCGGTTCCGGCACGTCACCCTGCCGCTGATCAAGCCCACCACGTTCCTGGTGCTCACCCTCGGCCTGATCGGCTCCTGGCAGGTCTTCGACCAGGTGTACGTGATGAGCCAGGGCGAGCCGGCGAAGACCACGCTCACTCCGGCGTACCTGTCGTACCGGACGGCGTTCCGGGACTTCGAGTACGGCTCCGGCGCGGCGATCTCGTTCGTGCTGTTCCTGATCATCATCGTGCTCACCCTGGTCCAGCGCCGGGTGATGGCCGACCGGGACGCCGAGGGCCGCCGGCGCGGCTGGCGGCGTCGCCGCGTACCGGAAGGGGGCCGCAGATGACCGCGCTGACCGACCGGCCGCCGGTCGCGGCGCCCGCCCGTCGCGGCGGCCCCGCCGCCCGCACCCTGGCCACCCGTTTCCTGGGGTACGCCACCCTGGTCTTCTTCGGGCTGGTCTTCCTCTACCCGTTCGTGATCCAGATCGGCAACTCGCTCAAGACCGAGCCCGACGCGGCGGCCAACCCGCTCTCGCCGGTCCCGGATCCGCTGACGCTGGCCGGCTTCGAACGGATCTTCGCCGGCACCAACTTCCCGCTCTGGCTCGGCAACTCGCTGTTGGTCACCGTGCTGGTCACCCTCGGCAGGGTCTTCTTCGCCTCGCTCGCCGGGTACGCGCTGGCCCGGCTGCGTTTCCGCGGCCGCGGCGGCCTCTTCGCCGCGATCATCGCCGTGATGGCGGTGCCCTCCGTCGTCCTGCTGATCCCGAAGTTCCTGGTGCTCAACCAACTGGGCATGTACAACAGCTACGCCGGGCTGATCGTGCCGCTGCTCGCCGACGCGGCCGGCGTGTTCATCATGAAGCAGTTCTTCGAGTCCATCCCCGTGAGTGTGGAGGAGGCGGCCCGCATCGACGGTGCGAGCGTCTTCCGGACCTTCTGGTCCGTGGTGCTGCCGATGGCGAAGCCGGCCCTGATCACGCTGACGATCCTGTCGTTCCAGGGCTCCTGGAACGAGTTCCCGCACAGCCTGGTCGCCGTGCAGGATCCTGACCTGTTCACCCTGCCGCGCGGCCTGGCCGACCTCGTCAGCGGCTCGCTCGGCAAGGGCACGCAGTACCCGCTCAAGCTGGGAGCGGCGCTGCTGGCCACCATCCCGGTGGCGATCATCTTCGTCGTCTTCCAGCGGTACTTCGTGCGCGACGCCAACGAGGGGGCCGACAAGGTCTGACGCGAGCGGGACCACGCGACGGGGTGGTGGAGCGGGTCGTCACCCGGACAGGACAAGTGACTGCCGATGCCATGCCGGTGCTCCTGCTGGCCCCTCACCGGTCCACCGGCACGGTGCCGGTGGACCGGTGGTGGCCGCGAACTGCTCAGGCGCGGGTGATGCGGACCGCGTCGGCGACGACGTAGCCCGTGCCGCTGGTCCACCGGCTCACGCCGACCTTGTCGCCGTCGCCGGCGGCCAGCGTGAACACGCCGAGCGACACCCACCGGCCGCCGTTGAGGCGCTGGTTGACCCGTACCGACTGGTTGCCGCTGGTGGTGGCCACGATGTACGGGGTCGAGTCGTTGTAGCCGGAGGCGGCGGGGTACCAGACCGAGACCTCGTACGCGCCGGTCTCGGGCAGGTTCGCCTTGTACCAGGCCACGTCGCTGGCGGAGACCGGGTCGGCGAACCGGTAGTCGGGACCGATCCGCTGGCTGGAATAGGTCGAGGTCCCCCAGTTCGCGCTCGCCGTGAACCGACCCGCGGTGGTGTTGTCGACCGTGACGCTGAACTCCTGCGGCGGCGTGGTATCGGCCGAGACGTCGAGGTAGTCGCGGTCGATGTAGATCCGCACCCCGCCCCAGGTCTCGTAGCTGTCCCCGGTGTACTGGTGGATCCGCTGACGGTTGGCGTAGTGCCCGTCCGGGCAGTAGCTGCCGGCGTCGGTGTCCGCCACGCCGTTCCACCAGGCGAAGAAGAGGTGGTCGACGCGGGTGTACCGGGGGTCGTCGTAGGCGGCGCACAGGTCCCGGACACCGGAGGAGCCGCTGGAGTACATGCCCGAGAGGTAGCCGAGCGCGTGGAGCCGTTCGGTCCAGCCGGACAGGTACGAGAGCACCGCCGCCTTGCACGACTCGCTCGACGGGTAGTGCTCGATGTCGTTGTAGATCACGCTTCCGGCGGGGATGCCCAGCGCGCTGGCCGCGTTCACCGCGCTGGTCGCCCGGGTGGCGCCCTGCGACCGGGCCGTGGCCGGGTCGTACGACATCTTCGGCGTGCGGGTGCCGCACGGGGCCTGGTAGTCCAGCTCGATGGGGATCAGGTGCCAGCCCTTGTTGGTCTGGTTGGTCACCCAGGTCGCCGTCAGGTTGGCCTGGGTGCAGGACCGGCTGGCGCCGCTGATGTAGATGCCGACCGCACGGTACGGCGAGCTGTTGCGCCACGCGTCCATGGTCGACTGGGCCGGGGCGGTGCACGTGTCGAAGCCCTTGCCGGTGTAGGTGCCCGGCTGCGGACCGGCCGCCGCCAGCGGCGCCACCGAGGTCGGCCCGGCGGCCGTGCGTGCGAGGTCCAGGGGCACCGGCGTGGCGCCCCGACCGAGGCTGGCGGAGGCCAGGATGCGGCGGACCGTCGACTCGGTGTCCGGCGTGTGGGCGGCCGTGACGAGGACGCCGGCGTCGCGCACCGCGACCTGGATGGTGCCGTCGCGCGACAGTGGGGCGTCCACGGTCGCCCGGCCCGTCGTCGTGACGGCGGTGTCCGCCGTGAGGCGGTCGGCGGTGACGGCGTCGATCGGTTCGATGACGAGTCCCGCCGTGCGCCCGACCAGGCCGGAGGGGCACCAGGGCTCGTCGCCGGGGTGGCCCAGGTATACGGTGGGCCGGTCGAACCGGACGCAGGCGTGGGGGTCCTCGGCCAGGTCGACGACCTGCCAGCCGGCGGGTACCGCCACCCGGTAGCCGCGGTAGCTGACGGTCCGGTCCTCGGTGGGGGCCGCCCAGGTCGGGGTCACCGCCCCCACCGAACCGACGATGGCGACCGTGAGGCTCGCCATGATCCTTCTTATCGTCATCGAAGCCTCACTGTGGGGAAGAATTTTGCCGGCAGGTGAACGGCCTTGCAAAATTTCTACCAGTCGCGGGCGGGTATAGCCAGAGACCAATCTCGATGCTCGACCTTCAGCGTGGCGGGGAGAGGACACGCCACAGCGCCAGCGTCGCCGCGAGCGACGCGCCGCCGGCCAGCGCCATCACCGCGCCGGGAGGGAGCACGTCGCTCAGGGCGCCGCCGGCCGCGGCGGCCAGGCCCTGGGTCGCCATCAGGCCGGCGCTGAGCAGCCCGAAGGCCTGACCTCGACGGGCCTCCGGAACGGCGTCGAGGAACCGCTGGGCCAGTCCGAGCTGGTAGGCGAAGCCCGCGGTGGCTACCGCGAAGAGGGCCGCCGCCGGCCACAGGCCCGGCCGGGCGGCGAAGACCAGCATGGGTACGCCGAGCAGCAGCGCGAGCCAGGGTGTCCACGCCTCCCGGCGGGCGGGGGCGACGAACCGCCCGACCAGCAGGTTCCCGATGAGCATCCCGGACGCGGCGGCCATCAACAGCACGCCCGCGCTGGCGTCCGGCCCGAGACCGGCGGCGTACGGCACGGCGACGCCCTCCGCCCCGACCAGCAGCGAGCCGGGCAGCCACTGCGCCAGCAGCAGCCCGCGGATCCGCCGGTCGGCGAGCAGCGCCCGGTTGACCCGCCAGGTCTCCCGGACCGCCCCGGAACCGTCCCGCCGTGCGCGGGGCGGTCGCGCCGCGAGCCCGGCGCGGGCGAGCAGGGCCGAGACGGCACACGTCGCGGCGGCCACCCACAGCGCGCCGTACGGGCCGATCCAGCCGAGCAGGAGCCCGCCGAGGGCGAACCCGGCCACCTGGGTGCCGCCCGCCGCGACGGTGAGCAGGGACCGCCCGAGCACGTACGTGTCGCCCGGCAGCACCTCCGGCAGCAGCGCCGAGCGCGCGGCGCTGCCGACCGGGGCCAGCAGGCCGACGGCCGCGGCCAGGACCAGCATGCCTGCCGGGGAGAGCGCCCCGAGGGCGAGGACCACCACCAGGGCGAGCCGGAGCAGGTCGTACCCGACGATCACCGCGCGCGGAGGCCACCGGTCGGCGAGCGCGAGCATGAACAGCCCACCCAGCGCGTGGGGCAGGAACCCGGTCACGTACGCCAGGGCGGCGAGCAGCCCCGAGCCGGTGCGCTCGTAGACGAGCACGGACAGGGCGAGCATCTTCACCGTCTCGCCGATCATGAACACGCCGAAGCTGCCGAGGAGCACCCGGAACTCGGCGACGGCGAAGGCGTCGCGGTAGGCGGCGGGTCGCCCGGCGCCGGTTCTGGCGGAGGTGGTGGTCACCCGGGCATCGTGCGGGCTGTTCCGGTGGCCGGCCTATCCTTTCGCTGTCGGACGAAAGGTGCGGTGTGCGGATCGAGGTGACCCTGGCCGACGTGGCGGCGAGCCGCTACGCCATCTCCCCGCTGGGCGAGGCGGTGGCGGCACTGCGGCTCTGCGCCGGGCAGAACCCCGCCTCCGTGCTGGCGCCGTGGGTGGCCCGGGCGCGACCGGGGTACCAGCGGCTGCGGCGGGAGTTGCCGGCAGTGGGTGCGCTGCTGGCGTTGCTGCGCCGCGGCGGCTACAACGCGGATTTCATCCAGCCACCACCGGACGGCACCGGGCGGGACTTCGCCGACGAACTGGCCGTGGTGCGGGCGACCCCGCTCGCGCAGGCCCGCGGCGAACTGGCCCGCAACCTCGCCGGTCCACGCGGCACCCCACCGGCGTACGCTCGCCGGATCTACGACTCGCCCCACGTGGTGGACCTGCTCGCGGACGCGATCGAGGCCGCCTGGGCGACCCTGGTCGAGCCGGACTGGCCCCGCCTGCGCGCAGTCCTCGAACGGGACCTGCTGCACCGGGCCGGCCGGCTCCTCGCGTACGGCTGGGGGGCGGCCGTCGCCGACCTGGACCCCCGGCTGCGGTGGGCGCCCGGCGGGGCCGTCGGGGCGATCGAGGTCGCCGACGGCGACCCGGGCGTCCGCCGACTCGACGGCCGGGGCCTGCTCTTCGTCCCCACGGTCTTCGGCACCATGATCACCTACGTCGACCCGCCGTGGCCGTTCGCCGTCGTCTACCGGGCCTCGGGGGTGGCGGAACTGCTGGGGCCGCCCGACCCGGCCCGGCCGGAGGACGCGCTGGACCGGCTGGTCGGACAGGGGCGGGCGGCGGTGCTGCGGGCGCTGGCCGCGCCCGCCACCACCAGCCAGCTCGCCGCCCAGCTCGGGGCCAGCCTGGGCGGGGTGGGCGGCCATCTGGCGGTGCTGCGCGACGCCGGGCTGGTGGCCCGTGCCCGCACCGGCCGCACGGTGCTCTACCGGCGCACCCCGCTTGGTGAGGCGCTCGCGGGGCGTGGGTGAACAGGGCCGGCGCACCTGGCTGCCCCGGCCGTCGTCCCTGCCCGTGCGGCGACACCTCGGCCGCGCCACCGGCCGCCGGGCGCGCCGGGAGGCGACAGACCGCGGCCGGGCCGCCGGAGGGCGCCGTGGTGTCGGCCGACCCCGGTGACGTGGCGGGTCAGGCCCGCACCACGGTCACTCCGGCCTGGGCCAGGAGCGCCGCCTGCTCGTCGTCCGCGCCGGTGTCGGTGACCAGGGTGTCGATCTCGCCGACGGTGCAGATGCGCGCGAACGCGCGCCGGCCCAGCTTCGAGCCGTCCGCCACCACGATCGCGCGGGCCGCGGTGGCCAGCATGGTGTGGTTGACGGCCGCCTCGCCGTCGTGGTGCGCGCTCGCCCCGTGCCGGTGGTCGATCGCGTCCACCCCGATCACCGCGACGTCCAGCGCCACCCCGTCGAGCATCGTCGCGGCGATGGGACCGACCAGCTCGTACGAGTGGGGCCGGGCCGTCCCTCCCGTGAGGACCACCCGGATGTGCGGGCGGACGATGAGCTCGTTGGCGATGTTGAGCGCGTTGGTGACCACCGTCAGCGCCGGTGCGCGGCTGTCGGCGGCCAGGTCGACGCGCAGCGCCAGGGCGCGGGCGACCTCCGTCGCGGTGGTGCCGCCGTTGATGCCGACGGTGGAGTGCGGGGCGATCATGGCCGCGGCGGCCTCGCCGATGCGCTGCTTCTCCGGTGCGTGCCGGCCCGCTTTGTAGCGCAGCGGCAGATCGTAGGTGACGTTGCTCGCGGCGGCGCCGCCCCTGGTCCGCGTGACCAGCTGCTGGGCGGCGAGCTCGTCGAAGTCGCGGCGCACCGTCGCGCCACTGACCCGCAGCGCTGCGGCGGTCGTCTCGATGTCCAGCTGGCCCTGCTCGGCCAGCATCTCGAGCAGCCTGTTCCACCGTTCGTAGCGGTTCATCGTCGCGCACTCCGGTCCCTGGACGCATCCGGCGGACAACCCTATCGGCTCGCCCGCCGTGCCCGGCCCACCTTGACCGGTGCCGCCCGTCGTCGTAGCGTCCTGCAACAAGTTGCAAATTTACGACACTTTTATTGCATGAGGTGACAGTCGATGGTGTACATCACCGAGGAGATCACGTCGCAGCCGGAGTTGTGGTCGCGAGCCGCGAGCCTGGCCCGGTCGTCGGCCGTGACCGCGGCGCTGCCCGCACCCGGTGAGCGGGTCGCCGTCGTCGGGTGCGGCACGTCGCTGTTCATGGCGCAGTGCTTCGCCGCGCTGCGGGAGTCCGCCGGCGGCGAGACCGACGCCTTCGCGGCTTCGCAGTTCCCGCACCACCGCCGCTACGACCGGGTCGTCGCCCTGACCCGCTCCGGGACCACCACCGAGGTGCTCCGCCTGCTCGCCGACCTCCCCGCCGGTCAGCGGTCCACCGTCGTCACCGCCGTCCCCGACGAGGCGGCCACGCGGCTGGCCGACCGGTCCGTGGTGCTGGACTTCGCCGACGAGCGGTCGGTCGTGCAGACCCGGTTCGCCACGACGGCGCTCGCGCTGTGGCGCTGCGCCGTCGGCGCCGGGCTGGGCACCGCGGTCGACGACGCCCGCGCGGTCCTGGCCGCCCCCGTCGACCCGGCGCTGCTCGACCGCCGGCAGTTCACCTTCCTCGGCACCGGCTGGTCGGTCGGGCTGGCGCACGAGGCGGCCCTGAAGCTGCGCGAGGCCGCGCAGGCCTGGGCGGAGTCGTACCCCGCGATGGAGTACCGGCACGGCCCCATCAGCGTCGCCGACGCGCAGTCGGCGGTGTGGATCCTCGGGCCGGCGCCGGACGGCCTGCGGGAGGACGTCGCTGCCACCGGCGCCATGGTGGTCCAGTCCCCGGCGGACCCGATGGCGCAGCTGGTCGCCGCGCAGCGGCTCGCCGTCGCGGTCGCCAGCCGCAAGGGCCTCGACCCGGACCGGCCGCGCCACCTCACCCGGTCCGTCGTGCTGCCGGCGACCGCGAGCCGACCGTGATCCTCGCGGTGTGTCCCAACCCGGCGATCGACGTCACCTACACGGTGCCCGATCTCGTTCCCGGCACCTCGCACCGGGTCACCACGACGCGGTGCCGGGCCGGGGGCAAGGGGGTGAACGTGGCGCGCGTGCTGTCCCTGCTCGGCGCCCGGACCCGACTGCTGGGCCTGGCCGGCGGCACGACCGGCGAGACCATCCGGGAGGAGCTGCGCGACGCCGGCATCCCGGCCGACCTCACCACCGTCGGCGGCGAGTCCCGGCGCACGGTCACCGTGGTGTCCCCGAAAACGGCGACCGTCCTGAACGAACCGGGCCCCGTCGTCACGGCGACCGAGTGGGGCGCCTTCACCGAACGCTTCGACGACGCCGTCGCGTCCGCGGCGGTCGTGGTGCTCTCGGGGAGCTGCCCGCCCGGCGTGCCGGTCACCGCGTACCGCGACCTCACCGTCGCGGCCCACTCGGCGGGGGCGGTCGTGCTGGTCGACGCGGCGGGGGCCACGCTGCACCACGCGCTCACCGCACGCCCCGACATGGTCAAGCCCAACGTGGACGAGATCGCCGACATCGTCGGGGCCGCGCCCCGCACCCGGGCGGAGGCGGTCGCCGCCGCGTACCGGCTGGGCGACCTGGGAGCCGGGGCCTCGGTAATCTCCCGCGGCGCCCAGGGCTTCGTCGCGGTTGCCGGCGGGACCGCGTACGAGGTGCGCGCGCCGGAGACCGTGCTCGGCAACCCCACCGGCGCGGGCGACGCCCTGGCCGCTGTCCTCGCCCAGGGACTCGCCACCGGGCAGCCGTGGCCGCGGACCCTCGCCCGGGCCGCCGCGATCTCGGCCGCGGCCGTCGTCTCGCCGTACGCCGGGGACTTCGACGCCCCCACGGCGGACCGGCTGCTCACCCACGTCACCGTCGAGGAGGTCACCGATGCCGCTCGCCGCCACCGCTGAACTGGTCGCCGCCGCCCGCGCCGCCGGCACCGCCGTGCTGGCCTTCAACGTCATCACGCTCGAACACGCCCAGGCGATCGCCGCCGGCGCCGCCGCCGCCGACCGCCCGGCGATCCTCCAGATCAGCCAGAACGCGGTGCGCTACCACGCCGGTGTGCTGCCGATCGCCGCCGCGGCGGCCGAGGTCGCGCGCCTCTGCCCGGTCCCGCTCGGCCTGCACCTCGACCACGTGGAGGACGTCACGCTGCTGCGCCAGGCGGCGGACGCCGGATTCAGCTCGGTGATGTTCGACGCCGGCGCGCTGCCGTACGAGCAGAACGTCGCGGCCACCCGCGCCGCGGCGGACTGGGCCCGCGAGCAGGGCCTGTGGCTGGAGGCGGAGCTGGGTTACGTCGGCGGCAAGCCGGGAGCGCCGGCCAGCGCCCACCTCGCCGGAGTCCGCACCGACCCGGAGGAGGCGGCCCGCTACGTGGCGGAGACGGGCGTCGACGCGCTCGCCGTCGCCGTCGGCAGCTCCCACGCGATGACCACCCGGGCGGCGACGCTGGACCAGGAGCTGATCGTGGCGCTGCGCGAGGCCGTGCGGGTGCCGCTGGTCCTGCACGGGTCGTCCGGCGTGCCCTTCGCGGAGCTGCGGGCCGGGGTCGGCAACGGCATCGTCAAGGTCAACGTCGGGACCGCCCTCAACGTGGCGTTCACCGGCGCGGTCCGGGCCGCGCTCGCCACGGACAGCTCGGTCGACCCCCGGCGCTACCTGAGGGCCGGCCGGGAGGCCATGACCGCCGCCGTCGCGGAGCTGCTCGCCGTGCTTCCGGAGCCGTCCGGGGCGCCCGCCCTCGGCTGAACCACCGGGCCGGCCGCCACGGCGGCCGGCCCCACCGCCGACGGGCTCCGGCGCTCCACCGCCCGTCCTGCCCACCTCCGACGCCCCGCCGCTCCACCCGGCGGCGCCCTTCCCGGCAGCGAGAGACGGGCCGACGACACGCCGCCGCGGCCGTCGCCGGATCTTCCGGCATAGCGATACCTCGATCAATTGTGCTATATATGTTTAAAGCCTTGGCCCTCGTCGTGTCGTCGTCGCCCTTGTCGGCGGGCGCGGCCAGGCCCCAGTGGAGCCACCGCTCCGCGCGCACGCGCCGCGTTGCCAACGCCGAGACGACCAGCCGGGAGTGAGCCCATGCGCCAGCGTCACATCCTTTTCGCCAACGTCCAGGGGCACGGTCACGTCTACCCGTCGCTCGGCCTCGTCAGCGAGCTGGCCCGGCGGGGGCACCGCATCACGTACGTGACGACCCCGCTGTTCGCCGACGAGGTCAAGGCCGCCGGCGCCGAGGTCGCGCTGTACAAGTCCGAGTTCGACACCTTCCACGTGCCCGAGGTCGTCAAGCAGGAGGACGCCGAGACGCAACTGCACCTGGTGTACGTCCGGGAGAACGTGGCCATCCTGCGGGCCGCCGAGGAGGCGTTGGGGGACAACCCGCCCGACCTCGTCGTCTACGACGTGTTCCCGTTCATCGCGGGGCGGCTCTTGGCCACCCGGTGGAACCGGCCGGCCGTACGCCTCACCGGCGGCTTCGCCGCGAACGAGCACTACTCGCTGTTCGAGGAGCTGTGGAAGAGCAACGGCCAACGCCACCCGGCCGACGTGGAGGCCGTGCACTCGGTGCTGGTCGACCTGCTCGGGCAGTACGGCGTCGACACCCCGGTCAAGGAGTACTGGGACGAGATCGAGGGCCTCACCATCGTTTTCCTGCCGAAGTTGTTCCAGCCCTTCGCCGAGACCTTCGACGAGCGGTTCGTGTTCGTCGGGCCCACCCTCACCGGCCGGGACGGCCAGCCCGGCTGGCAGCCGCCGCGGCCGGACGCGCCGGTGCTGCTCGTCTCGCTCGGCAACCAGTTCAACGAGCACCCGGAGTTCTTCCGCGCCTGCGCGCAGGCCTTCGCCGACACCCCCTGGCACGTGGTCATGGCGATCGGCGGCTTCCTCGACCCGGCGGTGCTGGGCCCCCTGCCGCCCAACGTCGAGGCACACCAGTGGATCCCCTTCCACTCCGTGCTCGCGCACGCGACGGCGTGCCTGACCCACGGCACCACCGGAGCCGTGCTGGAGGCCTTCGCCGCGGGCGTCCCCCTGGTGCTCGTGCCGCACTTCGCGACCGAGGCCGCCCCGTCCGCGGAGCGCGTCATCGAATTGGGCCTGGGCTCCGTGCTGCGACCGGACCAGCTCGAGCCGGCCAGCATCCGCGAGGCCGTGGAGCGGCTCGCGGCCGACTCCGCCGTCCGGGAGCGCGTCCGCGAGATGCAGCGCGACATCCTCTCCGCCGGTGGGCCGGCCCGGGCGGCGGACGAGGTCGAGGCGTACCTGGAGCGGGTCGCGCCCTGACCGTCCACTTGACATATCGATTCCGGATTCGGTCCGCACCGCCGCAGTCCTTGTTTCCACTTCAAAACTAGGTAGTATTTCGCCATGGGTCTTCGTGACGTCAGCGTGCTGCTGCTGTACCCGCCGAACCAGACCGCCCCCGGCACGGTGTGCAAGCCGAACGGATCGCTCGCGTACCCGAACCTGGGCGGAGCCCTGCGGGAGCACGGCGTGCACGTCCGCGTCTTCGACGCCTGCGTCGGCGAGGGCGCCGACCCGCTCGACGAGATCTTCGCCAACCCCACGCCGCTGCCCAGCGGTTTCCTCCGCACCGGCGTCAGCGACGAGCGGATCCTCGAGGTGGTGAAGGACCACGATATCGTCGGCATCACCTCGATCTTCACCGACCAGGAGACGATGGTCCTGCACTGCGCGCGGCTCATCCGGGCGGCCTACCCGGAGAAGCTCCTCGTCACCGGCGGGGTCAACGCGCGGTCGCGGCTGCCGCAGTTCTTCGGGGCGGGCTTCGACGTGGTCTGCCTGTCCGAGGCCGAGCACACGATCATCGACATCGTCGAGGCCGTACGACGGTCGGCGCACCCGAGCTTCGCCGACATCCACGGCGTCGCCTTCCTCGACGACGGCCGGATCCGGATGAACCCCGCGCGGGCGCAGGACGTCGTGTGGGACCTGGACACCCTGCCCATGCCGGCCTGGGACCTGCTGCCCAACGAGCGGTACTGGACCATCGCCCGGCCGCACTCCGGCCTCTTCGAGCCCGGCGCCGAGCTGCGCTACGCGACCATGATGACCTCGCTCGGCTGCCCGTTCCACTGCGCGTACTGCCACATCGCCGGCGAGCAGGAGGGGAGCCCCAGCGGCCCGATCGGCAAGTTCCGCGTCAAGTCGGACGACCGGGTGCTGGCGGAGATCGAGACGCTGAAGAACCTGGGCGTCGACAACGTGTTCGTCGAGGACGACTCGCTCCTGGGCGACAAGCGGCGCGGCCTCCGGCTGCTCAAGAAGATCCAGGGCGCGGGCGTGACGATCTGCGACCTCAACGGCATCAACCTCATCCACCTGCTCAAGCGCTGGAAGCCCGACCACGAGGTCCTGGAGGCGATGGCCGACGCGGGCTTCACGCAGATCAACATGCCCTTCGAGTCGGGCAACCTGCGGATCATCCGCAAGTACGCGAGCAACAAGCTCAACATCGAGAAGGCCGACCTGCCCGGGCTGATCGTCGCCATGAAGGAGTACGGCTTCCAGATCTACGGCAACTACATGATGGGCTACCCGGACGAGACGCTGGAGGAGATCGAGACGACGATCCAGCTCGCCAAGGAGCACGTCTCCTACGGGCTGGACGCCGCCAACTTCTTCCTCGTCGTACCGCTGCCCGGCGCGCCGTTGTTCGACATGGCGATCGCGGGCGGCCACATCAGCCCCGACTTCGACCCGGACACGATGAACATCTACCGGGCCAACATGACGGGCACCCTGGTGCCGGCGGAGGTCCTGGAGGAGCTGCGCCACCGCGCCTGGGACGAGGTCAACTCTCCGACCTGGAAGAACGCCAAGAAGGCGTGGGCGGCGACCGTCAGCTGACCGGCCGCACCGTCCACTCCTCCTGAGCGCCGGCGGCGAAGTCGCTCAGCGCGATCCGGTTCGGCAGCCCGGTCCTGGTGATCAGACTGGAGACGTGCCGCTCGACCGTACGGGGCGACAGGCGCAGCCGCTCGGCGATCACCGCCTACCTGGGCACCGGCGACCCGACCCGCGCCACCGCGACGGTGGACGCCTGGGCCGAGCGGACCACCGGCGGCTTCGCGCTGGAGACCGTCCCCGGTGACCACTTCTACCTGGTGCCGGAGCGGGAACGCCTGCTCGCCGCGGTGACCGCGCGGCTGCGCTGACTGTGAGGGTGGCAGGGTCGGCTCAGCAGTGGTGAGCTGACAGCTGGTGGTGGCGGGCGTGACTCTTGCTCTGACTGGCGTTTGTGCCTTTGGCGCGACTTGTCCGCCCGCTGCTGCCGGTGCCGGCCCGGCGGGAGACGTTTGGCCTGATCAGGAGCTTGACCGCCAGTTAGCGGCTGGCGTGTCTCATCACAGTCCTGCCATCTCCGCACCGGACCGGACCCTTGCGTCCCCACGGTGAGGAGAGAACGCATGTCCATGCTGGCAGATCTGGTCGAGGTCGTCATCGGCGTCGACACGCACAAAGACACCCACACCGCCGCGCTGCTGGATACCCGCACCGGCGGGGTGCTGGCCCGGACCACGGTGAGCACTGACCCGGACGGCTACGCGCAACTGGTGGCCCTGGCCGAGCAACACTCGGGACTGCGGGCGTGGGCGCTGGAAGGCTCCGGCGGCTACGGCGCCGGCCTGGCCCGGCACCTGGCCGACGCCGGTGAACTGGTCGTCGAACTGGACCGTCCGCTGCGCCCGGCCCGCCGCGCCGGGGCGAAGTCCGACCCGATCGACGCCGAACGCGCCGCCCGCGACGCCCTGGCCCGCACGCGGCTGGCGCAGCCCAAGACCGGCGCGCAACGAGCAGCCCTGCAGGTGCGGCTGACCGCCCGCCGAGCGGCCGTGGAAGCCAGTGCCGTCGCCCAGCGGCAGCTGCACGCGCTGGTGATCACCGCTCCCGAGGTGGTGCGGGCCCGCTTCCGCGGCCAGAGCACCCGGATCATGCTCACCACCGCCACCCGACTACGCCCCACCACCACCGCAGACGTCGACGTGTTCACCTGCCTGACCGTGCTGCGGGACCTCGCCCGCCGCGTCCGCTTCCTCGAAGCCGAAGCCACCGAACACGAGAAGGCGATCCGCGCGATCGTCCGCAACTGGCGACCGGACCTGCTCACCCTCACCGGCGTCGGACCCATCGTCGCGGCCACCGTGCTCACCGCCTGGTCCCACCCCGGACGCTGCCGCAACGACGCCGCGTTCGCCATGCTTGCCGGCGCTGCCCCGATCCCCGCATCATCCGGCAAGACCGTCCGCTACCGCCTCAACCGCTCCGGCGACCGTCAACTCAACCGCGCCCTGCACACCATCGTCCTGACCCGCCTGCAACGCGACGAGCCCACCCGCGCCTACGCCGACCGCCGCCGCGCCCAAGGCAAAACCGACCGCGAGATCAAACGCTGCCTCAAACGCTACGTCGCCCGCGAAATCTACCGACGCCTCGAAAACCCACCCCAACCGCTTGACGCGGCATAGGAGCGTCGGTCCGCCGCCGGATCCCGGCCCGATCCACGACGCCCTCACCTCTGCCGGCGTACTCAGCGCAAGCTCAGAGTCACGCTGCGGTCGTCACGCCTCTAGCGTTGAGGGGACACCTTCCGGTGTGGAGTCTGGAGGATCCATGGCAACCGCTGCGAGAAATGCGTCACCCGGCCTGATGGCGTCACTCAACGGCAGGTTCCACCGCACGGCGCTTGCCCTGTACATGGCGGTCGTCGTCGCGCACTGGGCGGAGCACCTGGTGCAGGCGTACCAGATCTGGGTGCTCGGCTGGCCGCGGCCGGAGGCGCGCGGCGTGCTGGGGATGCCGTTCCCCTGGCTGGTCAGTTCCGAGTGGATGCACTACGGCTACGCCATCGTGATGCTGATCGGTCTGTTCATGCTGCGGTCCGGGTTCACCGGCCGCTCCCGGGCCTGGTGGATGGTGGCCCTGGCCCTGCAGTTCTGGCACCACATCGAGCACGCGCTGCTGCTCGTGCAGGCCCACACCACCTTCCGGCTGCCGGGCGCGGCCGAGCCGACCAGCCTGCTCCAGCTGATCGTGCCCCGGGTGGAGCTGCATCTGTTCTACAACTCGGTGGTCTTCCTCCCGATGCTGATCGCCATGTACCTGCACCTGCGCCCGAACGCCGCGGAGCGGGCCGCCGCGACGTGCTCCTGCGTGCACCGGGCCGGTGCGCCGACGTGGCGCCAGCCCGTGGCCGCCACCGACTGACCCGGCCGTCATGTCGAGCACGAGACGGATCTACGCCGGCGCCGCCCTCACCGTGGCGGCGCTGGTGGCCGTCCTCGCCCTCGCCGGCAGGATCGACTCCACGTCCACCGCCGGGTCGAAGGTCGAGGTGGTCTCGGTCGAGCCGGCCGACGGCGCCGTCCTGTCGGGCGCGCCGACCGCGGTACGGATCCGGGTCGACGGCCGGCCGGTCCTCGCCGGATCCCACATCTCCGTCTACGACGCGGACCGGTCCCTGCTCAACCAGGGGGCGTTGACGGCCGTCGGCCGCGACGGCCTGGCCCAGGCGGTGCGGGTAACCGGGTCCGGTGCGGTCGCCGTCGCGTACCACGTGGTCACCGACGACGGTCGGGACGCCTCCGGCATCGCCCGGTTCACGGTGGGCGCGGCGGGCGGGGCGGCGGCCCCGCAGCCGGAGCCCCCGGCGCCGGCCCACGCCCACGGGGTCGACCCGGTCGGCGCCGCCCTGCTCGCCGTCGACGGCCTCGCGCTCCTCGCCGTGCTCGTGCTGCTCGCCCGGCGCCGCTCCCGCGCCGACCGCGACATCGACTGACCCCGCGACCCCGTCCCGGCCCGCCCGGTGGCCCGCCGGCGCCGGTCCGCTCCGGTGGCACCCGCCTCGGACCATTTCCAGGGCCCGCCCGTCCGCCCGCCGCGCGTCCGCCCGCCGCGCGTCCGCCCGCCGCGCGTCCGCCCGCCGCGCGTCCGCCCGCCGTGCGCCCGGCTCGCGTCGCGGCTTTCTTCCCGAGGCCCCGCCGCCCGGGTCGCCGCCCGGTCGTCGCCCGGGTCGCCGATCGGGCCGGCCCGGACGGTCGCTCGCCGTTCGGGGCAACACATCGTCGATCACCGCCCCGTCGCGCCGCCTTCATGTCACCCGCTCGTGTGGTGCGGACGTGGGGCGACGGCGCGGTGGGCACAAATCGGACGTTACGTAAGTCATGGCTGCTAAAGTCCTCGACGTGCGGGCCGGACCGGCTCCGCTGGCACCACGCACCAGCAGGAAGGCCATGTGGCATGAACAAGACGTCCGACGTCGTCAGGGACACCGAGCGCGAGCTGCGCGATCACCCCAGCGGCATGAACGCCCTGGTGGTCCGGCGCAGCTACGACGCCTCACCGGAGGAGCTGTGGGACGCCATCACCGATCCCGAGCGCCTGGTGCGCTGGTTCCTGCCGATCTCCGGTGACCTGCGGGTCGGCGGGCGCTTCCAACTGGAGGGCAACGCCAGCGGCGAGATCCTGCGGTGCGAGCGGCCGAACACGATCGGCCTGACCTGGGAGTCGAGTGACGGCAGCAGCGAGGTCGAGCTGCGGCTCACGCCGGCGGGGGACGCCACCGTCCTGGAGTTGGAGCACGCGCCGGTGCCGGCCGACATCATCCCGAACGCGGCGCCGGGGGCGTGGGGCATCGGCGCCGGCTGGGAGATGAGCCTGGTCGCGCTGGACGACTACCTCGCCGGCACGCTGCCCGAGGGCCGTGCGGTCGACTGGATCGCCACGGCGGGTCCCGAGGACCTGGCGGCCGCGTCCGAGTCGGCCGAGCGGATCAGCCAGGCGTGGACGACGGTGATCGCCCAGCGGGGCTGACCCCCGGCGCGGTCCCGCCCCTGGCGGCCGTGCAGTCGGCTCACCAGGCGACCGGCAGCGCGTACAGGCCGAAGATGTTGCCGTCCTCCTTGAGTGGCAGGTCGTCCACGTCCACGGTCAGCCGCAGTCCGGGCAGCCGCCGGACCAGCCGGCTCAACGCGACGTCCAGTTCCAGTCGGGCCAGGTGCTGGCCGGGGCAGATGTGGCGTCCGTAGCCGAAGGCGAGGTGGTGGCGGGCGTCGCGGTCCGGGTCGAACTCGTCCGGGCGGTCGAACGCCGTCGGGTCCCGGTTCGCGGCCTGGCCCAGCGCCACCACCCCGTCCCCGGCCCGGATGGTCACCCCACCGATCGTCACGTCGGCGGTGGCGGTGCGCGCGGTCGCCGCCTCGACGACGGTGAAGTACCGCAGCAACTCCTCGACGGCGGCGGGGAACCGGCCCGGCTCGGCGCGCAGGCGGGCGAGCCGCTCCGGATGGGTCAACAGGGCCAGCACGCTCAGTGAGATCATGTTCGACGTCGTGACGTGCCCGGCGACCAGCAGCACGAAGGCCATGCTCACCACGGCCTCGTGGTCCGGCGCGCCGGCCGCGCGCTGCGCGGCGAGCAGCCGGCTGAGCACGTCGTCCCCGGGGTGCCGCTCCTTGTCGGTCACCACGCCGTCGAGGAAGTCGCGGATCTCGCGGGCGCACCGGGCCCGCTCGTTCGCGGGCGCGCCCCGACTCAGCATCCGGGTGGACCGGCGTTCGAAGAACGCGTGTTCGCCGTACGGCACGCCGAGCATCTCGCAGATCACCCGCGACGGCACCGGATAGCTGAACGACGGCACCAGGTCGGCGCTCGACCGCCCGGCCGTCATGGCGTCGAGGTGCTCGTCCACCACCCGCTCGACCAACGGCCGCAGTTGTCGCACCCGCCGCGCGGCGAACTCGTCGACGATCTGGCGGCGGGCCGCGGTGTGCTCCGGCGGGTCCATCCAGTTCAGCGGGGGGCGGAAGTTCTCGAACGAGGCCTGCCGCTGGCTCTCCGTGGTCGGCGCGAACCGCGGGAAACCGGCCCGGCGCCGATCCGCGCTCATCCGCGGGTCGCTGAGCACCTGCTTGACGTCGGTGTACCGGGACACCACCCAGGCCGTGTTGCCGCCGAGCATGGGCAGCCGGGCGACCGGCTGTTCGGTCCGCAGCCGGGCGTACTCCGCCGGCGGGCTGAACGGGCACCGGCGGGGCAGCGGAAACGCGTCGATCCCGGCCGCGCTCCCGGCCCCGGCCGGCCCGGCCGCCACAGCCGGCCCGGCCGCCGCCGGCTCGGGCGCGACCGCCGGCTCGGGCGCGACCGCCGGCCCGGGTGGGACCGCCGGCCCGGGTGGGACCGCCGGCCGGCCGCCGTCGGGCCGGTCGCCGCGCCCGGTCATCGCAGCGCCCGCAGGCAGAGCAGGAGGCTGCGGGCCTCGATGTTGACCTGGTAGCTGAAGGCCGCCACGGCGGTCAGTTGGCGCAGGGTCAGCCAGGTGTAGTCCGGCGGTGTCGCGGTGGGGAAGTCCGCGCCCACCTCCACCACCATGTGCCGGGTCACCGCGTGGTGGAACCGCCCGCCCTCCTCCGACTGCAGCACGTCGTAGTGCACGCGCACCTCGTCGGAGAGGACCAGGTCGAGGTACTCCGGGCGGCCGTCGCGGGCCGGGCCGGTGAAGTTGTCCGGGGTGCACTGCACGGTCGGCCCCAACTCGACGGTGTCCCGGTAACCGGGCCGCAGATCGGCGTGGGCGAGCACGTGCAGCACGCCGTCGATGCGTCGGACGACGAACGCCACCAGACCCGTCCCGCACGGCGCCAGCAACGGCTGGCACCACTGCGCCACCTCCCGGTTGCTGGCCCGCACCCGCCGGCCGACGATGCGGAAGAACCGGCCGGAGCGGTGGCGGATCTCGTCGTCGGTGCGGTACCAGTCCCGCACCTCGCGCAGCGGGACCTGCCGGGTCGCCAGGGTGGGACCGGCCTTGTTGGCGGTCAGCCAGTTGCGGACCTCGAGCAGCGGTTGCCACGCGCCGTCGTCGGCGAGCGAGGACGCCGCCACCGCGCGACCAATCGTCCCGGCGTCCCCGTCCCCGTCGGCGACCGCGTGGCCGGGCAGGCAGGACAGCACGGTACGGGCGTCCATGTTGACCAGGTTCGGCCGGTGCAGCAGGTCGTGGATCTGGCCGAGGGTCAGCCACACGAAGTCCTCGTGCGGTGCCACCTCGTCGGCGACCTCGACGATGATGTTCCGGTTGCGCTTGCCCCGGAACCAGGAACCCTGCTCCGACTGGAGCACGTCCACGAGGACCCGGCCGCGCCCCGGTTCCAGGAAGTACTCCACGTAGCGGGACCGGGCGCCGCGGTGCGTGCGCTGGTAGTTGCTCGGGGTGGACTGCACGGTGGGGGAGAACTGGACGCCGTTGACGTTGCCCGGCTCCATCTTGGCCTGCATGAGGAAGTGCAGCACCCCGTCGATCTCCCGGGCCAGGATGCCGAGGATCGCCCGGTCGGGCTGGTGGATGATCGGCTGCCACCACTCGCCGACCGGCCCGCGGTCGGTCCGCACGTGCAGGCCCTCGACGCTGAAGAACCGGCCGCTCTCGTGCACCAGGTCGCCGGAGTCGGGCGCGAAGTGCCAGCCGGTCAGGTCGGCGAACGGCACCTCGGTGACCTCGAACGGGTTCGCCCGCTGCCGCTGCGCGAGCCAGGCCGCGAGCCGGCCGGCCGAGCGGGGGCGGTGCCCGGCCGACCGCGCCAGCCGGCGAGCGAGGTCGTCACGGTCGGCCCGGCCGGGGCCGGGTCGGGCGTCGGTGTGCGGCAGGAGCATGCTTCCTCCCTGACGGGGACGCGCTCGGCGGGACGCCGGTGGCCGGACGCCGGCCGGGTCGGGACCCGGGCGTCCGACCGGTGGGTCAGCCCCCGGCCAGCGGCGGGACGATGGCGACCGTGCTGTCGGCCCGGGCGGTCACCCGGGACCGGTCCGCCTTCTCGACGAGGTCCCCGTCGAGGTAGACGTTGTAGTAGGTCAGCGGCTCGCCCGTGTCGTCGAGCAGCCGGCGGCGGTAGACGGGGTACGTCTCGACGAACTCCCTGATGACGTCCCGCACGGTGCCCTCGCGGCACTCGAAACTCTTCTGCCCCCGGTGGGCCCAGCCGGCCGACAGCAACACCGTGACCATCGCTACCTCCCGTTGTCGTCGACGTCGGGGACCGCCGTGACGTCACGCGCACAACGGAAGCCGAGAGCGAAGTTGGACCATCCGGTCGGGTCCCCGTACAACCGTTCCGCGCACCGCACCTGGTAGCGGAAGTTCATCCAGGACCCGCCCCGGATCACCCGGAAACGCCCCATCACCAGGTGGATCGTCGGGTCGCACCGGGTGGTGGGCGCGTACAGGTGCGCCAGCGTGGACGTCCACTCGTAGACGTTGCCGGTCATGTCGGCGCACCCGTCGACGCTGTCGCCGCGCGGCGAGAACGCGCCGACCGGCGTGGTCTGCGGCATCGGCCCCTGCGCGGCGTGGATCGCCCCCCACCAGGTCCGCCAGGCGTCCAGGTCGCCGAGGGCCCCGGCCGTGTGCTCCGCGGTGTTGGCGTTCCGGCTGTCCCAGGTGTCTCCCCAGGGCCACAGCCGGTACGACGGGCCGGTGGCGGCCCGCTCCCACTCCGACTCGGTGGGCAACCGCCGGCCCGCCCAGCGCGCGTACGCCTCGGCGTCCTCGAAGGAGATGTGCACGACGGGGTGGTCGTCGCGGTTGCGGACGCCGCTGCCGTACCCGGCGGGGCGGTGCCAGCAGGCGCCCTCGAGGACCTCCCAGTACTGCTCGCCGTAGACCATGCTGCCCCCGGCCCGCTCGGCGGACGTGACGTAGCCGGTGCGGGAGACGAAGGCGGCGAACTGGGCGACGGTCACCTGGTGCCGGTCGATGAGGTAGTCGGGCAGCGTGACCGGAGTCTGCGGCGTCTCGTCGGTGAACCAGTCGCGGGGGAACGCCTGGCCCTCGCTGTCCAGCCAGTCCAGCGTCCGCTCGGGCGAGCCCTGCAGGAACGTCCCGCCCGGGATGCGGATCATGTCCTCGGGGGGCGCCTCCGGCGTGGGCCGGGCGGCGTCGAGGTCGCCGATGCGCGCCATCGCGTCAGCTCCCGTCCGGCCCGGTGACCGGGGTCGGCGTGGCCTCCAGGATGCCGACGACGCTCGGCGCCGGGCAGGGCGTGACGGACTCCAGCCGGAAGCCCGCCGCCCGCAGCAGCTCGCGGAACTCCGCCACGGTGCGCTCCCGGCCGCCGTGGCAGACCATCATGTTCAGGTCGTTCATGACCACCTGGGCGACGCTCGGCGCCGTGGTGACCGTCGCCGGCATCAGCGACTCGACGAGGACCACGCGGCTGTCGGGCCGGGCCGCCCGGCGGACGGTGCGCAGCACCTGCACGCACTGCTCGTCGTCCCAGTCGTGCAGCACGCTCTTGAGCACGTAGGCGTCCGCGCCCGACGGCACGGACACGAAGAAGTCACCGGCCTCCACCCCGCACCGGTCGGCGACGCCCTGCTCGGCGACGGTGCGCGCCGCGTCGGCCACGCCGTCCGGGGTGTCGAAGACCGTGCCGCGCAGGTGCGGGTGCGCCGCGAGCACCCCGGCGAGCAGGGCGCCGCTGCCGCCGCCCACGTCCACCACCGTGCGCAGGTCGCCGAAGTCGTACGCCGACAGCAGCGTGGGCACGAAGGCCCGCGAGCCCTCGGCCATGGCCGCGTTGAACGCCGCCTGCCGCTGCGGGTCCGCCATCAGGTGGTCGAAACAGCTCCGGCCGTGCACGTGCTCCCACGCCACCTCGCCGGTGCGCACGCTGTGTTCGAGCTGCCCCCACGCGGCCCAGCTCTCCGGCCCGGACAGCAGCAGCACCAGCTCCCGCATCGACCCGGTCACGTCCGCCCGTAGCACCTCGCCCTGTTCGGTGAGGGCGAAGGTGCCCGGCGCGGGCTCGTCGAGCACCTCCAGGAAGACCAGCGCCCGCAGCAGCCGGCGTAGCGACGGGGCGTCCGCGCCGGTGGCCGCCGCGAGGTCGCCGACGTCCCGCGCGCCGTCGGCGAGCAGGTCCGGTATCCGCAGCCGGACCGCCACGTGCAGCGTCTGCGCCGTGAAGAACCCGTAGATCAGCTGTTGCATCCGGTGCCGCAGCCCGGGCCGGGCGGCGGTCGTGGTGAGTTCCATGCGCTCCTCCGGGTCGACGCGTCCGGTGGGTCAGCGGGCCGAGGTGCCGGCAACGACCCCGTCCGGCGACGGCGCGGCGAGCAGTTCGGCCAGGTGCACCGCGATCGCCGTGACGGTGGGCTGCTGCCAGAACAGCGAGGCGGGCAGCACCTGGCGGTAGGTCTTCTCCAGCCGCCGGCGCACGATGACCGTCATGACCGAGTCCATGCCCTGCTGCACCAGCGGCAGGCGCGGGTCGAGCGCTTCGGCGGCCAGCTTCATCTCGGCGGCGACCACCGCGCGCACCTCCTCGATCAGGCGTTCGCGCAGCTCCTCCGGGTCGAGGTCGGCCAGGGACTGCCGGGCCGGGCCGGCCCCGTCGGTGTCGGCGGCCGGAGCGTCGGGGACCACCGGGTAGCGCAGGCCCGTGAGCCGGGCGGCGACCGTGCCGTCCGCCCCGGAGACCGTCACGTCGACGGTGTCCTCCCGCCCCTCGTCCCGGACGACGTCGACGATGGCGACGGCCGGCGGCGCGCCGGTCGTCCAGATCCGCTCGATCGTGTCGACCAGGCGCAGCCGGGGCTCGCCGGGGAACGCGGCCGGCGCGATGGACACCGCCGCGTCGACGACCGCCGCCCAGTCCTCGGCCGGCTCGGGGAAGCGGACCCGGGCCCGCAGCCCGCCGTTGCCGGTGGTGAGGCGGTCGACCCGCCACGGGAAGCCCGTCTCGGGCACGCCGACCCGGGCCAGCCGGTCCCGGACGAGCCCCGGGTCGGCGACCACTCCGCCCGGCCCCCGGGCGTCGACGGCCCGCGCCGGCGGGGCGGCGTCGTCCCGCGTCACGCGCGCGGTGGCGTGGGTCAGCCACGGCGCGGCGTCCGCGCCGGCCGGGCGGGAGGCGAGCAGCAGCTCCCCGCCGTCGTCCACCACCTGGATCTCCTGGCGCCCGGCCGTGGCCAGCGGCACCCGCATCGACAGGTCGTGCAGGGCCACCGGCGCGCCGTCGCGGGCGCCGGCGGCGAGGAAGGTGGCGGCGAGCACCGCGGCCGGCACGAGCTCCGCGCCCTGCACGGTGTGGCTGCCCGGGTACGGACGGCTGGCGTCGCTGAGCACCGTGTGCCACAGCCGCAGCTCGCTGCCGGCGACGGTGGTCGCCGTGCCGAGCAGGGTGTGCGAGCCGATGTCGTGCCCGCCGGCGGCCACCGGGGGAGTGGGCTCGCGCCACAGCTCCTGGTGCCGCCAGGCGTACCGGGGCAGGTCGGTGAGCCCGCCGTCAGGCCGCAGCGCGGCCCAGTCGACCTCGACACCGTGGCAGTGCGCCTCCGCCACGGCGGCGAGGGCCGTGCGGTGCCCGGGGGCGTGGCGGCGCAGCGTGGTCCCGACGTACCCGTCCTCGATGCCGGTGTGGTCGAGGGTCTCGCGCAGCGAGTGGGCGACGACCGGATGGGCGGAGATCTCGACGAACGTGCGGTGCCCGTCGGCCAGGGCGGCGCCGACCGCGTCGACCAGGCGGACCGGCCGGCGCAGGTTCGCCGCCCAGTACGCCCCGTCGCAGGCGGCCGCGGCGCGCGGGTCGTCGAGCACCGTCGAGTACATCGGCACGGTGCCCGCCGAGGCGCGCAGGTCGGCCGCGGCGGCCCGTAGCTCGTCGGCGAGGGCGTCCATGTGCGGGCTGTGGAAGGCCACGTCGGACTGCACCCGCCGGACCGCGATCCGGTCCGCCGGCCACTGCTCGATCACGGCGTCCACGGCGGCGATGTCGCCGGAGACCACGGTGGAGGCGGGGGCGGAGGCGATCGCCGCGACCAGGTCGGCGCGGCCGGCGAGCCGCTCGGCGACGTCGGCGAACGGCAGGGTGACCATGGCCATCGCGCCCCGGCCGGCGGCCCGCCGCAGCAGGGCGGACCGGCGGCAGATCAGCCGGGCCCCGTCGGCCGGGGTCAGGATGCCTGCGGTCACGGCGGCGGCGACCTCGCCGACCGAGTGCCCGATGACGGCGGCCGGGCGGACCCCGTACGCCCGCCAGACCGCGGCCAGGCCGACGTGCATGGCGAAGGTCAGCGTCTGGATGCGGTCCACCCCGGCCAGTTCGGGGTCGGCGAGCGCCTGCCGCAGCGAGAAGCCGGCCTCCTCGGCGACGACCGGCTCGATCTCGTCGATCGCGGCGGCGAAGGCCGGTTCGTGGGCCAGCAGGTCGCGGCCCATGCCGGCCCAGTGCGAGCCGTGCCCGGAGAAGACCCAGACGGGCCGGGCGGGCCGGCCGGCCGGCGCCACTCCCGAGACCGTGTCGGGGTCCGGTTGGCCGGCGGCGAGCCGGCGCAGGGCGGCGACCACCTCGTCGCGGTCCTGCCCGGTGACCACCGCCCGGTGGGTCAGGTGGGCCCGGCGGCGCGCGAGCGTGTGGCCGACGTCGGCCAGGCCCGGCCGGTCGTCCCCGTCGAGCCGGTCGGCGAGCCGGGCGGCCTGCTGGCGCAGGGCGGCGTCGGACCGGGCCGACAGCGGGAACAGCGGCCGGGCGGCGTCGTCGGCCGCCGGCGCGTCGGCGCCGGCGGGAACGGGCGGCGCCTCCTCCAGGACGACGTGGGCGATGGTGCCGCCGTAGCCGAACCCGGAGACCGCCGCGCGCCGCGGACCGTCCCGCTCGGGCCAGGGCAGCGTGCCGGTCACCAGGCGCAGCCCGGTGCCGTCGCCGACGGCGTCGATCGGCTCGCCGCGCAGCGGGGTGCCCGGGATCTGGCCGTGGTGCAGCGCGAGGACGGCCTTCATCAGCCCCGCGACACCGGCGGCGCCTTCCAGGTGCCCGACGTTGGACTTGATCGAGCCGATGAGGCAGGGCCGGTCGCCGGGGCGGTCGGCGCCGTAGACGGCGGCCAGCGCGGTCGCCTCGACGGGGTCGCCGAGCTGGGTGCCGGTGCCGTGCGCCTCCACGTAGTCCACGCTGGCCGGGGCGACGCCCGCCCGGTCGCAGGCGCGGCGGACGACGTGCTGCTGCGCGGGGCCGGACGGGGCCATGATGCCGTCGGTGTGACCGTCCTGGTTGACCGCGCTGCCGCGGATCACCGCCAGGATCCGGTCGCCGTCCCGTTCGGCCTCGTCGAGCCGCTTGAGCACCAGCACGCCGCACCCCTCGCCGCGGCCGTACCCGTCGGCGTCGCGGTCGAACGACTTGCTCACGCCGTCGGGGGCGAGGGTGCCGGCGGCCTGGAGGGAGGCGTTCTGCCCGGGGGCGAGCACCAGGTTCACGCCGCCGGCCAGGGCCACCGTGCTCTCCCGCAGCAGCAGGCTCTGGCAGGCCAGGTGCACCGCGACCAGCGACGCCGAGCAGGCCGTGTCGACGGCGACGCTCGGGCCGCGCAGGTCCAGCGCGTAGGAGATGCGGTTGGCCAGGGCGCAGGTGGCCGCGCCGATCCCGGTGTACGCCTCGACGGTCGGCAGGTCCTCCAGCAGCCGGTCGCCGTAGTCGGTGGTGCTGACGCCGACGAAGACGCCCGTGTCGGTGCCGGCCAGCCGGGTGGGTGGCAGGCCGGCGTGCTCCAGGGCCTCCCAGCCGACCTCGAGCAGGATCCGCTGCTGCGGGTCCATCTCGGCCGCCTCCCGGGGCGAGAGGCCGAAGAACTCCGGGTCGAAGCCCGCGACGTCGCGCAGGTAGCTGCCGGCGGTGACGGTGTCGCGCAGCACCGCCTCGTACTCGGGGCCGCGCTCCCGGTAGGCGCGCCAGCGCTGCGCCGGGATCTCCCCGGCGGTCTGGCCACCCTTGAGCAGCAGCTCCCAGAGGGCGTCCGGGGTGTCGACGTCGCCGGGCAGCCGGCAACCGATGCCGATGACGGCCACCTGGTACGGGTTGTCGGCGGGATCGTCCCGGGTCATCGTCGTACCTCCGTTGGTCGGGTCGCGGCGCGGGCGGGGGCGGGGGCGGTCAGCGGTCGACGTAGGGGTTGTCCAGCACGCGCAGGACGGCGGCGGTGAACTCCACGCCGGGGCCCATCGCGAGCCAGAGCACGTGGTCGCCGGCGGTGACCTCGCCGGCCCGCAGCGAGTGGTGCAGGGCGAGCAGGTGGTCGCTGGCCCCGCAGTGCCCGATCATGCGACCGAAGTCGAAGGTGGACTTCTCCAGCCCCAGCCCCAGGGGCGCCATGCAGCGCTGCTCGACCACCTCGCGGGAGTAGTTCATGAAGGAGACCTTGGCCAGGTCGGTCGTGCCGATGCCGGCCTCGGCGAGCGCCTGCTCGGCGACGGTGGTCATCGTCTCCTGCGCCTCGCCGAGCACGGCGAGCACGGGGGTCTGCTCGGTGATGTGGTAGAAGAGCCGGGCGCCGAAGTCGAGCTCCCGGCCGACGGTCATGCCGGGCGGGAACATCGGCTCGCCGCCGCGGTGCACCTCCTCGGCCTCCGGCACGGTGATGGAGCAGACCGACAGCAGCTCGGCGAAGCCGCTCTCGGTGCTCAGCACCACCGCCGAGGCGGCGTCGCCGAGGATGAAGCCGAGGTTGGTGCGCCAGCGGTCCAGCAGCGGGGTGCCGTAGTTGTCGGCGGCGACGAGCATCGCGGCCTTGCGTTCCGGCGCGGCCTTGAGGTAGCTGGCCGCGATCTCGAGCATGGTGAACATGCCGTTGCAACCCTGCCGGATCTCGGTCGCCCGGGGCACCCCGCCCAGGAGGTAGTGCTGGAGGTAGGCGTGCGGCAGCCAGCCCTCGGGGCCCTGGTGCCAGGTGGCCGCGTAGAGCAGCAGGTCGATGTCGCCGCGGCCCAGCTCGCTCTCCTTGAGGGCGTCCTGCGCGGCGCGCAGCGCCATGTCCGGCGCGGGCAGCTCGCCGGCGATCGCGGCGCCGCCCAGCCCGTGCGTCTCGATGTCCTCCTGCGGGTACAGGCCCTGGGCGACGGCGTCCTCGACGGTGACGGTCTCAGGAAGGTAGGCCCCGATCCCACGGATGTACGTTCCGGCGGTGCGCATCGGCTTCTCTCCTCGGCGTTCGACGTGATCGAGGCAGTTCGCTTTAAGATTATATAGCGCCTGACGGCCGGTCAATGGCCGTCCGAGGGGCGATCTCGAGCGTCTCGTCGCCCCGCGCCAGCCCCGACAGCAGGGAGACGAACGAGATCTTCGGCGGCATCAGCCGGTCCGGGTCCACGATGGTCTGGGCACGCAGGTGCAGCTCGTCGCGGCCGTGCGCGCCGTCGTAGAAGAACCGGATCAGGTCGATCAGGGCGGCGAGGAAGTCCCGGTAGCGGTCCTCGTACCCCTGCATGAGGTGACGCTCCTTCTCCGGCGCGGCCAGCGCCTCGTGCACCGCCCGGGACAGGCTGAGCGCGCCGCGCATCGCCAGCGTCACGCCAGAGGACAGCAGGGGGTCGATGAAGGCGGCCGCGTCGCCGACCAGCACCCAGCCCGGCCCGGAGAACTGGCTGCACGCGTACGACCAGTCCCGCGCGGTGCGGTAGACGTCGACCCGCCGCGCGCCGCTGGTGAGCCAGGAGACCTCGTTCGACTCCGCGATCTGTTTCTCCAGCAACTGCTCCGGGGGCAGGCCGGACTCGACGAACCGGTCCGACGGGGTGACGTACCCGATCCCGGTCAGGGTGCGGCTCAGCGGCGCGTACCAGAGCCAGCCGTGGGAGCGGCTCTCGACGAGCAGGTCGCCCTCGTGGTCGCCGGGGTAGCGCAGCGCCCCGGCGTAGTAGCTCCACGTCGCCATGTTGCGCAGGTCGTCGTGCCAGGAGACCAGCCCGAAGTGCCGGCCGAGCCAGCGCTGCTGCCCCGACGCGTCGACCACGATCGCGGCACGGGCGTCGACCGGGTCGGCCTCGCCCCGGAACTGGTAGCTGACGCCCGCCATCCGGTCGCCGTCGGTCAGCGGCCCCCGGACGGTGGCTCCCTCGACCACCACCACGCCCAGTTCCCGCGCCCGGTCCAGCAGCATCGCGTCGAACTCGGCGCGCCGGACCTGCCACGAGTAGTCGAACCGGGCGTCGCGGATCTCCCGGAACCGGAACGACCACGGGGCGGTCTGGTCGGCCCCCCACAGCAGGCTGCCACCGTGCTTGATCTGGAAGCGCAGCTCCGCCATCCGCTCGCGCACGCCGAGCGCGTCCAGGGTGAGGGTGACGCCGCTGATCAGGGACTCGCCGATGTGGTAGCGGGGGAACTTCTCGCGCTCCAGCAGCAGGACCCGGTGGCCCTCCTGGGCGAGCAGACCGGCCGTGCTCGATCCGGCCGGGCCGCCGCCCACGACGATCACGTCGTACTCGGGTTCGGGATGGCTCATGGTCGACAAATCCTCCTGCTCGGACAGGGACGACGCGGCGCTCAACCGCCCGGCGTGAACGCGATCGGCAGGCTGGCCAGGCCCCGGAACATGGTGCGCGGCTGATAGGTCAGGCCGTCCGCAGCGCAGCCCAGCCGCAGGCCCGGCAGCCGGGCCAGCGCGGCCACCGCGGCGCGCAACTGCGTACGGGCGAGGTAGGACCCGAGGCAGTAGCGCATCCCCGCGCCGAAGGACAGCGACGGGACCGGGTCCCGCCGGATGTCGAACTCGTCGGGCCGGTCGTACCGCTGCGGGTCCCGGTTCGCCGCGCCGGCCAGGACGACCACGACGTCGTCGCGGCGCAACCGCCGGCCGTGCAGCTCCACGTCGACGTCGAGCTGCCGGGTGTTGGACTGCACCGACGGGTCGTACCGCAGGCACTCCTCGACGGCCTGGGCCAGCAGGTCCGGCCGGCGTCGGAGCAGGTCGAGCTGGTCGGGGTGCGCCAGCAGGCTCAGCACGGCGTTGCCCACCTGGCTCGCCACCGTCTCGTGGCCGGTGAAGATGAACGTGACCACCGTGCTGACGATCTCGTTGCGGCTCATCAGGCCGCCGTCGTGGGCGTCGAGCATCAGCGCCAGCAGGTCCTCGCCGCCCTCGCGCCGCCGCCTCGCGAGGGCCCGCTCCACGTAGTCGGCGAACTCGGCGATCGCCGCGTGGCCGCGATGCATGTCCTCGGCGCTGGCACCCCGGTCCAGGGTCCGCCCCACGTCGCGCGACCAGCGCCCGACCGGCTCCCAGTCGGCGGCGGGCAGGCCGAGCAGGCCGAGGACCGCGCGCAGCGCCAGCGGGTACGCCAGCTCGTCGACCACGTCCATCGCGCCCCGGGCCAGGGCGGGCCGCAGCAGGTCGTCGACGGTGCCGGCGATGACCGGTTCCAGCCGGCGCAGCGCGGACGGCGAGAAGGCCGGGCCGACCACCCCGCGCAGCCGGCCGTGGTCGGGCTCGTCCTGGAACAGGATGATGTCGCCGACGATCTCGGCGAGCAGCCCGGGCCCGACGAGGTCGGTCCAGAACCGGCGGATGCCGGTCCGGGCGAAGCGCTCGTCGCCGAGCACGCCGCGCACGTCGGCGAAGCGGGAGACGTACCAGACCCGGTGGGCGCCGAGGTGGACCGGGTCGTGCCGCAGCAGCCAGTGGTAGGACGGGTACGGGTCACGCCGGACGTCGGCGTCGGTGGGATCGAACGCGGTCACGGCATCGACCAGCACGAGGTGCCCCTTCCAGTGGCTGCCTGGGGGGGGGCCCCCCCCCCCCCCCCGGGGGGGGGGGGGGGGGAAAGGGCGAAAACAAAGAAAACCCCACAAGCGGACCCACCCCCTCCCCCGAGTGTG
>NZ_JBVJGT010000048.1:1465-53042 GCF_055587185.1 Micromonospora sp. NPDC048040 | reverse complement strand
GCAGATCGCGTCGGCCTCGGCGGACATCAACGCCTGCGCGAACGTTCTGATCATCGCCTGCAACACGTCCGGCGACGCGCCCTCGATCTGCTCGCACAGCAGGTCAACAGGGTTCACACTCTCTGATGCGGCCATCGCGTCCTCTCTTCCTTCTCTGACTTGGTCGTCTCGAAGGATCGACGCGATGGCCGTCTCTCATCTACGCAACACGCCCATCACGGGCAAGTCGTACACCACTTCCCTGGACGCAGCCGGCCCAGCGGCATGCTCACGCACGTTTGCCCAGGTCGCCTGAAGCATAAACCGGCCGAGTAAAGGGGTCGTCGCACCACTCCCCGCCACCATCGACTCCCCTGCCCCCAGCCAGACGAGCAGCGCATGACCTCCGTCGGCTGTCGTGGGAGTTGTCGGAGGGCGGGGTCGACCACGAATTCATGATCGCCGTTCATAGCGAATAGCAACGGCGACGGCAGGCTGCTCATGATTCCGAACCGTCCGGCTCCGTGTGGCCGCCTGATATCGACCTATTCATGCCAGCCGCATTCAGAGGATCATCGACGGCTTGAGGGAGCAGATCCCGATTGGCGCGCAGCGCGCGAAGGCCAAGGGTCTCCTGCGGGATTCTCTGCCGCCCGTGGAGTAGTCGGACGACCGCCTCGTGCAGTGCTTCCGGCATCCACGCAAGGAGTGCGCTGGGGTCGCTGATGCCGGTGTTGGACCTGTCTGGGCGAGGAACGCCATGAGCGAGGAGCCAGTCATACAGCGCGACCGCCGGTCGAAGGGGCGGCAACTTGTGCGCGTTCGCCGTCGCGGCGGCGCCGGCTGCGATGCGCAGTCCGGCGGCGTCGAGGTCGCCCACGTAGTACAGAGCGGTTGGCGCCGGATCGAGCAGGTTGACGGCTGTGATGGAGGAGGGGAACTGGTTGCCGCAGCCCCATCCGATGTGCAGGTCGGGGCGCACGTCGGGATCCAGTTGCCGGGCGGCCTGCAGAAGCGAATGGAACGTCGCGTTGTTTTCCGCCACCAGCAGCCGCGTCGGCCCTACCCCGGGGATGTGCTGGGAGGGAAAAGGTACGGGCGTCGGGTAGCACGCAAGCAGGTCGAGGGTCAGTGCGCCGGTGGTGAACAGTCGTTTGGTCGTTTCGATGGCGAGGGCCTTCTCGTCGTCGAGGATCTCCAACGAGCGTTCCTCAAGGGGGACGGGTTCGGCGTTGGGGTTGTTCCGCAACCAGATGCCGATTTTGTCCAGAAGTTGGTATTCGTCCGGTCGGCTTGCGATCGCGGCGGCTGCTTCGAGTGCTTGTGGCCAGACTCGCGGTGTCGGTGCCGCTTGGGTCCGACGTGGCTTCGTCGGCTTGCCCACCCAGATCGGCAATGGCGGTTTCGTTCGATCGTCCCAGCCGGAGCGTGCCCTCGGCAGCACGACGGCGCCCGCTTCGGCGAGGCCGGTCAGGATGGCGGCGAGCCGGGCCCGTGCTGCCGGATCGCCGACGAGCGTAGGGTCGACGGCGGTGGCATGCCGTAGCAGGCCGTCGACCCGGACTCGATTGGTCGGCTGCTCCGCGATGTAGGCAGCGATGATGTCACCCAGCGTCGTAGTCATGTCGACGTCTCGGGCTGGGCGTGCTTGCCGTGACCGCTGGACGACTCGTCGTGTGCGACCCGGACGCCGGTGATGAGGCGCTGGTTGGCTTCGTCGGTTAGCGTGTCGTCCGCGACGATGTAGCGGCGGTTCCGGGTGCGGCCCGGGCGGTTGTCCAGCCGGATGACGTTGGGGAACCGGGATACGGCATCGGGGTCTTTCACCCCGGTGGTGTACACGAGCTGGACTTTGTGTGCCGCAGCGACGGCTCGTTGGAGGCCGACGAGGCTGCCGTGTGAGGCACGGCCGATCGGGTTGTCGAGTAGCAGCACGCCGCCCGAGCGATCCCGGCGTCCGGCGTTGACGGCGCGCAGTGCCGCGATGGTGCAGTAGAGCGCGACGCAGACGGTCAGCTTCTCTCCGCCGGACCATTTGCCAAGCCGGGTGATGTCCTCGGTGGTGGGCACGAGGTCCAGGGCGGGTTTGAGGACCTTGACGGTGAAGCCCCGGGTTCCGGCTGCCTCGTGGACGGCATCCTTGAGCAGCGGCAGTCCTTCCGGCTTGACGCCATCGGCGATGCGCCGCTCCACGACGCGGTTGACGTAGGTGCGCAGATCCGCGTCGCTGGCAGGTGGTTCGAAGGAAATTCGGAGCATCTGCTTCCCGGCCCAGCCTCCGGTCTTCGTCGCCACTCGCGAGTACCGTTCGGCCTTGCGTAAGGTGTCGAGGGTGTTCGAGACGAGGCGGCGAGGGAGTCGGTCACGATCGCCTGGTCCTTGGCGATGTCGGCGAGTTCCCCGTCGATCATGTCCGCGCGCAGTCTGAGCTGGTTGGCCAGCGTTCCCGCGTGCTGCGCCAGCACCTCTTCGGTGTCGTGGAGCAATCGATCTTTGGCGGGTGTGGCGACCCCCGGGTACCTGCCGCCTGTTGTCCGCAGGTCTCCGACCGCGTTCGCCCGGGAGACCGCCGCGTCGCTCGCGCGCTTCTCCGCGGCACGCAGCGCTTGCACGACAGCCTGTTTGTGGGCCTTCGCCTCGTCGTCGGACCCGGCGAAGGGCGTGACACCCCAGCCGGCCGGGTCGGGAAGGCCGTCGGCGAGCAATTCGAACGCGGTGACCCGGCCCCGGTATTCGCCCTGCTTGCCCTCAAGGTTGCGGAGTTCTCGCTCTGCAATTGCCCGCTTTTCGATGGACGCTTGACCGATCCCCTCATATTCGGCGGCCAGGTTGTCGGCCTCCTCCGCTGTGGTCGGTTCAACGGGCAACGCGCGCTTGGGTGGATCGGTGCGCCGTGCTCGAATTCGGGTGAGGGTCGCCGAGTGCTGGGCGATGTCGCCGGAGGCGCGGCCCTTTCGGCCGACCGCCTCCTCCTTGGTTTCTCGAGCGGCGGCCAGTGCCGCCGCCCGAGCCGGCCTGGTCTGTCCCTCCGCGGTGGTGAGCAGGACACCGGCACGTTCCAAAACTTCGGCACTGACTGCGGCGAGGGCCTGCGTTTCGGTCGCCAGCGCAGCTGCGAGGTTGCGTTCCCGCTCGGCGAGTACGGACTGGGAGGCTTGGACCTCCCAGGCGCGGGCGGCCTCTTGGCGCCGAGCGCGGAGGACATCGAGGGACACCACCGGATCGTCGGGAACCTCCGGTTCCGAGTCGAGGAATGTCAGGCCGGCCGCCTCGCCCCGGTATGCATTGGCGGTCCTGCCCTCGGCGTCGGCGAGCCTGCTTTGCTCGGTGGCGTGGTCGAGCGCCCGGTTGGCCTTCTCCGTGAGGCGCTCGGCCCGGGTGTGGGCGTCCTCGGCTCGGGACTCGGCCTCGGCGAGGTCCCTACGCCATTCGACAGCTGCCTCCATCTTTTGGATCAGGCCGGACAGGCGGGCGCGGGATGTCTCGATGTCGGAGATCCCGCGCTGCGTACGCTGCTCGGCTGCGGTGTCAGCCGCCTCTGCCTGGTCGATCTCGGCGAGATCCACGCGAGCCTTGTCGAGTGCTGCGGCGACATCGCGCAGGGTGCTGTCGAGGTCGTCGACGCGGCTGGTCAGGCTGTCGAGGTGCCCGGCGGGGCAGCCGGCGAGCAGTTCGGTGAGCTCGCCGAGCAAGGACCTGTCGGCCTCACGCGCCTCGGTCAGGCGGGACCGCTGCCCGTCGTACGCCTCGGCGCGGCCCGCGACCTGGCGAACGGTGCCTTCGGCCCACGCCGGATCCACCAAGCCCCGATGCAGTCCGGCCCACACCGGAGCAGGTGCATCGGGGTCCGCACGGGTGGAGCCGACGATCGCGGCGGCGGCCTGCGCGGTGTAGACGCCGACGAGTGCTGTGGTCGCCGTGTCGACGCCGGTCAACGTGGCCGCGGCGGCGTCGGCCTGGGAGGTGGGAATGACGAGACCGACGCCGAGGCGCGCGAGGTCCGGGTCCGTGACCGTCTCGAGCAGGCGTGCACCGGGTAGCAGCGTACGCAGGTGGGCCCAGCCGGTTTCGGCCATGACGCCGTGTTCGGCCAGAACAGCCTGGACTCGTTCGGCGTCAAGCGTGGTGGGTAGCAGCCCGGTGCGCGCGTGTACGTCGAGGATGCGCTGGTCGTCGATGCGTTCGGCTTCCAGCCGCACCAGCGCCACGTCGGTGTCGACGATCGCGTCGGACAACCGGCGGGTCAGAGTGTCCGCCTCTGCCCAGAGGTCCACGGGCGCGTCGCCGGTGGCCTCGGTCAGGTCCTGCACGCGTTCGCGTGCGACGAGTTTGGCTGCGCGTTCGGCGAACGCGGCACGGTCCTCCGCGAGCCGGGTACGCTCCGCGTCGAGCCGGACCTGCTCACCCGTCAGCGTAGTGAGCGCGCCCGTCAGGGCGCGCCGAAGCGCCGGGCGTTGCTCACGACGGCTCTGGATCTCGGCAAGAACGCCCGTGAGAATGGTGTGCTGTTCGGCGAGAATGACGTCATGCTCGGCCGGGTCGGTCTGCTCATTCGGGAGCACGCCGTCGCGGACAGCCGTGCGTAGGTCTGTGGCCAGCGACTCCAGCCGGGCGGTCGCGGTCGCCACATCCTTGTCCGCTGCCTGGGCCTCCTGGCCGGCCTTCTTCGCTGCCGCGCGGTGGGCCTCGACGTCTGCCCTCGCCTTGGTGGCGGCTTCGGTGGCCGTTGCCGCCGTAGCCTCGTGGGCGTCGACAAGTGTACGCAGCCGGGTTCGCAGGCGAGCTGTGTGCTCGTCGTGCTCTCGCCGCAGTGGCGCGGTGCGCTCCCATTCCTCGCCGGCCTCCCGCCGCGTGCGCTCCAGCGCGTCCTGCAACTCCTTCTTCTCCGCCAGGTGTCCGGCGGCCTCCCAGGCTTCGATGAGTTCGGCGGCGTTGCTGATGTCGGCGTCGGCCTTGCTGAACTGGTCTTCTGCGGTGACCAGTCGTATCTGCGCGGCGCGTTCCTCGTACAGGTAGACAAGCTCGTACGCGGCGCCGCCTTCGGTCACCGCTGCCGCGCGTCGCTTCTCGATGCCGTCGCGCTGCGCGGCGAGCGCCTCGATCTGACTGTTCGCCTGCGTGACCGTCGCGGCGAAAGCGGTGGACAGTTTGGCCGCCTCCTCGACGGCCTGTTGGAGGGCGACCGCTGACGCGTCGACCTCCTGCTGGCAGACGTGGATGCGGTCCAGGCCCGTTGCCGAGTCGAGGCAGAAGTCCCGCTCAGCCGTCTTGGTCGGCTTGGTCGCTAGCAGCGACGCTATCGAGGCCAGGCGATCGGCGACGCTGACTGCGTCTTCGGGTGCGACCGTGAGGTCGATGAGCAGGTCGATGAACTCGCGGGCGGACGAGAACCGGAACATGTCCTCCACGCCGCCCTCGACGTGGTTCATCTGCTTCTGGGTGCGAAACAGCGCCGGGTCGAGGCCCCGGCTGGTCAGCGCGGTCGTCCACTCGTGTTGCTTCTCGGTGGTGACCAGATCCATAGCTTGCGGGTAGGTCGTCGCGCACTCCTTCAGGGCTGCGACATAGGCCGCCCGGCGCCGGGGCGCGCCCGTGGCGTCGAGGATGGGGAGCCGGTGCAGGTCCAGCACGCCTGGCACGGCATAGAACGCGTAGAAGGTCGTGTCGAGCCGGTCCCGGGCGCGGTCGGCGTCGGCGGGACGGCGCAGGTCGGACCATTCGTAGACGACGCCGGTAATGAGAATGCGGTCCGGCGAGCCGTCCAACGTGTCCGAGGCGGCCGGGTGCCACGCTGCGACGGTGTGCGCGGTGTCGCCGCTGTCGATGTAGTCGGTGAGGCTGCGTTTCACCGCACGCCCCATGAAGTCGATTGCTCGCGGCAGCAGCAGCGCGTAGAACAGCGACAACAGCGAGGACTTGCCGCCTCCGTTACGCAGCCACACGACCGAGTCGGCGGGATGACTGCTGCCGCCGTCCGGGCCGGTGAGGTCGAGCGTGACGTCGGTGAAGCGAGCGGATCTCTCCCCGATCGAGTGGAGCCGGAACGCGGCCAGATGGTAGGTCATGCTCACTCCCCGTCGTCCGCGGCGTGCGGCTGGACAGCGGGGCTCGACGGCCGGATGTGCGGCCGTCGAGCAATGTCCGCCAGGAAGGTATATCCAGGTTCACCGGCCATGTCCTTAACCTGGACGCGGAACCGCTCGGTGAGCATCCAGGTCCCGCCTGTGCTGTCGGCACGGGCCATGCCCTGCTCCACGAGCCAGGCAAGGACGTTGCGAACCCAGTACAGGGTGCATTTCGGCGACAGCCGCCCGGAGCCGCGGCCCTTGTCGCCGACGAGCGTGGACGGCATCTCGTGGTAGGCCCGCCACGCCTCGTCCAGGCCGTCGTCGGGGACCAGCTCGCCAGCGGCGTCGTGCTCTTGCAGGCGCTCGCACATCGCGCGCATCCACTGCTCAAACTCGACGTCCGCCACGCGGCGAATTCGTTCCTCCTCCAGGTCAGCCGGGCTGGGGTAGGCGTAGGCGGCCACGCCGACCAGGACCAGCCCGGCCATCAGGCGCCCGATCCGGGTCGCCGCGTGGGGCATGTCGCCGACCCGGTAGGCGAACGGGGACTCGGGGCTGACGCCGAGGACGAGTCCGAAGTCGCCGTCGGACAGGACGCTAGCGTGCAGGCCGTGCAGAACAGCATCGGCGGCGATGCGGAAGTCGGACTCCGTGCGGTACCGGCCGAGCACCCGACGGTATTCATGGCTGCGCCCGGGTCGCTGGGTGGGTTGCAGCGCATACGCAATGAGGGTCCCGATGTCGGTGTGATCGTTCTGCGTCAGCGTCATCGCGTCTCCGCGTGTATCCAGGGGTGGTCGGTGACCGGTTGCGGGTCGGCGGTCGCCAGGGCGTCGGGATGCGGAACGATGATCAGGTCGTAGCCGTCCCATCCCGGCAGATCGAGCTTCAGATCGTCGGCGTCCGCAACGGCACGCGGCCCCAGGATCCGTGCGGTCAGATCGACCGATGCGGTGTGCTCGGTATCGGTCTCCTCGGGCGCGAAGCACCACAGCGCAGCCAGCGCCAGGATCTCCGCGGTCCGCTGCCGATCGATGCCGCTGTCCAGGCCGGGATCGGCCAGGGCACTGGCGAGCAGCGCCGACAGGCGGGCGGGCAGGCCGATCCTGGCGACGACCCGCCGCGCAGCGTCCACGATGTCCGGTCCGATCGTCGGCGGATCCGGGTCTCCCGCCTCATCATCGCCGTCGTCGTCGTCACGATCGTCGGTGGAGTCGCGCACCGCCCACAGGTCGTAGACCAGCCGGTACAGCCGGGGCAGTTTTGGAGGGCGCGGACCGGTGATGTCCGACAGCCACCTGTCGGTGACCACGAGGGCGATCTCGCTGTCCAGGCCGAGCAAGGGGGTGAGGATCTCCCGGCTGAGGTCGGGCAGGTGGCCTAGCGCCGGTGGCCGAAACGATTGCCGATCCTGTTCCTCCAGGAACACGCTGCGGGCGGCGATGACCTGCCGGTGCAGCGCGTCGTGCCGACGCGAGCATTCGGTGAGCAGCGCGGCGATCCGGGCTGCCGTCATGGTCACCTGCTGGTCGTCGGACTCCAGCGACTCGCGGACCTTGGCGAGCAGGCGGTGCTCGGCCTCCATCCTGCCCGCGATGTGTTCCCGGGCTGTGGCTAGGCGTTGCGGAACGACCGTTGCCCACTCCTGGATGACGGCACGCAGGTCCCGGCGGGTGTTCTTGATCAGCTCGTGGAGGTCCTCGGCGAGCGAGACAGACAGCAGCCGAGCCCGGACCGCAGCGCGTTCCGCGGCGTCGAACGCCCCTTTGGCCAGCTGGCGTTCCAGTAGCACCTCGTTGGCGACCTGCTCGTCTTCGACGTCGAACTCCAGTCCACCGACCAGCGCGTTAATCGCGTCGCGGGTGGCGTTGAGGACGACCTCGCCACGCACCGGGTCCTCTCGCTCGATCAGCAGCCGGAACTGCACCTGCCGTCGCTGGTGGGTCCGGGCCTCGTCTGTGAAGTCGCTGATCCGGTAGGTGAACGGCGCCTCGCGCTCGCCCCGGTTCAGGAGCGCGTCGACGGTGTACTCGCCGACGCGGCGGTGCTCCGATGCGGGCCGCTCCGGTGCGGTACGGCGGGCGAGCGTGGTGAGGCCGTCCACGACGTCGTCGTAGGTGGCTTCCTCCTCGAAGCCCTGCTGTGCAATGACCAGATCAATCGCGGCGAGGGCGAACGTCGCGACGTCGTAGAGGGCCGCCGGCCAGTCCTGCCGGTTCGCGGCGACGATCGCCTCGGTGATCGGGCGGGATCGCATGAGCACCGCAACCCGCGCCGGGAAGGTGCGGTCAAAGACTGAGAGTTCCGCCGAAGCCGGTGACCCGGACACGGCGGTGCCGCCGGCTAGGTCGAAGAGCTCGCCCACTCATCCCCCTTTCAATGCGGACCGGTAGTACACGGTAACCGCAAGTGGCGACCTGCCAGCCGCGCCCGCCGTCGAGGAGCGTCAGGCCCAGCCAGCCGTCCGAGACCTCCCCCGCCCGGGCTCGGGCCGCCGTCCTCGAACGCCAATAGGCCGAGCGGCAGGCCCTGCGCGCCGAGCGAACCGCCCGGTCAACCCGGTGGCTCGCCGCGACCGCTGCCGCTTAGGGTGCGCGGGTGAACGAAGCCGGATTCCCGAAGCGCCTGTTCGACCGTATCGACGAGCTAGAACGGCTCCGGCATCCCGATGACGGTTCCCTCGCGGTACACGCAGGGTCGATTCTGGCGGTCGCCGATGCTGCGGCCGCACCCTTCACGGTCAGCCATTACGCTGCCCGGCATCTCGACTTCGCCATCGACCATCTGACGGCGATCCGGGCACTGATCGTCAACGCGGACATACTGCCGACATACGCGGCGTTCACCCTGCTGCGTGCGGCGGTGGAAAACCTCGGATCCGCCATGTGGCTCATATCCGGCAAGGACGCGACCGAGCGTGTATTGAGGGCGCTGCAGGCGCAGTACAGGGACGCAGTGGATTTCCGGAAGGCCGACGCCTTGCTGGAGCCACACTTCCCCGAACTCACACGCAGTGACGGTATTGGCGAGCGCTTGGACCAAGTGCGGGCGGTTGCCGGCCGAAACAGCTTGTCGATGGCCAAAGTCAAGAAAAAGGACCCGTGGAACCAGATCGTGCGGTCGCTCGGCTTCGACGACACGACTAAGGACATGGCCGAAAACCTATGGAAGAGCTGCAGCGCGTGCGCGCACGGCGACGAATGGACATACACCTTGATGGACTTTGAGGAACTACCTGGCTCCACCGTTGGGATCGTGCGGCTGAAGATCGCACCGCCGGCTGCCATGCTCGCCAGCATGCTGTCCCTAACGCTGACCATGGCAGAACACGTTCTCGATCTTTTCGACAGCCTGCGGCTACCGTCGCTGGGCCGCTGACATCGTCTTCGCCACGGCGCGCATCCCTTGCACGCGCCGCGGCGTTCGACGGCTGCCATCCAACCGGCACGCAGCCGCTCCAGCGTCGACTCCTCGACGACACGGCGTAGCTCGGCTCGGACGTCTCCGGTCGGCAAGAGTGTGTTCCCGGCTTCGTCGGCCAGCTCGGTGGCCTGTGCCCCGTCGGGAAACTCGAGCATCGAGGCGCCTGGCACGGCAGCGCCGGCAGGGCTCATCGAGCGCACGAGCGCGGCCATGCCGGTTCCGTTCAGTTCGGAGCCGTCGAGTGCCACGGTCGTGGATATCAGCTGGAAGTCGGCCGGGGTGAAAGGCTCAGCGAGCCCGGGGCCTTTGTCGAAGGGCAGCAGCTCGGCCGGGGCGAAAGAGATCCCGGCGGCCTTGATTCGAGAGTCGATGCGACGCATCCGCCGGGGAATCAGCGCGGTCGTGTCCCGGCCCGGAAGTCGCTTCGCCGCGTCCTGCGCCAGATCGCCGGCGTCCTCACCGCCCGTGACGGGATCCGGCAAGGCGAGGGCGACAGCGGAGAGGAAGGCGGCTCGGACGGTCGGCTCAGGCACCGCGTGCCCGTCGCCGAACGCGCGCAGCGCTACGTCGTGAGTGCGCTGCCCCCGGCGAGCGTGGGAGCCGAGCCAGCTGACCAGGTCGGCCGCTCCGGGCGCGGGCTGTGAGGAACTCCCCCGAAGCTCTGCCTGATGGGCGTGTTCGCGGGAAGCAGTCCCACGCGACGCCAGTGCTCAAGCTGCGTATCGGTCACGAGGACGTCCTGTTTCCGGGCGTAGTCGATCAACGCCTGGTCTGCAGGGCTTGGTGGCTTCCGGGGCACGCCGTCGAAGATACGCGGCTGAGTGCACACAGCCCCGCAAACTCATCCGGTTTAGGGACCAGCGGCGATGTTCTTCTGATCGTGCCGCGGCCACCAGGGTCGCGGTCTTCCCGACGAAGGAGAGCCTGAACCATGTCTCGCCGCGGAACGCCAACCCGCAGGAAGCCGCCCCGCCGGCCTCTGCCTTCTGCTACCACGAGTACGCGCCGGGCCGCGGGCCGCCGAACCACGGTCACCGGCGGCCTTGCCCTCGTGGCGGCCCTGGCTGGTCTGCTCGCCGCTCACAGCTCGTCGTGGGCCACCGGCCTCGACACGGCGCTGACCGTCGCCGCCGCCTGTGCCGCGTTCGCCGCACGCCCGCCCCGCTAACCGCCGTGCGCTCACCTGCCTGACCGGTGGTCCAAGGGAAGGTGTCACACCCTGCTGATTCACTGTCGGCAAACCCCGTCAAGGAAAAGTGTGTCCTATTGAACCAAATCCTCGCTCCGGTTAAGCGGCGTGACAGCGCGCCAGGGACATCTGCCGAACAGCCGTGCCCTTGTCATCCGGAGTCGAACATCGGTGCCGACCGTCGCCGAACACCGCCAGCGCCGGGCAGGTCGCCGGCGGCAGACCACTGCCCGATGTTCCCGAGGGGCACGGATACCGCTTGGCGGTCTCCGAACTTGGCGTCGTGGTCCAGTATCCTGAGCGGCCGGTCCGCACGAACAGGTCGTTCCTGGAAGGAGCGTGGGCGGTGCGTCTGATCGCCGGCCGGTATGCCGAGATCGCGAACACCCGTCGTGTTGGTGGTCAGGCGGAGGTCTTTCAAGCCGCCGACTTGCATCAGGGCGGCAGGCACGTGGCCGTGAAGCTGGTTCCCGCCACCTCCGATGAGATCTACCGCATCTACTTCGAGCGGGAGACCGCGGCGCACCACAAGCTGGACCACCCGAACATCGTGTCGCTGCTGGACAGCGGCACCGACCACGACGCCGGCGTGTACTACGTCGTGCTCAGCTGGGTTCCGGTGTCGCTCAAGGATTGGCTGGTAACCGCGCCCGAGACTCCGGGCTGGGACGATGTTGCTGAGGTCATCGCGCTGCCGTTGGCGTCGGCGTTGGCCCACGCACACTCGATGGCGGTGCTGCACCGCGACATCAAGCCCAGCAACGTGCTGTGGGACGGTGAGAAGCCGCTGCTCGCCGACTTCGCCCTGAGCAAGATCAAGGACCAACTCGCGGGCGCAACCGACGCGACGGTTGCCGGGATGACCAGCGCGCCCTGGGCACCACCGGACCTGGCCTCGCGCGGCTCGACCAGGTTCGACGTCTACAGCCTGGCCGCGACGCTGCTGCAATGCGTCACCGGCTGGGAGCTACGTGACCTGCCAGACATCGCCCGCGCGCTCGATGAGGCCGACCTGCCGCCCGCTGTCCTGGCGCTGCTGCGACGCTGCCTGAGCGTCGATGCGGCGAAGCGGCCGGCCGACGGACAGCAGTTCTACCTCGAGCTGCAGGCCATCCAGGCGGCGCGCAGCGAAAACTGGCACGACCAGAAGGTGCTGTCGTTCGAGCTGTCTGGTACGGCGCGCCGATCGCTGGAGGAGGCCGGTGACGGCCGCTCTGCCGACAACGTCATCGCGGGGCTGCTCGGCGCGGCTTCCTACGTACTACCCCGGCTAAAGAACATCGCCGGGCGCACGGTGCTTACCGCCGACGAGTTCCGCCTTATAGGGGACCAGGTCGAGTTGGTGCTGGTCTTCAAGAATCGCCACCAGCTGCTCTGTACCCGCGCTGAGATCAAAGACTTCGACGAGCTCGAACGCTGGCGCCAGAAAGACGAAGCGATCGTCCTGGACAGCCGCGACCTCACCTGGACGACACTGCGGTCGACAAACCCGCAGAGAGCCGCCGCAGCCGCTGACGAGCTGCGTCTGCTGCTGGAAAAGGCTGTCCAAGACGCGGGTGATCGCCACAGCGACACCTTCAAGCAGGCACGGCTGACCAACTGGTCACAGCTGATCGAGGCCAAGGAAGCGCTGGAGAAACGCCTTGAGGAACCCATCACCTACACGCGGGTCAGCCGCGACGGCGCCCTGTTCGACGTGGAGACGACGACTCCGCTGACCGGCGCGTTCCTTGACCAGGAGCGCATGGCCCGCCCCGTCGACGAACCCGCGATGCGGGGCGTTGCGGTGACGATCGCCGAGGTCGACGGCACGGACATCACGGTGCGGGCGACCCGACCCGGCGCCGATCTGCCCTTCCACGGGGTGCTGGTGCGAGACCGCACCCCGTCCCAGGCCGCGATCCGCCGGCAGAAGACCGCGCTCGCCGCCCTGCGCGACGGCAGCTCCGCCCGCCCGCATCTGCGTGAGCTGGTGCTGGATCCGTCAGTGGCGAGCGCGCCGGAGCCGGTGGCGTTCGAGCCGCTGCGCCCGGACTTCGACGACGACAAGAAAATCGCCGTCGCGCACGCGCTCGGCTCGCCGGACCTGTTCCTCGTCCAAGGTCCCCCCGGCACGGGCAAAACCTCGTTCATCGCCGAACTCGTTCACCAGCACCTTGCCGCACGCCCTGGCGACAAGATCCTGCTGGTCAGTCAGATGCACGTCGCGATCGACAACGCGGTCACTCGGCTGTACCGCTCCGGCGTCACCTCGGTCGTGCGTCTGTCGAGCCGCGACGACAACGTCGACCCGGACGCCGCTCACCTACTGCTGTCGAACAAGCTGCGCGCGTGGGCGGACGAGATTCGCGCTCGCGCCCGCGCCGGCATGGCCGCGTTGGCCGATCGCGAGGGTCTACAGGTCGACCATCTGTCCCTGGCACTTCGTGTCGAGGAAGCCTTGGCCACCCTGCGGCAGAAGACCGAGATCGCCGAGCTGCTTGGCCCGCTTGATGACGACGACCGGCTCGACAACGAAGACCTGCCCGAGGAACGGGCCGAGCTGCTGGCGGACTATCTGCGCGCCGTCGAGCGCGCCGACACCGCCGCCGCTGAAGTCCGCACCGCAGCCAGGGCCCTTGAGGTCATCGTGCCGGACGACTTGGGGGAGCCGGAGCTGGAGAAGCTCGTCGCCACCCTGCTGGACGCGCCCGGCGCCGGGCCGCAGCTGCGGGAACTGCTGCGGACCCAAGGCGACTGGCTGGCCAGCCTCAACGACCCGCAGACGGCTGAACCGATGTTCCTTCCCACCCAGAGCGTGGTCGCCGGGACCTGCATGGGCTTCTTGGCCAACCCTCACATCCAAAACATGCAGTTCGATCTGTGCATCATCGACGAGGCATCGCGGGCGACCGCCCCTGAACTGCTGGTGCCGATGACCCGGGCCAAGCGGTGGGTGATGGTGGGCGACACCAAACAGCTCCCACCCATGGTGGAGGAGGTGTTCGAGCATCGTGACCTGGTCGAAACCTTCGACTTGGACAAGATGTTCCTCACCTCGTCGCTGTTCGACATCCTGCTCGGCGAGGCACCGCCGGCCTGCACGGCCAGTCTGGTCACCCAGCACCGCATGGCCGAACCGATCGGTGAGCTGATCTCTCAGGTCTTCTACAGCGGCACCCTCGTGCACGACCCTGTACCGGTCCTCGCGCCCGAGTCTGTTGACGACAGCGACCGGCTGGTGTGGTTCTCCACCAGCCGACGCACGAACCGCCACGAGGACGCCCGCCACGCCGGCAGCGTGAGCACGTCGAACAAGCTTGAGGCGAAGAAGGTCGCCGGACTCGTCGCGCGCCTCGACACGGACGTCCACGCCGGCAAGTACGCCCGCACCGACGGCGGCAAGCTGGAAGTACTGATCCTCACCGGATACCGCCGGCAATGCACTGAGATCGAACGCGCGCTCCGGCGCCTCACCCTGCGGCACGTCGCCGTGCAGGTCAAGACCGTGGACGCGGTCCAAGGACGCGAAGCCGACGTGGTCATCTTCTCCGTCACCCGCAGCAACCTCAGCGGCGAACTCGGCTTCCTCGCCGACCAATACGAGGGCCGCGTCAACGTGGCCCTGTCCCGCGCCCGGGAACTGCTCTGGATCGTCGGCGACTCCGAATTCTGCAGCAGCAAACAAGGCCCCCTCAACCGAGTACTCACCCACATCACGACCACCGGCGGAAGGGTGCAGTACCTGTGAGCCGCGACATCTTCGCCGACGCCGCACGCCGCCACGCCCACGCGCTGCCGGGACACACCCTGCTCGCCGCGGAGCCGTGCGCCATCCCCGCCTCCGTGCTGACTGTCGACGTTCTGGTTGAGCAGTCCGAAGACCTCGAAGCGAGCCAGAAGTACACCCTGCGCGCCCTGCTCGGCGGCATCGACACCGTCGAAGACCTGCAACTGTTTCTCGGCCTCAACGACGGCGACACCGGCCGCGCCGTCGCCGGACTCCTCCTCGCCGAGTACATCACCTACCAGCCACCCGCCGACGGCGGCGTGCGGCGCCTGCAGCTGCTGCCCGCCGGGCAGGAAGCCGCCCGCGACGCCCAGCTACGCCGCCCAATGCCCACCACCATGCCGGTCGTCTACGACCGCCTCACCGGCACCGTGACCGACTGGCGACGCAACTCCCTACGCCGCTCCAGCCAGGCGAAAGCTGATCCCGGGCGCCTCCTACTGCCACCGGCGAACAGCATGCCGGTCCGCGCCGTCGACCTCAGCCTCGCCGCGCTCACCAGCACCCTAGACCCGCGCAGCCGCGACGGGGCACGCCTGCTCGGCATCAGCGGCGTCACCGAGAACCGCAACTTCTACCACGACGCCATCCTGCTCGTCTTCACCGACGACGAGACCCGCCAGATACGCCTCGGCGTCGACGTCGACGGCAAGTGGAGCGAACCGCACACCGCCGCGCTGGAGAGCATCGGCGCCGTCGAACGCCTCCGACTGTCGGCCGCGCCGGTCGAACACCCCCACGCACCCGTCACCGACCCCGGCGAGCGGCTCAGCAAAGCAGAAGTCCTCGCCCTCCAAGCGGGCGGAGACGATCCGGACGGAGACGGTGCGGATGCCAGGTTGAGCCGGGCGGCGATCCGCTGGCTGGGCGTGTACGAACACCCGGCCTGGCTCGACGCCGCCCTCGCCACCTCACGGCGGCGGCTGCTCATCAGCAGCCCACAGATCCGCACGGCCGTCGCGTCCAGGCCGTGGATCCGTGCCCTGGAGAAGCTGTCCCGCACCGTCGACGTGACGATCGTGTGGGGCCCCGGTGACAACGACCAAAGCGATCAGGAAGCCCTCGACGCCTTGCACGCAGCCGCGGGCCGCGCCAACCGCCTCGCCGTCGTACGTGTCGCCACCACCCCGGCGAAAATGCTCATCAGCGACAGCTACTACATCACCACCAACTTCAACTGGCTGTCATTCCGCGGCGAGCCGTCACGCATCTACCGCCCAGACGACGGCGAACTCGTCCAGGACCATGCACTCACCGACCGCGCCTACGACACCTACCTGACCGAGGCATGCGCCCACGCGGTCGACGTGGTCGGCACCCTTCCCGCCAAATACCGCGCCGAGGCCGGGCACGACTCTGACGCCACCCAAACGAACCAATACCTCGCACCAAGCAGCGAGATCGAACGAGAGGCCCGTCGGCCGACGGCGCCATCGAAGGCAGAACGACGCCGGGCAGCACTCAGCAAGCTCGCAGCAGGCCAGACCGTCGCAGGACCGGTGAAGAGCCTGACGCCTTTCGGTGCCTTCGTCACCCTGGGCGAGATCGACGGCTTGATCCACATCTCGCAAATGGCAGACCACCGTGTCGAGCACCCGTCCGAGGTCGTCAACGTGGGTGAGACGGTCACCGTGCAGATCCTCGACGTCGATATCGCGCGCGAGCGGGTATCGCTGTCGCTGAAGGCGGCGGCCTCCGCCAGCTCTGAACCGGGCCGGCCGGGACCTGAGCCGCCAGCCTCGCCCTCGAAGACACGTCGTTCCCGCTGATGCAGCCCTGCCCGGCTGCGGGCTGCTGTCCGGCTCACGCAGAGGCCGACCGGCAAACGGTGCAGCCTAGTACTCCAGCCGCACTTGGCTGAGTCGTTGTCGTCGCTGGTAGTTGCTTGTTTTGGCTCGGAACTGGTGGCGGCGCCCCCACCATGACCATCGATTGATGTGGTCGCGGGTTCGTCTGTGAGTGATCAGGTGTGCCAGGAGACGTCGAGTCTCGGCGAGGCTGAGGGGGACAAGTCCGGCCCGGTCGGCGGTGCCCCCTTTTGAGCCCCGGTGGCGGTGACGGCGAGGAAGGCGTGGGCGCACATAGCGAGGGTTATGTGGCGGTACCAGGCGTCGTAGCGGCGCACCTGATAGTCGTCCAGGCCGACCTGAGGTTCCCCCGGCAGCTCGGAGACTTTTGATCATGGCCTGACACGCCCGACCAGGAGATTCTCTGTGCTCGCCCCTCGTAAGTATCGCCCCGCGGTCGACCGCACCGTCCGGGTGTCGGTCGGCTGCGGAAATCGTCACTCAACGCCGTGGTCGCGGCGGTGCGCCGCCAACGCCCGCCGGTCCGGCCGGTGCGCGGGATCCGCCGTCAGCGGCAGTTCGACCCCGGCGAACTCGCCGTAGTGATCGAGTCCTTCCGCAACCCGGACTCGGTACGAGTCGTCGATCCAGAGCAGCCCTTGGTCGAAGAGGTTGTGTAGGTCCGCTCGGAGTAGAAGGCCGTTGGAAACCCGGTTGGTGGCCGGCCCGTCGTACGGCTCGATGTGCGCGGCCTGCAGTGCCGCCTCCACGCCGCAACCGCTGATCACACAGCGGCCCTGGTATGCCTCGATGAGCCGGCGACGGAAGTCGGCCTGTCCCTGTCGGGCCGTCACCTGCGCCAGCCGCCGACGGCGGCCCTCCGGCAGTCCCTCGGGTTCGGGCGCCCGGGCCTCACCCAGGATCTTGGCCAGGCGGTCCGATTCCACCGGCTGCATGGCGCGAACGCCCTGCACGACCTTCTCCAACACGTCTGTTCCCGCCACGCCGCGTCGCAGCAGGAAGCGGGTCAGCGGCACTTCCCAGCGGATTTCCAGCCGCCACTCCGAACAGTCGCCGTCGGCGTAGAGGTAGGGGTCGGCCCAGGCGGTCCCGGCGGCCACGATCCGTCGGTGCGGGGTGCTGGCGTAGACCCAGATTCGGTCTCCGGCCCGGATCTGATGGAAGCAGGAGGAGAGGTGCCAGTCGTCGTATGCGCCGTCGGCTGGCAGGCTCCCGAACATGTCCAGCACGTCCTGGTCGTAGCCCCACGCCTCGGTCCGGTCGTTCACCGGATAGATCCACTCGGCGGCCGGGCGTGCGCGGCCCAGTACCTCGTCGACAAGCCGGGGGCTGTGCCCGGCGCCCTGCATGGTCCGCGCGGTGAGGAGGGTGGAGGTCAGGTGCCGGACTGCGGCGGCGAAGCGCTCGTCGGCGAGCGCCGCGACCAACTGGTCGTACGGACCGCACACTCGAACCTGGTCCGGTCCCGCGTCCTGGTAGTCCGACGGCTCCTCGGTGAGGCCTGGAAACTCCCGGGCCAGGGCACGGCTGGTCGGCCAGCGCCGGCGGAGCACGGACCGCCGGACGACGACGAACCCCTCGGCTAGGTCCTGGTTCTCCGGATCGATCGGTTGGTGCAGAACGAAAGTCTCCATCGTTCGCATGCACACCGCGGACAGCCGGCGCGGGTTGCTCTTGGTGTTCGGTAGGCAGGAGAGGGTCCAGTACTCCCGCTCCGTGCCGGCCGGGTCGGTCACCGCGACGTTTAGGTATGCCCGGTTCGCCTCGACCACGGCGGCGTAGTACCCGCTCTCGCTCAGCCGTTCGAACTGGCTCTTGCCGTTGGCCACCATGCGCTTCGTCGACTCCTCGCCCCGGCCTTGAGGCCGACGACCCGAGCGCCCCCAAGTGGGCGATGAAGGAATGGTGATGCTAGTAAATGCGCTAGGCGGATCGATGCCGTCGGCGAGAGCCGCGCCCAGAATGGGACCAACGCCCGACGCGGAACGACCCGCTCGGGTGGCTGTCGTCACCGGAGCGCTCCTCTCGGTGGCACCCGCAGAGGTTGTCACGGTTTGGTGGACCGAAGCAGGTTGGGAAGCGACGACTCCGCCGAGCGATCAGAAAGGCAGGTGCCCCAGTGGCCCCGATCGAGGTCGCCGGTCGACCGGTGAACGACCCGCTCGGCGTCTTCGTCGACTACTGCAAGCGGCATGCCCGCACGGTCCGCGCCTACGACTGGCTGGCCGGCACGCATCCCGTGCTGACGCCGAAGCTCATCAAGGTAACTCGCGCACCGTACATGGGCAGCAGAATCAGCCGGGAACAGGAGCGCCACCTGCTCTGGCTGAGCGAGACCGCGCCCTGGGACGACGTCCCGCTCGACGCCCAACTCCGCGACGCCGACCCGATGCTCGACGACGGCTGCTACGACGGTGCGCTCCGGCTGTACCAACACTTCTTCCAGGAGCGTCCGCGAGGGCTCGGGCACGCGAAGGTGAGCAAGGCCCTGCACCTGGTGCGGCCTGGGCTGTTCCTCATCCTCGACAGCGCGCTGCTGCGGCGGTACCGGCGGGCTGCCGAGGGCGCGGCGCGTGACCTGCAGCAGGCAGGCAGCCGGCACGCACCACCGCGGCGGGCCTACTGGGCGGCATACCGCACGGATCTGCTGCGGGCCGCCGAGGGCCTCACGTTGTTACGGGCCGCCGCGCGTCACCACGACGATCCGCTGGTCGCCGAGGCGGCGGATCGCCTGTCGGACGTGCGCCTGCTGGACATCCTCGCCTGGATGCCGGACCGAGGAGCTTCGGCGGCCTCGTGACGGTCGCCCCTGCGATGCCAGTGCCAAGAAGGTGGCCATGGGACGTCAGGATCGGCCTCAAGCCGATACGGTCGGTGATATGACCTTTGTGGACGCCGGCGAGGGACTGCCCACGCTCGGCAAGCTCGAACTGCTCGATGTACGGCAAGTCTGGAAGCACGAGGCGCACAGCTTCACGCCGTGGTTGCTGGCGAACGCGGATGTGCTCGGCGAGCTGCTCGGCATGGACTTGTTGCTGTCGTCAGCGGAGCACCCGGTGGGCGGATTCTCGCTGGACCTGATTGGTGTCGACGAGGCGACGAACGAGACGGTGATCATCGAGAATCAGCTGACGAGGACGGACCACGGCCATCTGGGGCAGTTGCTGACCTACGCCGGTGGGACGGATCCGGTCAACGTGGTGTGGATCGCGACCGAGTTTCGCGAGGAACATCGGGCCGCGTTGGACTGGCTGAACACCCGTACGGATGAGAACACGCGGTTCTTCGGTATCGAGATCAGCGCGGTACGCATTGGCGAGTCGGTGCCGGCGCCCCTCATGCGCTTGGTCGTGCAGCCAAATGACTGGGGCAAGAAGCTCAAGGCGATCGCCAAGGGCGACACCGCGGCGAGCGATCGAGCCTTGGCATACCAGGAGTTCTGGACGAGGTTCCTGGAGACGGTCCATGACCGCAAGCTCGGGTGGACGACGTCGACCAAGGGCTCGCCGCAGAACTGGCAGTCCCTTCCCGCCGGCATGAGTGGCATCTCGTACGCGTGCACGTTCGGCCGTTCGGGGCTGTCGAGCGAGATCTTCTTCCAGCACCCTGACCCGGCCGTCAACGACGCGCGTTTTGCCGCCGCCCGCGCCAAGCTGGAGCCGACATTCGGAGACATGCTGGCGTACGAGCCGTTGCAGGGCAGGAAGGGTTGCCGCATCGCGGAGTACCGCAAGGGTGACATCGGCAACGGAGACGACTGGGCCGAGTACGTGACATGGTTCATCGATGCTCAGATCCGACTCCGCACGGGGATAGCCGACGCTGGTGGTCTGGCCTCGCTCATCACTCCCTAGCGGTGCATCATTTCCGAAGAGGCGATCGGCGGGGAGGCGGCGTGCCACTGTACGAGATCGACGGCGACCACCTGCGGCGACACGACGCGGCCCGGTTCGCCGCCCTCGGGCTCTACGAGCGCAAGGACCTGCAACGACTCCTTCGGGACGACATCGCCGTACTCAGCCCCGACCTCCTGGTCGTCGCCGAGGAGTTCGGCAACTGGGAGGACTCCAGGCGCCGGATCGACCTGCTCGCCGTCGACAAGTCCGGGCATCTCGTGGTCATCGAACTGAAGCGCACGGACGACGGCGGGCACATGGAGCTCCAGGCGCTGCGGTACGCGGCGATGGTGTCGGCCATGAGCTTCGACGAGGTGGTCGCCGCCTACGAGGCGCACCTGGCCAGGACACGACCCGACGACGAACTCGACGCGCGCGCCGAGCTGCTCGGCTGGCTGGACGTCAGTGACGGCGACGACGCTCCGCTCGTCTCGTCGGACGTTCGCATCATCCTGGTGTCGGCCGACTTCGGGCGGGAGCTGACCACCGCCGTGCTGTGGCTCAACCGGTTCGAGGGCATGGACGTCCGCTGCGTACGCCTCATCCCGTACCAGATCGACGGGCGGATCCTCCTCGACATCCAGCAGGTGATCCCGCTGCCCGAGGCGGCCGACTACCAAATCCGGGTCGGCCGCAAGGCCACGGAACAGGAGCGGCAAAGCAGCGACAACCGGGACTGGACCCGCTACCACATCGTCATCGACGGCCAACCGCTGCCCGATCAGAACAAACGCCGGGCAGTACGACTGATGATCGAGAGTCTCGTGACGCGAGGGGTACCAGCGGCAGCCATCGGGAAGGTGCTCACACCCGGTCGCTTCCGACCGCTCAAGGGAGAGCACCACACCGACGAGGAGGTCCAAGCCGCGCTCGCCGAGCAGTACCCGAACGTGGATGCCCGCCGCTGGTTCACCGACCACGCCTTCGTGGAGAACGGCACAACCTGGGTGGTTCGCCGGATCTGGGGCCGCAACACCGAGCCCACGCTCACCGCACTGCGCGATGCGTTCCCGGACGCACGAGTCGGCTTCCAGCGCGCAAGCACCTGACGCCGGACCAAGATACGTCAGGACCAGGGAACAGCAGTGTTCTGTCGTCAATGCCGTCATGGACCCGCCCGACACGAGCCGCATACCGTCAATAACGGACGGTCACGACGGCCATCGGCTTCACCGACAACGACGAACGCGCTGGTCACGCAGCCATTGGCAGTAACCGGAAGCCGCCCGCCTGGAACTCGCGCAGATACGCGTCGAGCTCGGGGGCGTTGTCGTCTCCGGCCGCCGCCGTCCCGACCCGTCAATCGCTATCCGGGCATCAGAGCCGCCTTCGGTGGGGTCCTGTCGGTGGCAGGTGCGAGGATGCCGCGCAACCGATCTTGGGATGCCTCGTGGGGACCTGAGGACAGCGGACCGTTCGACAACGACACCGCCGCTGACTGGTGCGGTGACCTCAACGACGCCGACGCGGCCGAGCGCCCGGTGCTGCTCCGCGAGGCGCTGAGCCGGGCCGCCGGCGAGGACGGCTACCTCGACTCCGATGTCGCCTGCGAGGCGATTTCCGTAGCCGCGATTGTGGCCGCACAGCAGCCCGGCGGGCAGCCGATCACCTCCCCGTACGCGCCGGATTTCCTGCTCGACGGCGGCCGGCTCGATCTGCCCGACGACCTGGCGGTACTCGCGGTGAGGGCCCTCGACCGGATCATGGCCGCGGACTCCGAATCGCGCGACCCGTGGCAGGACGCCACCGTGGGCGGCGTCAACCCGGCCTTCGACGTCGTCGGCGATTTGCGGAAGATGTTGGCGGCGTAGTGGGCGGGCATGGTGCGATGTCCGGACGCATGCCGTGCTCGCCTTGCCCAAGGATCTGGTGGCAGGCATGGGTGTGCCATGGCCGCGCAACGCGGACGAGTTCAGGCGGAGCCTGCGCAAGCATCGCCATGTGTCGGCAACCGTGACCGACATCTCGCGGGCGCCCGCCTGACAGCACCGCTGGGCGTTCTGAGCGGCGCTGAGAGTGCCGGGTTGAATGACATGGTGATCTCAATGCAGGCGGTTATCGGGGTTCCAGTGTTCGACGCCGGATCGTCGTCACCATGGCCGGTGGCCCCGATGGCGCCCGGCTCATGGTTGGCGCTCGAGGAAGGGTGCATCGATGAGCAGGTCGGGCTGTTCGTGGCCGTCCTCGCTGATCGGATCGATGTTGCGTCTCCGAGCGGCCGGGATGAGGTCGTGGACGCGCTGCTGGCCCAGGAGTTCCTCATCGTCGCTGGTGGCCTGCGGGTATGTAACACCACCACCGGAACGGCGGTTACGCCAGGCTGTTGCGCCGGCCTGGAGGAATGGCGGGACTGGACGCAGGTTATCTCCGGTGGTTCGCCGTGGCTGGGCCATGACCCGGGCCCGGAGGTCGAGGTGGTCGGCGACGATCTACGCGTGTGGCAGGACGGCGGTCCGAACCGGCATTGTGGCCGCTGGGCCGGGCTCCATGTCGACATGCCCCGTAGTGCACTGCCTGACCTGCTGCTGAGTGCGCAGCGGGACCTGGTCGGCTTCCTTACCGCCCTGCATGAGTGGGCCGATCGGGCCGGTTTAAGGCAGCGAGGAATCGACCTGGCGGAAGCAATCGACAACAACTTCACGATCACGGCGCCACTGGACTTGGCGATCGGCTAACCCCGCGACGCCATCGGCGTTCGCGCGGGGATGACCTCTACGATCGTCGCAATTTCGGCAACCGGGCCGCCCTCACCCGTGGATCCCCGGCGGTCGATGAGCGATGACGGCCAGTCGTGCTGCTGCGATTGATGCATCTTGGGGTGGCGAACATCTTCGCGGCACCCCCGCCTACTGACTCACGAGCGACCGGACCAAGGACATCAAGGTTCTCGCCCTGCGAGACCAGGTCGTGGGGCTGGCGCGCCAGCTCGGCGAGCAGCGTCGCGGTCCGACCCGAGCGATCGGCGTTGCTGCCCGCGCTGCTGCACCAGGTACCGCGCAACGTGGTGCGGCGGCTCCGGGTGGGCCGTCTGGAGACGATCCTTCGGTGGCATCGGCGATTTCACCGCGCCGCCATGCGGCGCGCTCCCGGCCCCAGCGCCCGGATCGCCGTTCCTAGCCGGGCGCGGCTGCCGGACCAGCTCCCTGTAAACAAAAGGGCCGATAGCAGGGCAGAGGGACCGTGTCCTTTATTTCCGAGATCGTCCGCCGTTAAGCGGTTCAGCAGCGGCCACAACGACGCCGATGCGGTACGCCTACCAGGCAATTCACAGCGGAGGCAACCTAGATCGGCTCGCTAAACCACCCGAGTTAAGGGTTCCAGCAGCGCCTCACACGCCACCACGTCGAGCCAGAACAATAAACTGAGGGCTCCCGCAAGTCGCTGACCTGCGGAAACCCTCTCGCTGTCGGGACGGCCGGATTCGAACCGACGACCCCTTGACCCCCAGTCAAGTGCGCTACCAAGCTGCGCCACGTCCCGATGCCCCCGCGCGGTTCTCCCCGCGACAGCCGGTACAGCTTAGCGCACGATCATCCCGTCGTCCGCATTGGCCCCTCCTGCCCCCGAGCCGCGTCGCCCACCTCACCACCCGCAGAGCGTCCTAGGAGGATAGGTAAGAGAATGGGAGCGGAAAATGCCGGATGGGAGCGGTGCTCCCATCCGGCATCAGGTCCGGCCAGGGGTCAGCCGTGCGCCTTACCGCGGCCGCCCGGGCCGAGCTTCTTGCGGGGGCGTACCGAGATCTCGATCGGGCTGCCCTCGAAGCCGAACTCCTCGCGCAGCTTGCGCTCGACGAAGCGCTGGTAGCCCGCGTCCAGCGGACCGGTGGTGAACAGCACGAAGCGCGGCGGGGCCACGCCGGCCTGGGTGGCGAAGAGGATCTTCGGCGCCCGGCCGCCGCGCACCGGGTGCGGGGTGGCCTGCACCAGGGCGGTCAGCCACGAGTTGAGCTGCGCCGTCGGCACCCGGGTCTCCCAGCTCGCCAGGGCCTTGCGCAGCGCCGGGGCGAGCTTGTCGACCGCCCGGCCGGTCCGCGCCGACAGGTTGAGCCGGATCGCCCACGGGATCCGGCGCAGCTCGCGCTCGATCTCCTTGTCCAGGTAGTACCGGCGGTCGGCGTCGACCAGGTCCCACTTGTTGAAGGCGATCACCAGCGCCCGGCCGGCCTCGGTGACCATGGACAGGATCCGCTGGTCCTGCTCGCTGATGACCTCGCTGGAGTCGAGCAGCACCACCGCGACCTCGGCGGCCTCGATCGCCGACGCGGTCCGCAGGCTGGCGTAGTACTCGGTGCCGCTGGCCTTGCCCACCCGCTTGCGCAGGCCCGCCGTGTCCACCAGCTGCCAGGTCTCCCCGCCGATCTCGACGAGGCTGTCCACCGGGTCCACCGTGGTGCCCGCCACCGAGTCCACGACCGCCCGCTCCTCGCCCGAGAAGCGGTTCAGCAGGCTGGACTTGCCGACGTTCGGCCGGCCGACGAGGGCCACCCGGCGCGGGCCGCGCGGGCGGTGCTCGACGATCTTCGGGGCCTCCGGCAGCGCGTCCATGATGGCGTCGAGCAGCTCGCCCGAGCCGCGGCCGTGCAGCGCCGACACCGCGTACGGCTCGCCGAGGCCGAGCGACCAGAGCGAGGTCGCCTCCATCTCGATGGAGGTGTTGTCGGCCTTGTTCGCGACCAGGATCACCGGCTTGGCGCTGCGGCGCAGCATGCGTACCGCCGCCTCGTCCACATCGGTCGAGCCGACCATCGCGTCGACCACGAACAGCACCACGTCGGCCGTGGCGACCGCCGTCTCGGCCTGCGCCGCGATCGCGGCCGCCCGGTCCTTGGCGTCGGGCTCCCACCCGCCGGTGTCCACCACGGTGAACTGCCGGCCCGCCCACTGCGCGTCGTACGGGACGCGGTCCCGGGTCACCCCGGGGATGTCCTCGACGACCGCCTGCCGGCGGCCGATGATCCGGTTGACCAGGGTCGACTTGCCCACGTTGGGACGGCCGACCACGGCCACGACCGGCTGCGGGCCGGTCACTTCCTCGGTCTCGACGTCCGGTTCCCGCAGCTCCACCCAACCGTCGGCGTCGGTCATGCCACGCCCCGCTCGGTCAGCAGGTCACGCAGGCGCGCGACGACCTCGTCGATGCCCAACTCGGTCGTGTCGAGCACCACAGCGTCGGCGGCCTGGGTCAGCGGGTCGGCCTTGCGGGTCGAGTCGAGCCGGTCCCGCCGGGCCAGGTCGGCGGCGGTGGCCGCCACGTCGGTGGCGTCCTCGGCGCTGCGCCGGGCCGCCCGGGCCGCCTCGGAGGCGGTGAGGTAGACCTTCAGGTCGGCGTCCGGCGCCACCACGGACCCGATGTCGCGGCCCTCGACCACGATCCGGCCGGCGTGGGCGATCATCTCGCGCTGCCGGGTGACCAGCAGCGCGCGCACCGCCGGCACGGCGGCCACGGCGGAGACCGCCCCGGTCACCTCCGGGCCGCGGATCTCGGCGTCGACGGTCACGCCGTCGGCGGTCACGCCGTACCCCGTGGGGTCGGTGCCGATGCGCAGGTCCACCTCGCCGGCGACCTTGGCCACCGACTCGGTGTCGGTCAGGTCGACACCGGAGCGCAGCACGGCCCAGGTGATGGCCCGGTACATGGCGCCGGTGTCGAGGTAGCGAGCACCGAGGCCGACGGCGAGCCGCCGCGAGACGGTGGACTTACCCGAACCGGACGGCCCGTCCACAGCGACCACGCAGCGCCCGGCCCGTACGTTTTCCTCCACCGTTGTCCTCCTCAGCCCGTACCCCACGAAACGCCCACCGCGTCCCGCGAGCGGTTTCCACACGTCCTCAATCATGCCCGGCGGCGCGCGAGGTCGCCGCCGGCCGCCGGGCCGCCACGGAGCCTACCGGCAGCCGTACCCGCGAGCCGGCCGGTCAGTCACCCACGGCCTTGAACAGGGCGGCGACCTCCGCGTTGGTCAGCCGCCGGGTGCGCCCGGCGCGCAGGTCGCCCAGCCGGATCGGCCCGATGGCGGTACGCACCAGCCGGCTCACCGGGTGGCCCACCTCGGCGAGCAGCCGCCGGACGATGTGCTTGCGCCCCTCGTGCAGGCTCAGCTCCACCTGGGCGGTCTTGCCCAGGGTGTCCACCACCCGGAAGGCGTCGACCTTCGCCGGGCCGTCCTCCAGCTCCACGCCGGCCGTCAGCCGCCTGCCGAGGTTGCGCGGGATCGGCCCGGACACCTCGCAGAGGTAGGTCTTCTGCACCCCGTACGACGGGTGCATGAGCCTGTGCGCGAGGGTGCCGTCGTTGGTGAGCAGCAGCAGGCCCTCACTGTCGGCGTCGAGCCGCCCGACGTGGTAGACCCGCTGCTCCACCCGGTTGCCGAGGAAGTCGGCGAGCGCCGTCCGCCCCTTCTCGTCGGCCATGGTGGAGACGACCCCGCGCGGCTTGTTCATGGCCAGGTAGACCAGACGGGTGTCGGCGACGAGACGCTCGCCGTCGACGTGGATGACGGCGGTGGCCGGATCGACCTTGTCGCCGAGCTGGGCGACCCGCCCGTTGACGGTGACCCGGCGGCGGAAGATCAGGTCCTCGCAGGCGCGCCGGGAGCCCACGCCGGCGGCGGCCAGCACCTTCTGGAGGCGCTCGGCCCCCTCGAAGACGGGCGCGTCGGGGCGGGGGGTGCGGTCATCGCGTGGCATCGGCAAGCTCTTCTACGTCGTCGGGAAGGAACGGGGCCAGCGGCGGGAGGTCGTCGACGCTGTTCAGCCCGAGCTTCTCCAGGAACATCGTGGTGGTCCGGTAGAGGAACGCCCCGCTGTCCGGTTCGGCGCCGCACTCCTCCACCAGCCCGCGGGAGACCAGGGTACGGATCACCCCGTCGCAGTTGACACCCCGGATGGCGGAGATCCGCGACCGGGTCACCGGCTGCTTGTAGGCGACCACGGCCAGTGTCTCCAGCGCGGCCTGGGTCAGCCGCACGGACTGCCCGTCCAGCACGAACCGTTCGACGTAGGTCGCGTATTCCGGTCGGGTGTAGAGACGCCAGCCACCCGCGGCCCGGCGCAGCTCGAAGCCGTGCCCGGCGGCGGTGTAGCCCGCGGCGATCTCGTCCAGCATCGGCCCGATCCGCTCGGCGGGCTGCTCCAGGACCTGGGCGAGCGTCAGCTCACTGACCGGCTCGTCGACCACCAGCAGGATCGCCTCCAGCGCCCCGCGCAGCTCCGCGTCGTCGAGTTCCGGCGCCGGCGCGGGTGCCGGCGCCGCCCGCCGCCGCCCGGCCGGCTGCTTCGTCGGTACGCCCGCCGCCGGGTCCTGTGCCGCCCTGTCCGCCCGCTCCGCGCCCTGTGCCGCCCTGTCAGTCCGCTCCGCGCCCTGTGCCGCCCTGTCAGTCCGCTCCGCGCCCTGTGGTGCCGTGGCAGTCCGCTCCGCGCCCTGTGGTGCCGTGGCAGTCCGCTCCGCGCCTCGTTCCGCCGTCTCGCCCTGCTCGGCGCCCTCCCCCGCGGCGTTCCCGAGGGTCTCCCCCGTGCCGTCGGCCGGCGCGGCGAGGATCTCGGAGGGATCCGGCCCCTCCGGGGGCAGGTCGCTGCCAGGGTCACCCGAAGGCGACTCGGCCGGCGGGGTGGGGCGCTGCCAGGGTGGGATCCAGGCGGCGGCCTGGTCCGCCAGGGAGTTCCGGCGCTCCTCGCTGCTCATCCGGTCTGCTCCTCCGTCGTCGCCGTCCCGTTCCCGCCCGCCGCCGCGCCCGCCCCGGCCTCGTGGGCCGGCCCCGCCGCACTCGCGGCGGCGCCCGGCGGGCCCGCGGTCGGTGTCTGGTCCGCCGGTTCGGCGGGGGTGCCGGCGTACTCGTCGATGTGCAGGTCCGGGCCGCCCTCGGCGGGGCCGGTCCAGCGTACGGTCAGCTCCTCCAGGGCCTGCTCCTGGACGAAGGCGACCAGGCCCTCCCGGTAGAGCTCCAGCAGCGCCAGGAACCGGGCCACCACCTCCAGGGTGGCGTCGCAGTCGGCGCAGAGCAGCGAGAAGGTGGCGGTGCCGGCCCGGCGCAGCCGCTCGGTGATGATCGCCGCGTGTTCCCGGACGCTGACCCGGACCATGTGCACGTGGGCGATCGACACCTCCGGCACCGGCTTCGGCGTCATCGCTTTGATCGCCAGCTTCAGCAGCCGCTCCGGGCCGATGCCGAGCACCAGGTCCGGCAGGGCCTCGGCGTACCGGGGCTCCAGGGTGACCGCCCGGGGGTAGCGCCGGCCGCCGACCTCCTCCAGCGCGGCGATGTGCGCCGCCGCCTCCTTGTACGCCTTGTACTGCAGCAGTCGGGCGAAGAGCAGGTCCCGCGCCTCCAGCAGGGCGAGGTCCTCCTCGTCCTCGACCTCGGCGGCGGGCAGCAGCCGGGCGGCCTTGAGGTCGAGCAGGGTGGCGGCGATCAGCAGGAACTCGCTGGCCTCGTCCAGGTCCCACTGGTCGCCCATGGCCCGGATGTACGCGATGAACTCGTCGGTGACCCGGTGCAGCGCCACCTCGGTGACGTCGAGCTTGTGCTTGCCGATCAGCTGGAGCAGCAGGTCGAACGGGCCGGTGAAGTTCGCCAGCCGGACGGTGAAGCCGGCGCTCTCCGCCGCCTCGGGCACGCCCCCGGGACCCGTCGGCACCTCGGCGGCGGGCTCGGCGGCCCGCACGGGCGGCTGCTCCGGCGTCGCGGGCGGATCGAGGGGTGGCGCGGTCACCGGAAGACCGTAGTCCACGCCCCGGACGCCTCGGCGCGAAGGTGCACCCTGGGCCTACCGCTCCGCCTGGGCGGCGATCACCTCGCGGGCGAGCTGGCGGTAGTTGCGGGCGCCGGACGAGGCCGGGTCGAGCGTGGTGATCGGGGCACCGGCGACGGTGGACTCGGGGAACTTGACGGTCTTGGTGATCACCGTCTGGTAGACCTTGTCGCCGAACGCCTCCACCACCCGCTGGAGCACCTGCCGGCAGTGGGTGGTGCGGCTGTCGTACATGGTGGCGAGGATGCCCTCGAGCTCCAGGTCGAAGTTGAGCCGCTCGCGCACCTTGTCGATGGTGTCCAGCAGCAGGGCGACACCGCGCAGGCTGAAGAACTCGCACTCCAGCGGGATGAGCACGCCGTGCGCGACCGTGAGCGCGTTGATCGCCAGCAGGCCCAGCGAGGGCTGGCAGTCGATCAGGATGTAGTCGTACTCCTTGCGGATCGACCGGAGCACCCGGGCCAGGGCCATCTCCCGGGCGACCTCGTTGACCAGCTGGATCTCGGCCGCGGAGAGGTCGATGTTGGCCGGCAGCAGGTGCAGCCCCGCCACGTCGGTCTTGATCAGGACGTCCTCGGCGGTGACGTCGTCCTGCATGAGGAGGTTGTAGACCGACAGGTCGAGGTTGTGCGGGTTGACCCCCAGCCCGACCGAGAGGGCGCCCTGCGGGTCGAAGTCGACCAGCAGCACCTTGCGGCCGTACTCGGCCAGCGCGGCGCCCAGGTTGATGGTCGTGGTGGTCTTGCCGACGCCGCCTTTCTGGTTGGCCATCGCGATGATCCGGGCCGGGCCGTGCCGATCGGTCGGCATCGGCTCGGGAATCGGCTTGCGCATCGTGTAGGCCGCCGGATCCGCCGGGCCGAGATCCGCCCCGAGTGTGGCCTGCTGCTCGCGGAGCTCCGACGTCCAGGTCTCGGCACGGTCACCGTTGCCAGCCATGTCCTCGTTGCCCCCTCCCGACGACCACCCGGCGTCGGAGCCGTCCGACGTCCTGCGCGGCGCCGCTGCGCACCCCGTCTGCCTCGCCCCAGGAGGTCCGCGCCGATGCCGACTGTACGCCACCGGCCAGCGGGCCGGTCGCACCCGCTCGGCGTGTCGCCGCCCCGCCGACCAGGCCACCCCCGGCGGACCGGCCGACGCCCACCGGCCGGACGGTCGACGGGTCAGCCGCGGGCCCGGGGATGGGCGGTGGCGTACACCTCGCGCAGCCGCTCCACGGTGACCAGCGTGTAGACCTGGGTGGTGGTCACCGAGGCGTGGCCGAGCAGTTCCTGCACCACCCGCACGTCCGCGCCGCCGTCGAGCAGGTGGGTGGCGTAGGAGTGGCGCAGGGTGTGCGGGGAGACCGCCTGCGGCCCGTCCACCGGCAGGCCGGCCCGCTGGGCGGCGCGGCGCAGGATGGTCCAGGCCCCCTGCCGGGACAGCGCGCCGCCACGGGCGTTGAGAAACACCGCCGGGGTGCCCCGGCCGGCGGCGGCCAGCCCGGGCCGGGCGCGCACCAGCCAGGCGCTCAGCGCCTCGACCGCGTACCCGCCGATGGGGACCAGCCGGGTGCGGCCGCCCTTGCCGCGCAGGACGACGGTGCCCTCGCCGACGTCGAGGTCGTCGACGGCCGCGCCGACCGCCTCGGAGATCCGCGCCCCGGTGCCGTACAGGAACTCCAGCAGCGCCCGGTCGCGCAGCGCGAGCGGCGCCCCGTCGCCGGTGGCGGTCACGGCGCCGGCGGTCTCCAGCAGCCGGACCACGTCGTCCACCGGCAGCGCGCGGGGCAGCCGGCGCGGCGGGGTGGGCGGGCGGACGTCGCGGCTGGGGTCGGCGCCGGCCAGCCCCTCCCGCAGCGCGAAGCGGTGCAGCCCGCGCACCGCGCTGGCCGCCCGCGCCGCGGACGAGACCGCCAGCGGCGGGTGCGCGTCGTCGCCGGCCCGCAGCCGGGACAGGTGCTCCTCGACCTGGCCGGGGCCGACCGCCGCCAGGTCCGGCACCCCGGCCGCCGCCAGGGTGGCCAGGTAGCGCTCCAGGTCCCGGCGGTACGACGAGAGCGTGTTCGCCGACAGTCCCCGTTCGACGGTGAGGTGGTCCAGGTAGCCGCGGACGGCACGGCGCAGGGCCGGCGCGGGCTCCGCGCCCGCGCCGGCCCCGTCCGGTGTGCCGGTCAGCCCGCCGCCCCTCAGGCCAGTGCGTCGGCCAGCGGCAGGGCCCGCATGCCGTGCGCCTCGGCGACCGGGCCGTAGGTGACCTGGCCGTCGTGGGTGTTCAGGCCCAGCGCCAGCGCCGGGTCGCGGCGCAGCGCCTCCCGCCAGCCGTGGTTGGCCAACTCCAGGGCGTACGGCAGGGTGACGTTGGTCAGCGCGTAGGTGCTGGTGTGCGGCACGGCGCCCGGCATGTTCGCCACGCAGTAGAAGATCGACTCGTGGACCTTGTAGGTCGGGTCGGCGTGCGTGGTGGGACGCGAGTCCTCGAAGCAGCCGCCCTGGTCGATGGAGATGTCGACCAGCACGCTGCCCGGCTTCATCCGGGAGACCAACTCGTTGGAGATCAGGGTCGGGGCCTTCGCACCGGGCACCAGCACCGCGCCGATGACCAGGTCCGCGTCGAGCACGGCCCGCTCGATCTCGTACGCGTTGGAGGCGACCGTCTGGAGGTGGCCGCGGTAGATGGCGTCGGCCTGGCGCAGCCGCGCGACGTTCTTGTCCAGCAGCAGCACCTCGGCCTGCAGGCCGAGCGCGATCGCGGCGGCGTTCATGCCGGAGACGCCGGCGCCGATGACCACGGTCTTCGCGGCGTAGACGCCGGAGACGCCGCCCATCAGGATGCCCCGCCCGCCGCCCTGCGCCTGCAGGTGGTACGCGCCGACCTGCGGTGCGAGCCGGCCCGCCACCTCGGACATCGGGGCGAGCAGGGGCAGCGACCGGTCCGGCAGCTCCACCGTCTCGTAGGCGATGCCGGTCACCTTGCGGTCGAGCAGCGCGTCGGTGCATTCCTTGGACGCGGCCAGGTGCAGGTAGGTGAAGAGCACCTGCCCCTCGCGCATCCGGTGGTACTCCTCGGCGACCGGCTCCTTGACCTTGAGCACCAGCTCGGCGGTGTCCCACACCTCGTCGGCGGTGGCCAGGATCTTGGCTCCGGCGGCGGCGAAGTCGTCGTCGCTGATGCTGGACCCGACCCCGGCGCCGGCCTCGACGAAGACCTGGTGACCGCTGCGGACGAACTCGTTGATGCCCGCCGGCGTGATCGCCACGCGGTACTCGTGGTTCTTGACCTCGCGGGGGATTCCGACCTTCACGATGCAGACACCTCTCTCCGGGGCTGCTCTCCCCCGACTGCTCGGCGCCACGACGGCCCCTTTGCCGCCGCGATCCACCGGTCCCGTCGGCGGCAGTCTAGGCGCGCCGCCGCCCGAAATGAGCCAGCACAGTGACATCCGGTGCCCGCCCACCCTGACGAAGTGTCAGGCGTCGACCCGGCCGGCGGTGGGACGCCCCCTCAGCCGTCAGGACAGTGTTAGTCCATTATCGTCCCATCCAGTGGGTCCCGCTGCGGACACGACGAGAGTGGATCACTAGGGTGTCGCCTCATGACCACACCTCCTTACCAGCCCGGGTACCCGACGGGCGTTTCCGACAAGAGCAAGCTCGTCGCCGGTCTCCTCGGCATCTTCCTGGGCGGCTTCGGTGCCGGCCGGTTCTACATGGGCGACACCAAGACCGGTGTCCTCCAGCTCGTGGTGAGCATCGTGACCTGCGGCTTCGGCAGCATCTGGGGCCTGATCGACGGCATCCTGATCCTGGTCAACGGTGGCGTCGACGGGCAGGGCCGGCCGCTGCGCGACTGACCCGACCGGAACGACGAAGGGGCCGTGCGGCGAACCGCACGGCCCCTTCCGCCGTGTATCGCGTCCGGCTCGGCCGGCTCAGCGCGGCGGCGGCGTGTCCGCCCGGCGCAGCGCCGACCAACCGGCGTCGCGGCCCCGGGCCGCGGCGAGCAGCCCGGCCACGCAGGACGCGTTGGTGATCTCCCCCGCGAGGACCATGCCGACCGCCTCGTCCAGGTCGATCCGGACGACCTGGAGGTCGGCCTCCTCCTCGCTGCGCTCGTGGCGCCGCTCGGCCGGCACGTCGGTCAGGTCCCGGGCCAGGAACACCCGGACCAGCTCGTTGGTGAAACCCGGCGAGCTGTGCAGGTCGACCAGGACGTCGAGCCGCCCCGCGACGAGGTCGACCTCCTCGGCCAACTCCCGGGCCGCGGCGGCGGCCAGGTCCTCGCCGGAGACGTCGGTCAGCCCGGCGGGCAGCTCCCACAGGTGCCGCCCGACGGGGTGGCGGTACTGGCGGATCAGCACCACCTGGCCGGCGGAGTCGAGCGCCACCACGGCCACCGCGCCGACGTGCCGGACGAAGTCCCGGACTCCCGTCCCGCCGCCCGGCATGGTCACCTCCTCGCTGACCACGTCGAAGATCCGGCCGCGGTAGCGCTCCGTGCGGGAGCGCACCTCGTAGCGGTGCTCGACGGCGCTCACGCCGCCGCCCCGCTCGGCGTGACGGCGGCGCGAGGCGCCGCGCTGCTGGGCCCGACGGGTCGCTCGCTCCGCTCGTTCACGAGGCCGACGCCGCCTTCGCGGCGGCGCCGCCGTTGCGGGCGGCCTTCTTCGCCGCCGCGTTCTCCGCCGCCTCCAGGTCCACCGGGAGCTGGTCGGCCTCGGAGTACGCCACGGCCGCCTTGACGAAGGAGGCGAAGAGCGGGTGCGGCCGGGTCGGGCGGCTCTTCAGCTCCGGGTGCGCCTGGGTGGCCACGAAGAACGGGTGCAGGCCGCGGTCCAGCTCGATGAACTCGACCAGCCGGCCGTCCGGCGAGGTGCCGGAGAAGCGCAGGCCCGCCTTGGTGAGCTGGTCCCTGTAGGCGTTGTTCACCTCGTACCGGTGCCGGTGCCGCTCGCTGATCTCGGTGCTGCCGTACGCCTCGGCGACCAGCGAGCCCTCGGTCAGCTTCGCCGGGTACGCCCCGAGCCGCATCGTGCCGCCCAGGTCGCCCCTGCCGGCGACGATGTCCTCCTGGTCGGCCATGGTGGCGATGACCGGGTGCTTCGCCTCCTCGTCGAACTCCAGCGAGTTGGCGCCCTCCAGGCCGGCCAGGTGCCGGGCCACCTCGATGGTCATGCACTGCAGGCCGAGGCAGAGGCCGAGCAGTGGGATGCCGTTCTCCCGGGCGTACCGGGCGGTGCCGATCTTGCCCTCGATGCCGCGCACCCCGAAGCCGCCCGGGATGACGATGCCGTCCACGCCGGCCAGGGCGGCCGCGGCGCCGGTCGGGGTGACGCACTCGTCGCTGGGCACCCAGCGCAGCTGCACCCGGGCCCGGTGGCCGAAGCCGGCGGCCCGGATCGCCTCGCTCACCGACAGGTACGCGTCGGGCAGGTCGACGTACTTGCCGACCACGGCGACGGCGACGGTGTGCCGGGGCTGGTGCACCCGGTCCAGCAGGTCGTCCCAGCTGGCCCAGTCCACGTCCCGGAAGGAGAGGCCGAGCCGGCGCACCACGTACGCGTCGAGGCCCTCCCGGTGCAGCACCTTCGGGATGTCGTAGATGCTCGGCGCGTCCGGGGCGGCGGTGACCGCCTCGCGGTCGACGTCGCAGTAGAGCGACAGCTTCTGCTTGACCTTGTCGGGGATCTCCCGGTCGCAGCGCAGCACCAGCGCGTCGGGCTGGATGCCGATGCTGCGCAGCTGGGCCACCGAGTGCTGGGTCGGCTTGGTCTTCAGCTCCCCCGACGGCGCCAGGTACGGCACCAGCGAGACGTGCAGGTAGAAGCAGTTGTCCCGGCCCAGGTCGTGGCGGACCTGCCGGATCGCCTCCAGGAACGGCAGCGACTCGATGTCGCCGACCGTGCCGCCGACCTCGGTGATCACGACGTCCGGCACCTGGCCGTCGTCGTCCGGGTCGGCCATGGCCAGGATCCGCGACTTGATCTCGTTGGTGATGTGCGGGATGACCTGGACGGTGTCGCCCAGGTACTCGCCGCGCCGCTCCTTCGCGATCACGTCCGAGTAGATCTGGCCGGTGGTGACGTTCGCCTTCCCGGAGAGCGCCCGGTCCAGGAAGCGCTCGTAGTGCCCGACGTCGAGGTCGGTCTCGGCGCCGTCCTCGGTCACGAAGACCTCGCCGTGCTGGAACGGGTTCATCGTCCCCGGGTCGACGTTGAGGTAGGGGTCGAGCTTCTGCATGACCACGCGCAGGCCGCGCGCGGTGAGCAGATTGCCGAGGCTGGAGGCGGTGAGGCCCTTACCCAGCGAGGAGGCGACGCCCCCGGTGACGAAAATGTGCCTGGTCGTCCGTGCTGAAGGGGCCAAGGCCTGCTCCCGTGTCGTCTGTCGCGGTCGTGCAGACCGCCGTGCCGATCAGCAAAGTGATCACGCGATCCACGGGATTCCACGGTAACACCTCACCCGCCCCCGCCGCCCGGCGCACCCGTACCGGCCGTCCGGGTGTCGCCGACCCGGTCAGGAGGCCGTGACCTCGCTCGATGGCCGGCCGGCCGGCGCGTCCGGCCCGGCGACCGGATCCGCGGTGCTCGCCCCGGCGCCCGCCCCCGGGCCGTCCGGGCCGCCGTCGTCCGATCCCCCGCCGCCGCCCGGCCCGTCGCCGGTCCCGCCCGGCCCACCGTCGCTCTGGCCGGCCCCACCCGGCCCACCGTCGCTCTGGCCGGCCGCGTCGGGCTGGGTGCGGTCGGTCGAGTGGTCGAGCACCCGCAGCGCGGCCAGCGCCGCCATCGGCACCACCAGGGCGCCGGCCGCGCCGGCCACGTCCAGGGCGTCGCCGCCCAGCACCCCGCCGATCACCGCGGCGACGGCGGTGCCGGCCATCGCCGCCCGCATCGCCGGGTAGATGCCGAACAGCCGCATCAGCCCGCCCCACGGCTGGAGCAGGGCGAACCAGACCAGCAGGGCGCCGGCCAGGGCCAGCACGGTCAGCGGGCTGTTGACCAGGGTCTCGAAGTTGGCGGTGCTGGAGCGGTGCACGGTGAGCCCGCCGGTGCCGTCGCCGACGGCGGCCAGGAACCGGCCGAGGCTGCCCCGTTCGGCGGCGGGCCGGCGCAGGTCCAGCACCGCGAAGCCGATGGTCAGCGCCAGCCCGGCCATGGTCGCCCAGGCCAGCCGGCTGATCGTCAGCCAGCCGCCGGCGCTGATCGCGGCGGCGACGCTCAGCCCGGCGGTCAGCGCGATCGCGCCGACCGGGTCGGAACCCAGGTACGGGCTGCCGACGACCACCACGGCCGCGCCGCCGACGAGCACCATGACGGTCGGCCGCCAGGACCGGCGGACCCGCTGGGCCAGCCACCCCGCGCTCAGCAGGGCGCCGGCCAGGAACACGCCGAGCCCGACGGTGCCCAGCCCGGCGTACCGGCCGCCCTCCAGGGCCGAGTAGCCGACCACCCCGTTGAGCTGGAGGCGGGCGCCGGTGAGCACGTCCACCCCGACGGCCAGCGTGGTCAGCCCCGCCACCGCGCCGAGCGGGCCGAGGGTGCTCGCGTACCCCGGCGCCAGCCGGACCACTGCGGTCGCGGCAACCAGCAGCAGCACGGTCACCCCGGCGAAGTAGAGGCCGGCGTGGTCGCCGCGCCACCACGGCACCGCGTCGGCGAGCAGGGCCGCCGGCACGGCCAGGGCGGCCCCGATCAGCAGCAGCTCGACGACCGACACGACCCGCCGCGACACCGGCTCCGGGCCGTACGGGCCGGCGTGCCGGCGGGCCCGGCGCAGCAACGGCAGCACCGCCACCGCCAGGAGCACCTGGACGCCGGCGAGCAGGGCGAAGAACCAGTCCGCCACCCGCCGTTGGGCGGCCGCCTCCCGGTCGGCGTCGGCGGGCTGCGCGATCGCGGCGGCCAGGTCCGCCGGCCGCCCGCCGACCGATTCGGCCGGCCGACCGAGGAAGAGCCGCTCGGGCATCGGCCGGCCCAGCGCGGTGAGCGCGGTCGGTGCGAGGTCGACCAGTTGCAGGTAGCCCTCCCGGCCGGTGCTGGCCGAGGTGAGCCATCCGCGCTCCCAGCCCGGCCCGTCGGCGACGGCCACGTGCAGCCGGGACGGCACCTCGGTGTCGGACACCCCGGCGACGATCACCAGCGAGCGGGGCGGCCGGGCGGCGAGCACCCGGGCCAGCCGGGCGTCGGCCTCGCGGGCCGCCGCGGCCCGGGCCGTCGGGTCCTCGCCGGTGACCGTGCCGAGGTCGACGATGCTCAGCACGCACGAGCCGAGCAGCTCGGCGGGGTCCTCGGGCAGGGCCGCCGCGTACCGGTCGACCCGGCCGAACGGCCGGGCGGCGGCGACCGCCGCACCGGGCCCGACCGCCACCGAGCAGCGCACCGACTCCGACAGCGCGCCGGGCACCGCGCCCCACGGCAGCCGCTCCTGGTTGTGCAGGACGACGCTCTCCTGGTCGGGCAGGTTCGCGCCGATACCGTCGGGTTGCTCCACGGTCACCGCCGTCGGGGGGCAGCCCCCGACCTGCCGGCTGCCGTTCCAGGCGGCGTAGCTGCCCGCCCCGAGGGTCAGCCAGCCGTCCACGGGGCAGGTCGGCCGGTGCGCGGAGCGCACCGAGAGGGAGCCGATGGAGCCGTCGCGGGCCATCCGCCACAGCGTCGGGGTGGTCTCCGGGTCGACGTCCTCCCAGCGCAGCCCGGCCACCCCGGCAAGCACGACGAAGTCGGCGGTGCGCTCGGGCGCCTCGCGGTCCGGCCGGGCGGTCAGCGCCGCGATGCCGAGCGCCACCACGACCAGGGTCAGCAGGGCCGGGGCGAGTCTGCGCAACATCACCGGCGTCCCGTCGACGGGGCGTGACCGTCACGTCCGGGTTCGGCGGGCCCCCCGTCGGTGCCGGGGAGCGCGGCTCCTGCCGCGTCCGGAGCCAGCTCGGCGTAGAGCGCCGCGAGCTGGGCGAGGGTGTCCGCCTCGGTGGGCCAGGTCGCGGCCCGGGCGGCGCCCCGCCGGCCCAGTTCGGCCCGACCGGCCTCGTCGTCGAGCAGGGCACGCACGGCCGCGTCGACCGCGTCCACGTCCCCGGGCGGCACCAGCGCCGCGGCGTCGCCGACCAGCTCCGGCAGGCCCCCGACGGCGGTCGCCACCAGTGGTACGCCGGCCCGCATCGCCTCCTGCGCGAAGAGCTGGCGGGCCTCCCAGTCGCTGGTCACCAGCGCCAGGTCGGCCCCGGCGAGCAGGTCGGCCACGTCGGTGCGGTGCCCGAGCAGGGTCACCGGGGCCCGGGCGGCGGAGATCCGGGCGGCCAGCGGCAGGTAGGCCGGGCCGCTGCCGGCGATCACCACGGCCGGCGCCGGGGTCCGGATGCGCCACCGGGCGGCCGCGTCGACCAGCACGTCGTACCGCTTCTGCGGGTGCAGCCGGCCGACCGAGAGGATCAGCGGCTGGTCCGGGCCGACGCCGAATTCGGCGCGGACGGCGGCCCGGCGGCGGCGCGGCGCGGGCAGCGCCGGCGCGGCGACCGGGGCGAGCCGGGCGTCCGTCGCGCCCAGCGCGGCGGCCCGCTCGACGAGGTCGGCGGAGGCGCCGAGGGCCACGCGGGCGCCCCGGGCGACGACCCGCTCGACGAGGCGGGACATGCCGCCGCGCAACCCGCCGGCGAGCACCGCGTTGTGCCAGGTGACCACGAGGGGCACGGCCGGCCGGGCGAGGACGCCGACCAGCCCGGCCCGCAGCCCGTGGGCGTGCAGCACGTCGACCGGCTCGGCGGCGAGGGCCCGGCGCAGCGCGGCCACGGCACGGGCGTCGGCGGGGGTCGGGCTGGCCGAGATCTCCACCGGCCGGAACCGGGCGCCGACGCCGGTGAAGTCGAACTGTTCCTGCGTCGCGGCGGGCCCGCAGACCAACACGGCGGTGCCCGCGGCGGTCAGCCCCTGGGCGAGGGAACGGACGTGCTGCCCCACCCCGCCGGTGCTGGAGGCGAGCAGCAGGGCCACGGTGCCGCGCCAGTTGGTGTCCGGTGTCGGTTCCGTCACCGGGACCACCCCCGCTCGTCGGTCGCCGCCGGCCGGTCACCCGTCCTGCACCCGCTCACCGGGACACCGTCTCCTTCCCGTCACCCCGTTCCGGGGGGATCTCACCCTCACCCGTCCGTTCGGCGGGGGCCGCCGGCCCGCGCCGGCCCCGGCTCAGCCGCCGGAGCACCCCGGCCAGCAGCGGTCGCACGTCCCGCCGGTCGACCAGCCAGACGACGGCGAGGAACACGACGCCGACCAGGACTCCGGACAGCATGCCCTGCACGAGTGCGGCCGGTGTCGTCGGGGTGCCGTCGCCGGCCGCGTCCAGCCAGCGGGTGGCGGCCGTCCCGGCGAGCGCCGCCAGGGCGCCGGCGAGCAGCCCGGCGGCGCCGGCCCGGCCGACGCCGGCGAGCGCGGCGGCCCCGGCCGAGCGCAGCACGGCGGCGAGCAGCAGGCCGCCGAGCAGCAGCATCCCGGCCGAGTTGGCCAGGGTGACCGCCAGCACCCGGTCCGCCACCGGGAGCAGGGCCGCCAGCGGCACCGCCGCCACCGGCACGGCCAGCCAGCCGGCGGTGATCGCCACGGTGGCGGGGCGGGTGTCGCCGCGGGCGTAGAGGGCCCGGGAGAGCACCGCGAAGAGGCCGTAGCCGAGCAGCCCCGGGGCGAAGCCGGCGATCCCGGCGGCCGTGGACCCGGGATCGTCCGGGTAGAAGAACGAGGCGACCGGCGCGGCGGTGCCGACCAGGGCCGCCGCGCCGAGGCAGCTGAACAGCAGCACGCCGCGCGCGGTCGAGGAGAGCGTGCGCCGGTAGTCCCCGTCGTCCCCGGCGGCCGCCGCGGTCGCCAGCGTCGGGTAGGCCGCCACGGCCAGCGGCACCGCCAGCACCGCCCAGGGCAGCAGGTACATGGTCTGGGCCAGGTTGAACACCTGCGGCGAGCCGGTCGGGCCGCCGGAGACCCGGTTGAGCAGCACCAGCAGCGCGATCTGCTGGGCGGTGACGGTGACGGCGCCGGCCAGCGCCAGCCCCTTCACCCGCGCCCGGGCGTCGGCGGGGAACGCGTACCCGGGGCGCAGCCGCAGCCCCAGCCGGCGCAGCGGGATCAGCAGCGACAGCGACAGCACCACCACGCCCGCCGTGGTGCCGCCCGACAGGATCAGCTCGCCGCCGCGGCTCACCTGCGCCACGCTCGCGCCACGTCCCTCGGCGCCGCCGAAGGCGAGGTAGACCACGATCACGGTGAGGCTGGACAGCAGCGGCGCGATCACCGGCCAGGCGAACCGGCGGTGCGCCTGGAGCACGCCGGTCAGCACGATGCCGATGCCGTAGAGCGGCAACTGCGGGGCGAAGACGCGCAGCATCCGCGCGCCGGCGGCCACCTCCGCCTCGGAGCGCCCCTCGCTGATCAGCGACACGACCGGGTCGGCCGCCACCGCGACCAGCACGGCCAGCGGCACCAGCAGGGTGACCGTCCAGGTGAGCAGGGCGCCGGTGGTGGCGGCCACCGCGCGCCGGTCCCCGGCCGCGACCGGCCCGGCCAGCAGCGGTACGACCAGACTCGCCAGCGCGCCGCCCGCGACGATCTCGAAGATGATGTTCGGGACCGTGTTGGCGATCACGTACATGCCGCCGAGGTCGCTCTTCTGCACGACCCAGGTGAAGACGGCGGTGCGGCCGAACCCGGCGAGCCGGCTGAGGACGGTGAGGACGGCGATGAGCGCGGCCGCTCCGGCGACGCGGCCGGCGCCGGCGAGGGGTGCCGGGGTCGTCACGTCAGTCGGCGCGACGGCCCAGCGCGTCGAGTTCGCGCAGCCCGGGGGTGCGCTGGATGACCTGGGTGAAGCTGACCTTCTCGCTGGCCGCGGTGAGACCGGCGAGCACGGCGAGCAGCCCGGCCCGCCCGACCGGCCCGGTACGCGCGGCCAGCGCCACGCCCAGCAGCGCGCCGAGCGCGTTCGCGCCGCTGTCGCCGAGCATCACGTCCTCGCCGAGGTCGTCGGGGAGCAGCCCGGCGGCGGCGCCGACCGCGCCCGCGGCGATTCCGCCGTGCGGGCCGGCGGCAAGCGGGGCGCCGAGGAGGATGCCGGACTTCAGCGCCCGGCCGGGTCGCAGGTCGAGCAGGTTCAGCAGGTTCGCGGTGCCGGCGATGACGCCCGCGCCGAGCAGCACGTCGATGCCCCGCCCCAGCGTGCCCTGCCGCTGGCGGCGGCGGTGCCCGGCCACCCGGGGGTCGGTGGCGAGCAGCGCGGCGGCGCCGAGCCCCGCCGCGCCCACCCCGACGACCTTGACGAGCCCGGCGGTGACCCGGCCCTCGCGCAGCGCGGCCAGGTGACCGGCGAAGCCCTTGGCCGCCTTCTGCTCCGGCCGCGCCCCCACCACGTCGTCGTAGAGCCCGACGGCCCCGGCGCCCACCCCGGCGACCAGGGCCGCGGCCCCCGAGGACGCGCTGGAGGCGCCGAACGCGCCCGCGCCGGCGGCCCCGGCGGCGAGCGCCGGCCCGGCGGCCAGGGTCACCGTGCGGCCGCGGAAGTTCGTCCGGTCCAGGGCGGGGCCGGCCGGCGAGGTACGCACCTCGCGCAGCGCGTACCGGGCGGCGGCGGCGCCCGCCCCGGCGATCAACAGTCGACCGAGCAGACTCACGCGGCCCCCTCCCGCTCGTGCGTACGGCTGGATCCGGACACCGGGGTACGTCGCTCGCTCACTGGGGCAGTCTAGGCAGCAGGGTGGCGTTGTCGCCGACGCCGTACTGCCCGGCCTTCTTCTCGGTCACCTGCTGCACCATCGCGAGGGCGGTGACCAGCTGGCCCTGGACGGTGTTGGCGTTGTCGACGGTGGAGATGCTCTGCACCAGCACCGGGTCGCTGCGGACGGCCGCGACCAGGTTGCCGCCGGTCGAGCCGTTGCCGGCGACGACGATCGTCCCGACGCGGTCGAACTGCTCGGCGACCTTGAGCACCGACTCGTCCTTCTTCGCCGAGTCCTTGTCCACGTACGGCTGCCCGCTGACCACGACGACGGCCTCCGCCGACGCGCTGACCCGCTCCTCGGTGGTCAGGTAGTTGGCGTTGGTGTACGCGGCCAGCACCGCCCGCCGGTCGGCCTCGGTGACCGGGGTGGCGCCGGTCGCCCGGTCCAGCAGGACGCTGGCCAGCAGCGCGCTGGACGTCTCCACCCCGTTGCCGTTGCCCGGCAGGTCGGCGGTCGGCGCGCTGGTGGGGCGCGCGGCGGTGACCGCCAGTTCCAGCAGGTCGTTGTTGTTGTCCGGATTGATGAACTTGTCCTGCAGGTCGATGCGGCCCGTCATCTCGGCCCCGCCGAGCTGGAGCATCTTGACCACGCCCTCGGTGTGGTCCCGCCCGGTGGGCAGGGTGACCACCACCACCCGCTTGCCGGCGAGCTTGCCCGGCAGGAACAACTCCGCCATCTGGGCCGCGAAGTCCTCCTCCAGCTCCAGTTCCTTCTCCATGCTCTGGACCTGCTGGCGCATCAGCTGGTTGTCCTTGCGCAGCCCGTTGACGTTCTCCTTGAGCGAGTCGGCGACCGGGCCGTTCAGTGCGGCGGTGCCGACCACCAGACCGATCGCCAACGCGAGGAAGACCGCGGTCAGGGACACCACGTGGTACCGGAAGTTGATCACACCTGCAGCCTCTTGATCGGTCGGACGCTAGAAAAGCTGTTCAAGCTGGAACACGAAATTGTTCCACCACTCGGAAACCACACCCAAATACGCCTTGCCGACGGTGGAGACCGCCACGGCGGAGGCCATCGCCGCGATCGCGGAGAGCACCAGCAGCAGCAGCGAGGACCCGGAGATGCTCTGCCGGTAGAGCCGGCTCACCCCCTTGGCGTCGACGAGCTTGCCGCCGACCTTGAGCCGGGTCAGGAACGTGGAGGCCATGCCGCCGCGGCCCTTGTCCAGGAACTCCACCAGCGTGGCGTGGGTGCCGACGGCGACCAGCAGCGAGGCGCCCTTCTCGTCGGCCAGCAGCATGGCCAGGTCCTCGCTGGTGGCCGCGGCCGGGAAGGTCACCGCCGGTACGCCGAGCCCGGTGACCCGGGCCAGGCCGGGCGCCCGCCCGTCCGGGTAGGCGTGCACGATCACCTCGGCGCCGCAGCGCAACACGTCGTCGGTGACCGAATCCATGTCACCGATGATCATGTCCGGCGTGTAGCCGGCCTCCACCAGCGCGTCCGCGCCGCCGTCGACGCCGATCAGCACCGGCTTGAACTCGCGGATGTAGGGGCGCAGCACGTCCAGGTCGGCCTTGTAGTCGTAGCCGCGCACCACGATCAGGCAGTGCCGCCCCTGGATCTCGGTCTGGATCTCCGGCACGCCGACGCCGTCGAGGAGCAGTGCGCGCTCCTGCTTGAGGTAGTCCATCGTGTTGGCGGCGAACGCCTCGAGCTGGACCGACAGGCCCTCCCGGGCATCGGCCATCGCCTTGGCCACCGTCTCGGCGTCCTGGAGGCTGCCGTGCGCCACCGGCTCGTCGCCGACGTAGACGGTGTTGCCCTCGATCCGGACCGTGTCGCCCTCACGGATCCGCTCGAAGATCCCCTCCCCCAGGTCGTCGAGGAGCGGGATGCCGGCGCCGATCAGCACCTCCGGCCCGAGGTTGGGGTAGCGACCGGAGACCGACGGCTTCGCGTTGAGCACGGCGGCGACACCGACCGCGACGAGCGAGTCGGCGGCGACCCGGTCCACGTCGACGTGGTCGATGACCGCGATGTCACCGGGGCGGAGCCGGCCGACCAGGCGTTTCGTCCGGCGGTCCAGGCGCGCGGTGCCGAGGATTCTGCCCGGTTCCGCGTTCCGGGTCCGGCGCAACGTGGGTAGACGCATCGTGACCATCCTGGCATGTGAGGCAGGCATTTCTGTCGCGACATGCCTGAGCAGGGCCGCCTACCCAGGGAAGCACACTAGCGCGCAGGCCGGTGTGCCTGTGCTCACAATCGCCGCCCTCACGGACGCCTTTCCCGGGCCGCCACGGCGAGAAGCTCCTCGGCATGGGCGATACCCAGGTCGGAATCGGGCAAACCCGCGAGCATCCGGGCCAACTCCCGGGCCCGCTCCGTGTCCTCCACCACGCGGACCCCGCTCGTGGTGACCGCTCCGCCCGTGTCCTTCGCCACCACCAGATGCCGGTCGGCGAACGCGGCGACCTGCGGCAGGTGGGTGACCACGAGCACCTGGTGGCTACGGGCCAGCCGGGCCAGCCGCCGGCCGATCTCCACCGCCGCCTGGCCGCCGACCCCGGCGTCCACCTCGTCGAAGACCAGCGTGGGCGGCCCGCCCGAGCCGGCGAAGACGACCTCGATGGCGAGCATCACCCGGGACAGCTCACCGCCGGAGGCGCCGCGCTGCAACGGCAGCGCGGGCGCGCCGGGGTGGGCCAGCAGGCGCAGCTCGACCTCGTCGCCGCCGTCCGGGCCGACGCCGACCTCGGCGCCGTTGACCGGCAGGCTCGGCTCCGCCCGGCCGGCCGGCCGCGGCAGCACCGCCACCTCGATCCGGGCGTGCGGCATGGCCAGGCCGGCCAACTCGACGGTGACCTGCTCCGCGAAGCGGGTCGCCGCCTCCTGCCGGGACGTCGACACCCGGCCGGCCAGGTCGGCGACCTCGCCCGCCAGCCGCGCCGACTCCCGCTCCAGCTCGTCGAGGAACTCGTCGGAGGTGTCCAGGTCGGACAGCCGGGTGCGGGCCCGTTCCGCCCAGGCGATCACGCCGTCGACGTCGTCGGCGTACTTGCGGGTCAGGGCGCGCAGCGCCGCCCGGCGCTCGTAGAGGGCCTGCAACCGGGCCGGGTCGGCGTCGAGCGCGGCGAGGTAGGCCGACAGCTCGGCGGAGACGTCCGCCACCAGCGTCGCCGCCTCCTCCAGCCGCCCCGCCAGCTCGCCGAGCGCCGGATCCGTGCCGGCCTGCGCCTCCAGGGTGCGCCGGGCGGTGCCGAGCAGCGCCGTGGCGTCGGGGGTCTCGTCGGTCGCCTCCACGCCGCCGGCCACGCACTGGTGGGCCAGCTGCGCCGCGGTGCGCAGCCCCTCGGCGTGCTCCAGCCGCTGCGCCTCCGCCTTCAGCTCGTCGTCCTCGCCGGGCTGCGGGTCGACCCGGGTGATCTCGTCCAGGCCGAGCCGCAGCAGGTCGGCCTCCTGGCTGCGCTCGCGGACGTTGCGCCGCCGGTCGGCCAGGTCGTCGACCACGGCGCGCCAGCGGGTGTACGCCTCGCGCAGCGCGTCGAGCAGCTTCTCGTGCTCCGGGCCGGCGAACCGGTCCAGCGCGGCCCGCTGCTCGGCCGGACGCAGCAGCCGCAGCTGGTCGGACTGGCCGTGCACGGCGACCACCTGCTCGCCCACCTCGCCGAGCATGGCCACCGGCATGCTGCGCCCACCCAGGTGCGCCCGGGACCGACCCTCCACCGTGACCGTGCGACTGAGCAGCACCGAACCGTCCTCGTCGGGCTCGCCGCCGGCGTCGACGACCCGGGTGTGCACGGCGGCGGCAACCCGGCCGTCGAGCCGCAGCCGCCCCTCGACCACCGCCCGGCCGGGCTGGGCACGGACCCGCCCCGCGTCGGCACGGCCACCGAAGAGCAGGCCGAGGCCGGTGACCACCATGGTCTTGCCCGCACCGGTCTCGCCGGTGATGACGTTCATGCCGCCGGTCAACGGCAGCGTGGTGTCCTCGATGACGCCCAGTCCGGTGATGCGCAGCTCTTCCAGCACAGCAACCGACAGTAGACGCGGCCCCCGACAGTTGACCAGCCGGCACGGGCGTACCGGGGCGTCGCGCCCCGCCTCACCACCGGCCGGGCGCCCCGGTGCGGCTGGTCACCGCCGGTGCCGACACGCGCCACGGACGCGCTGTCAGCGGCGGTTGCCGCGCCAGCCGTGCACGGGCAGGTCGAACTTCGCCACCAGCCGGTCGGTGAACGGGCGGTCCCGCAGCCGCACGATGCGCACGGGCAACGCGCCGCGCCGCACGGTGACCCGGGCCCCGGGCGGCAGGTCGTAGACGCGCCGGCCGTCGCAGGACAGCACCGCGAGGGTGGTGAACGGGTCGACGGTGATGGCGAACGTGGAGGTGGGCGCGGTGACCAGCGGCCGGCTGAACAGCGCGTGCGCGCTGATCGGCACCAGCAGCAGGGCCTCCACCTCGGGCCACACCACCGGCCCGCCGCCGGAGAACGCGTACGCCGTCGAGCCGGTGGGGGTCGCGCAGACCACGCCGTCGCAGCCGTAGCGGGACAGCGGGCGGCCGTCCACGTCGACGAGCAGCTCCAGCATCTGGGCGCGCTCGCCCTTCTCGACGCTGATCTCGTTGAGCGCCCAGGACTCGATGGTCGGGCCGCCGTCGAACTCGGCGGTCACGTCCAGCGTGAGCCGCTCGTCCACGGTGTAGTGCCGGCCCACCACGTCCCGTACCGCGCTGTCCAGGTCGTCGATCTCCGCCTCGGCGAGGAAGCCGACCTTGCCGAGGTTGATGCCGAGCAGCGGCGCCTTCGCCGGCCGGGCCAGCTCGGCCGCGCGCAGGAACGTGCCGTCCCCGCCGAGCGCGAAGACGATCTCCGCGCCCTCGGCCGCCTCCAGGCCGGTCACCGGCACCACGCCGGGCAGGTCGAGGTCGTCGGCCTCCTCGGCGACGACCCGTACCTCGAAACCGGCCGCGATGAGGTCGGCGGCCACCGCCCGCGCGTGCTCGGTGCTGCGGCGGCGGCCGGTGTGGGTCACCAGCAGGGCCGTGCGGCTCACCGGGACGGCCGTCCCGTCGCGCCCGCCCGGCACCCGCACCCGCACGGCCCAGCCACGACCGCGGGGCTCGCCTGCTCGCTCACCCGGCCACCTCCTCCGTCGCCGTGTCCGGCAGGTCGCCGGACGGCGCCGGGCCCTGCGGCCCGGCGGTCACCACGGCACGCACCCGATCCGGGTCGGCCGGCGGTGCGTCCCGGCGTAACCATACGAAGAACTCGACGTTGCCGCTGGGCCCCGGCAGCGGGCTCGCGGCCACGTCGGCCAGACCGAGGTCGAGCCGCGCCGCCGCGGCGGCGACGTCGAGCACCGCCTCGGCGCGCAACGCCGGATCGCGGACCACCCCGCCGGCGCCGACCCGCTCCTTGCCGACCTCGAACTGCGGCTTCACCATCAGCGCGAGGTCGCCGTCGGGCCGGGTGCAGCCGGCCAGCGCCGGCAGCACCAGCCGCAGCGAGATGAACGACAGGTCGGCGACCGTGAGGTCGACCGGCCCCCCGACGGCCTCCGGAGTGAGCGTACGGACGTTGGTGCGCTCGAAGACCCGCACCCGGGGATCGTTGCGAAGCGGCCAGGCGAGCTGCCCGTAGCCGACGTCGACGGCCACCACCTCGGCCGCGTCGGCGCGCAGCAGCACGTCGGTGAAGCCGCCGGTGGAGGCGCCCGCGTCCAGGCAGCGCCGGCCGGCAACGGTCAACCCGCCGGGGGCGAAGGCGGCCAGCGCGCCGGCCAGTTTGTGCCCGCCCCGGGAGACGTACTCCGAGCTGGGGTCCTCGCCCGTGACCAGCAGCGGGTCGGCGGGGTCGACCATCGCGGCGGGCTTGCGGGCGGGTACCCCGCGCAGCTGGACCCGGCCGGCCTCCACCAGCGCGGCGGCCTGCTCCCGGGAGCGGGCCAGGCCGCGGCGGACGAGTTCGGCGTCCAGCCGGTTACGACGTGCCATGCGTGGTTCTTCTCCGGTCCGGTCAGGCCTGGTCGATGGTGGCGAGGGTTTCCCGCAGCGTCTCGTACGCCGCCTCGTACTGCGCGATCTGGTCGGCCGGGGCGAGCGTCGCGGCGTTGGCCATCGCGCGCACGGCGGCGTCGACGGCGGGGTGGCGCGCCTCGTCGAGGTCGTCGAGCGGCTCGGGTCGCGGCGGCCCGGGGCGCGGTCCGGGCGTGGGGCCCGGCCGGGCAGCGGACGGCGGGCCGGGACGGGCACCCGACGGCGGGCCGGGACGGGCAGGGCCGGTCACGAGCCGCTCCCGGCCGCGAGGCGGATCACGCCTCGCCGCCCGGCTGCTGCCTGCGGGCGGACGCCTTCTTCACCGGCCGGGCCGGCCCGGCGTCGGCGCCCTGGGCCTTCGCCGTCGGGACCTGCTCGACGTGGCCGCCCTCGGCCGGAGCGACGGCCGACGGCGCCCGCTTCGCCACCGCCTTCTTCACGACCGCCTTCTTGGCCACGGCCTTCTTGGCGACCGCCTTCTTGGCCACCGCCTGCGTCGCGACGGGCGCGCCCGGCCCGGCTGTGGGGGGCACGGCCGGCTCGGCGGCGCCCGGGGCCGCCGACGAGGTGGTGGGTGCCGACGGCGGCGGGGTGGCGGGGGCCGCGGGGGTCGTCCTGGCCTCCCGGAGCTGGCGCTCCAGCTCGTGCACCCGGCGGGTCAGCTCGGCGACCTCGTCGGCGGTGGCGAGCCCCACCGCGCCGAGGGCGCGGTCGACCTCGAACCGGACCAGCTTGGTCAGCGCCTCCCGGTTCGCCGCGCCGGTGGAGACGAGTTCCTCGGCGAGCGCCTGCAACTGGCCGGCGGTCGCCCCGCCCGAGCCGACGAGGCGGCGCACCGCGTCCTGGGCCTTCTTCCGGGGCGCCTCCGTCAGGCCCATGGCCAGCTCGAGGTAGGCGCGCCACGCGTCCTGCATGCCTGAGTCCTTCCGCGGGGCGGGGGTGTGCAGGTGTCACGCTACCGGGCACCCCGCGACGCCCCGTGCGGTACGGTGCCGGGGACGGCGTGGCGAACGGCGAGGGGGCGACAGTGGCCAGCGTGGACGAGTGCCGGCAGGCGTTGCAGGAGCTGGCCGCCCGGCTGGACCGCAACGCGGAGACGGTGCGGGAACGGATCGACCTGGACCGCACGCTGGCCTGCCGGATCACCGACCTGGACACGGCCTTCCACGGCCGGCTCGCCGACGGCCGCCTGGTCGACCTGGCCGACGGCGACGACCCGAAGGCGAAGATCGCGCTGAGCACGAGCAGCGACGACCTGCTCGCGTTGGTCCGCGGTGAACTCGACATCACCCGCGCGGTCACGTCCCGGCAAGTGTCGATCAAGGCGAACCCGCTCGACCTGATGAAGCTGCGCAAGCTGCTCTGAGCCGCGGCCGAGGCAGCCTGCTCCGAGCCCCGGGCAGGGCGGCCCGACCGCCACGGTAGAACCGGGCCGGGAGGGCGGGACCGTTCAGGCGGACAGGCCGAACGCGGTCAACACCTGCTCGGCCGCCGCCGACCCGGCACGCACGCGCGTCGCGTCCCCGGTCCAGGCGGCCGCGCACAGCGCCGCCACGGCGGCCAGCGGGCGGCCCGCCCCGGACAGCTCCAGCGCGCCGTCCCGCGACGCCACCGACCAGCCGTCCGCGGGGCCCGGGACCCGCACCACCGCCGCCGGGTCGAAGAGCCCGGCGAGGTCCATCGCAACGTACGTCGGCCGGTGCTCCGGCGGGGCGGCGAGCAGCTCGGCCACGTCGCAGACGCCGGTGAGCACCAGCAGGCTGTCCAGGCCCGCCCGCCGGGCGCCCTCGATGTCGGTGTCCAGCCGGTCGCCGACCACCAGCGCCCGGCCCTCGCCGGCGCGGCGGGCCGCGGTGGCGAACAGCGCCGGCTCAGGCTTGCCGACGACCACGTCGGGATCCCGCCCGAGCGCGGTCCGCAGCGCGGCGACCAGCGCGCCGTTGCCCGGTAGGGGTCCCCGACCGCTGGGCAGCGTCCGGTCGGTGTTGGTGGCGATCCAGGTCGCCCCGCCGCGTACGGCCACCGACGCCTCGGCCAGGTCCACCCAGCCGACCTGCGGCCCGTACCCCTGCACGACGGCGACCGGCGACTCGTCGGCCCGGGACACCGGCGTCAGCCCGGCGGCGCGGACCTCGGCCCGCAGTGCCTCGGCGCCGACCACCAGCACCGCGGCGCCGGGAGGCAGCCGGTCGCGGAGCAACTCGGCGGCGGCCGCCGCGGAGGTGAGCACCTCCTCCGGCCGGGCGGGAACCCCGATCCCGGTGAGCAGGTCGGCCACCTCGCTGGAACGGCGTGAGGCGTTGTTGGTCGCGAACGCGACGCGCCGCCCCTCGGCGTGCAGTTGGCCGACCGCCTCGACGGCGCCGGGGATCGGCCGGTCGATCAGATAGATCACCCCGTCCAGGTCGAACACGACCAGGGCGTACCCGTCGACCAGCCGCTCCCCGGCGTCCGCCGTCATCGCTGCGGGGCGTCCGACTCGGCGGTGCCGGCCGACTCGCCAGGAGCGGCGGCGTCGGTCCCGGTGCCGTCGGCGGTGGGGCCGGCCGCGACAGCGCGCGCCTCGTCGTCGGTCAGCTCGTCGTCGGCCAGGTCGTCCGTCGACACGTCCGCGCTCCCGGTCTCGTCCCGCTCGTCGGCGGTCCCGGCCTCGTCCCGTCGCCCGTCGTCGTCGCGCTCGGCGTCGCCGGTGAGGTCGGCATCCGGACGGGCCGGCACCGCACCCGGGGCGCCCGGACCGGCGGCGATCGCCTCGGCGGACTCCTCGTCCTCCTCGTCGCCCTCGATCACCACACCGTCGAGCTCCAGCAGGCGCTCGGCGGCGTCGGTCTCGCCCTCGGTGTCCGCGTCGGCCGCCCGAGAGAACCACTCGCGGGCCTCCTCGCGACGACCGACCGCGAGCAGCGCGTCGGCGTACGCGTAGCGCAGCCGGGCCGTCCACGGCTCGGCCGCCTCGACGGTCAGCTCGGGAACCTGGAGCATGGCCACCGCCGCGTCCTTCTGGCCGAGGTCGCCGCGCGCGCCGGCCGCCACGATCAGCAGCTCGATCGCCACGGCCTGGTCCAGCTTCTCCCGGTCCGCGCCACGGAACAGGTCGATCGCCCGCTCCGCCCGACCCAGCGCCCGCTCGCAGTCCGCGAGCACCGCCAGGTGGCTCTGCAGCCCGGTCATCCGGTGGTACGTGCGCAGCTCCGCGATCGCGGTCTGCCACTCCCCCGCGTGGTACGCGGCCAGGCCCACCGCCTCGCGGACGGCGGCGATCCGGGACGCCAGCCGACGGGCGGCCAGCGCGTGCGCCAGCGCCTCCGCCGGGTCCTCGTCGATCAGCTGACCCGTGGCCACCAGGTGTCGGGCGACCGTCTCGGCGACCGGCTTGGCCAGCGACAGCAGCTCGGCCCGGACGTCCTTGTCGAGGTCGGTGGCGACGATCTCGTCGGGCAGCGCGGGAGCCTGGGTGCGCTCCCCCTCCGCCTCCGGTCGCTCCCGCCGCTCGTCGCCCCGGAAGCCGCCCTCGCGGCGCTCACCGCCACGGAAGCCGCCCTCACGGTCGCCGCCACGGAAACCGCCTTCGCGACGCTCGCCACCGCGGAAGCCCTCACGGTCACCGCCGCGGAAACCACCCTCGCGACGCTCGCCGCCCTCACGACGGAACCCGCCTTCGCGACGCTCGCCACCGCGGAAGCCCTCACGGTCACCGCCGCGGAAACCGCCTTCGCGGCGCTCGCCACCGCGGAAGCCCTCACGGTCACCGCCACGGAAGCCACCCTCGCGGCGCTCACCGCCACGGTACCCACCCTCGCGGTCACCGCCACGGAAGCCGCCGCCCTGGCGCTCGCCGCCCTCACGGCGGAACCCGCCTTCGCGGCGCTCGCCACCACGGAAGCCGCCCTCGCGGTCACCGCCACGGAAGCCGCCGCCCTGGCGCTCGCCGCCCTCACGGCGGAACCCGCCTTCGCGGCGCTCGCCACCACGGAAGCCGCCCT
>NZ_JBVJGT010000048.1:856-1368 GCF_055587185.1 Micromonospora sp. NPDC048040 | reverse complement strand
CCTCGCGGTCACCGCCACGGAAGCCGCCGCCCTGGCGCTCGCCGCCCTCACGGCGGTCGCCGCCGCGGAAGCCACCTTCGCGACGCTCACCGCCGCGGAAACCGCCCTCGCGGTCACCGCCACGGAAGCCACCGCCGGGCCTGTCGCCACCCTCACGGCGGTCGCCGCCGCGGAAGCCACCCTCGCGACGCTCACCACCGCGGAAACCGCCCTCACGGTCACCACCACGGAAGCCACCGCCGGGCCTGTCGCCACCCTCACGGCGGTCGCCGCCCCGGAAGCCACCTTCGCGGTCACCGCCACGGAAGCCACCCTCACGGCGCTCACCACCGCGGAAACCGCCCTCGCGGTCACCGCCACGGAAGCCACCCTCGCGACGCTCGCCACCGCGGAAACCGCCCTCGCGGTCACCGCCACGGAAGCCACCCTCGCGACGCTCACCACCGCGGAAACCGCCCTCACGGTCACCACCACGGAAGCCACCGCCGGGCCTGTCGCCACCCTCACGGCGG
>NZ_JBVJGT010000048.1:0-760 GCF_055587185.1 Micromonospora sp. NPDC048040 | reverse complement strand
GCGGTCGCCGCCCCGGAAGCCACCTTCGCGGTCACCGCCACGGAAGCCACCCTCGCGACGCTCACCACCGCGGAAACCGCCCTCGCGGTCACCGCCACGGAAGCCACCCTCGCGACGCTCACCACCGCGGAAACCGCCCTCGCGGTCACCGCCACGGAAGCCACCCTCACGGCGCTCACCACCGCGGAAACCGCCCTCACGGTCACCGCCACGGAAGCCACCCTCACGGCGATCCCCACCGCGGAAGCCACCCTCACGGTCGCCAGCGTCCCGGCGGAAGCCACCCTCGCGCGGCGGGCCCGAACGGAACCCGCCCTCGCGGCGCTCGCCGCCACGCTCGCCCCGGAAACCACCCTGGCGCTCGGCGCCGTCACGACGGGGGGCGCCGGCCGCGCGGGAGTCGCCATCACGGGAACCAGACCGGTACCCGCCTTCGCGGCGGTCGCCGGCGTATCCGCCGCGCTGACCACCCCGGTCATCCCGGTACGACGGCCGGTCGTCGCGGCGCGGGGCGTCCTCGCGCCCGCCCGCCCGGTCTTCGTAACGACGGGGACGATCTCCGCCCTGCGATCCTGAACTCACAGGTACATCCTTCCTCATTGCGCCACCCATGGCGCTACGCAGTCGAGGGCCGACCCGGATGGGGCGGCCCTCGACTGGAATGATTGTCCGGCGGTGTCCTACTCTCCCACACCCTCCCGAGTGCAGTACCATCGGCGCTGGAGGGCTTAGCTTCCGGGTTCGGAATGTAACCGGGCGT